>JBDNFP010000155.1:0-23474 GCA_041689775.1 Spirosomataceae bacterium
CTTGGCTTTCAAGCCGAGGAAAACCCGATGCTGGCGCTCGTCCAGTTGACTGTAATATCTGATTTCGTCTTCGCTGATCAATGTAAGTTACTCGTGAGGTGAAAAGCAATTTTACCAAGTTATTTTTTAATCGTTACTTAACCAAGTATTTTATACTCTCTATCTTCCTTATAGTGCAGAATTCTTTTAGATCGACGCTTTGGGTTAATGGTTTTTTTAAGACTTATGCCGTCTGCAGAACTACAAAAGCGGTGTTCTTATCAGCGCTAAATTATAAAATAATACAGCAACCTGACCTTAAAAAGCATCCCCAAAACTGGTGGAATCACCCATAACTTTTCACGTTCAAATTTAGCTAAGTAGCTAACAGCTATTAGTTTGTAGCTGTTAGCTTTTTTTAAGTATTTGATATATAGAATATTAGCTTTTAATTTAACCAAATTAATAATATAAACTAATTCTGCGTTAGTACTTAATACCTATTCCTTTATACTATGAAACAAGAAAACAAAAATCGTCGAAATTTTCTTCGTCATTCCATGCAGTCGGCTGCCGGACTGATGATGCTACCGCTGGCCAGCCAAGCATTAAATTTACCCCCGACAGAGTCAAACCCCGCCGCACCCATACCCCCAACCTACGCCGCACCGCGCATTAAGTTTTCGGTGATTGGCATGAACCACGGGCATATTTACGGACAGGTAGAGGCCGTAAGCCGGGGAGGTGGTGAACTGGTATCCTATTACGCCAAAGAAGAAGATCTAGCGGCTGCTTTTGGGAAACGCTACCCCAACGCTAAAAGGGCCGACAGCGAACAGGAAATCCTGAATGATGCTACTATACAACTCGTAGTGAGCGCGGGCATACCCAAAGATCGCGCACCGCTCGGAATCAGAGTGATGAAAAGCGGGAAAGATTATATGTCGGACAAACCGGGTATTACTACACTGGCCCAACTCGCCCAGGCTCGTAAAGTGCAGAAGGCTACCGGTCGTATTTATTCAATTATGTTCAGTGAACGCCTCGAAAACCGAGCCACCGTCAAAGCCGGAGAACTTGTACAGAGCGGCGCTATCGGCAAGGTCATTCAGACCATTGGTTTGGGTCCGCACCGCATGAACCCCAAAACCCGCCCCGAGTGGTTTTTTGATCTGGATAGCTACGGAGGCATTATCTGTGACATTGGTTCCCACCAGTTTGATCAGTACCTCTTCTTTACCGGTAGTACGCAGGCTGCTATTGTGGCCTCGGAGGTGGGCAACGTTAACCATCCAGAATACCCTGGCTTGCAGGACTTTGGCGATGTTATGATTCGGGGTAATGCCGGCATGGGCTATATCCGGATCGACTGGTTTACGCCCGATGGGCTCAAAAGCTGGGGGGATGGTCGATTGACTATTTTGGGTACGGAGGGTTTTATCGAAATCCGTAAGAACGTGGATATCGGAGGCCGAGACGGAGGTAACCACCTCTTCCTAGTAGATCAAAAAGGAACTCGGTACATCGATTGCACCGACGTAGATCTACCCTACGGCCGCCAGTTGGTTGATGATGTACTGAACCGTACCGAAACCGCCATGTCTCAGGAACACTGCTTCCTGGCAACCGAGCTAGCTCTGAAAGCCCAGGCAAAGGCCGATAAGATTAAGCTGACCAAGTAATAGCTTTAAGAGAAAATAAAAAAGCGCTGCGTGGAAATTTTCCACGCAGCGCTTTTTTATTGTAGGTCAAAATAAGCTATCAGGACGCTTCCAGCGCCTTCCGCGCGTATTCCACGCATTTAGCGGTCTCTTTTACAGCGTCAGAACCCGCCGGAATCGGGTATTCCAACTCAATGGTAGCCGGGAACTTATATTTATTGTTGCGGATCAACTGCAATGCTTCTACGATCGGGGTATCGCCTTCGCCCCACACGACGTTCTCACCGCCATTCGCCTTTGACTTCCGGTCTTTGGTGTGCATACTCAATATATGCTGATACTTATCGGTAATCAGGGGAATCGGATCAAGGCCCGCCGCTACGTAGTGCCCCATGTCAAAGTTCATGGCATTGTACTTCGACTGAGCCATGGCTTCGTCCCAGATCGTATAGGTCTGCTGCAAGTGACCGTGGTATCCAATGTATATTTTATTTTTGGCCGCAATATCGCCGAGCCGCTTGCTTTCGGAAGAATCCTTAGGAATCTCAACGGTGGTATGGCTAGCCCCCATCGCTTTGGCCGCGCGACAAGCGTAGTCTACTTCGGCGTCGGTATTGTTCGATCCCAAGGCATTGGGCTTGTAAGCATAAATACTGACGCCCGCTTTGTTGTACATTTTCTTTAATTGCACAAATTTATCCATCGATACTGCCGCCCGCCAAGCCGCCATTTTTTGGGCATATTCAGCCCTTGCTGTCTTCTGCTCGTCGGTTTGGGTCCCTCTCGTAAACGATGGCGCTTCGGGAGCTCCGGCAAACTCCTCCGCCGTAGGGCCCATGAGTTCTATCGCACTGATATTGCATTCAATGCAGTAGCGTAGTATATCCTCCGCACTACCCGGCATACTTCGCCACGAATAAGTGATGGCACCCACTTGTACCCCGTTAAAAACGGAATTGGGCTTGCCCAGGTTTTTGATGTAGGCAGGGACGCCAAACACACTTTCGGTAGCCACCAACGCTCCGGTAAGAGCCATAGTAGTACCTGTGAGGAAACCCCGACGTGAAATTTCTGTTTTCTTCATAAGAAAAAGGTGTTAAAAGCTATAAGATTACAAGATTCAGACTGTGAGTTTTTTGATAAAAGACCGGAATGAGATAGTATTACCGTAAAGTGAGCAAATTTCACAAAATACGATTGTTAAGCAGAAAATACCTGAACTATACCACGCGTTGCTAAGAATTTACACCCAGTACCTAACATGACATCCCTCATTGAGGTTATAGATATAAAACCAGTCCTTTGTGCCTTTGTACGAAAGACTGGTATCATCCACAATTTTATCCTATTATGCAACCTCAATTTATCAAGGCCGAAGAGGCCGTCAAGATAATTAAAAGTAATGATCGGGTGTTTATTCACGGCGGTGCCGCCACCCCTACCCCGTTGCTGCATGCACTCGCCGATCGGGCCTCTGAGCTAAAAAATGTTCAGACGATCCATCTTCATCTGGAAGGACCAATGCCTTTGGCGGCTCCTGGCATGGAAGAATCTTTTCACCCAAACGCCCTGTTTATCGGAGCCAATCTACGCGAACCAATTGCGGCCGGCCGAGCCAGCTACCTACCCATTTTTTTAAGCGAAGCTCCTCTTCTTTTCCGACGCAATATCTGGCCCCTCGACGTAGCCATTGTTCAGGTTTCACCACCGGACCTTCACGGGTTTTGCTCGCTAGGAGTCTCCGTTGATGTGGCCAAAGCAGCCGTTGAAACAGCGAAGAAGGTAATTGCCATGGTGAACCCCATGATGCCGCGAACCCACGGCGATGCGCAGGTACACGTTAGTACGTTCAGCGCTATGTACTTTAACGAAACGCCCATATTTGCCCACGATCCGAAAGAACCCACCGCCACCGAAATGGCGATTGGCAAAAATGTGGCCAGTCTGGTAGAAGATGGCGCTACGCTCCAAGTCGGGATTGGCGGGATACCCAATGCTACCCTCCGATACCTCACCGACCATAAAAACCTAGGACTACACACCGAAATGTTCTCGGACGGAGTACTTCCGCTCGTCGAATCGGGAGTACTTAACGGATCGCTCAAAAGGAAGCACCCTGGCAAACTGGTATCCAGTTTTGTCATAGGAAGCCAGAAACTTTATAACTTCCTAAATGACAACCCAATGGTTGCCATGCTCGAAGCAAGCTACACAAACGACACTTCCGTTATTCGTAAAAATCAGAAAGTTACGGCCATTAATAGTGCCATCGAGATTGATCTTACCGGACAGGTTTGCGCCGATTCCATCGGGACACGGCTCTACTCAGGAGTCGGTGGACAAATGGACTTTATCCGGGGAGCATCCCTGTCCGAAGGTGGTAAGCCTATCATTGCCCTACCTTCTATCACCACCAAAGGATTTTCCAAGATCGTACCGATTCTGAAAGAGGGCGCCGGGGTTGTCACAACCCGCGCGCACGTGCATTACATCATAACTGAATATGGCGTGGCTAATCTGTACGGAAAGAATTTATCCCAGCGGGCCCGCGCGTTGATTAACGTCGCCCACCCCGATCATCAGGAATCGCTGGAACGGGAAGCGTTCAATCGTTTTGGCCGGCTATGAACAGATAATCAGGGTCTAATTCCAGCAAAAAGCCGGAGGAAGCAGCCAACGCATGGCGCTCCCTCCGGCTTTTGTTTGTTAATCAGTTACTCCGTCCCCCATCCAGGATTTGCGTAACTCTAACTCCTTGGTGGTGGCGTTGGCCTCCGGGATAAGCGTAGGGTACGGAACACTAGACTCCCGTAATTCAGCGGTTAGCTTTATTTCTTTTTGCACGTCTTCGGTCATCTTACGCTTCACGGTAAACGAAACGGTTTCACCTACCTTAAATTTCTCATCGTAGCTTTGTAGTACCGCTGCATAGGTATCGATGTTGAAGGGTTCGTCGTTTACGGCCACGATCTGATCCATGGGTTCCAGTCCTAAACGTTTCCCCAGGTCGGTAATGCCTGCTGTACTAGCGATGATGATTGTTTTGGTGCCGGGTAGTAAAGCAAAGTTTACCCCAAACCCTTTATCAAGTTCCATCTTACTTCCCTGCGCCTCGTACGCTATTCCAATATTCTCGAATAGCTCCTTCAACGGTAGAAGCTCTCCACCTTCCACGTAGCGCGTAAAAAAGCTTCGAATTTCAGGGTACGTCAATTCGGTTATTTTATCAAAAAGCTCATCGTCCTTAAATGATTTGTCCCTACCGTACGTCTTGGATAAGTCGCGGAGTAAATCCTTGGTTCCGTATTTTCCACCGGATAGCTGCCGTAGTCTCAGATCAAGACAGAGACCAATTAAGGCACCTTTTTCGTACACGTTGGCGTATTCATCCTTGTAGGTTTCCAGCACGTTGCTCGACATCGCCGTAAAGGAAAGTGTATCATTATAGCGGGTACGGGCGTTTTCAATCTTTTCGGCCTGACGGTCTAGGTACGTAGTTAGATCAATAATGCCGGCCTGCAACTGAGCATGGTGGGCAGCATACTCGGTCAGACCTTCGTATAACCACAAGTGCTGCGACATCCGGGGGTTGATATAATCAAAATCCCCAATCTCTTCACTGTGGATATTGAGTGGAGTCAGAATGTGAAAGAACTCATGGGCGGCAATATTTTTTATCGTAGAAGAGAGTTGTTCCGCCGAGAAGGTCTCTGGTAAATAATAAAATGAGGAAAACGAATGCTCCAATGCTCCGTAACGGGTCAGGTCGTCACGATCGGACATATAGATAATAAACGCGTACTTATCAATGGGCAAAGTGCCTCCGAGGTATTCTTTCTGCGCTTCCAGAACGGGCTTGATATCAGCCGCTAAATCTTTGGTAGAAAACTTACTATTAGGTGAGAAAACCGAGACTAAAATATCGGCATTACCCACTTTCAACCAAACGGTATCCGGGCGATTGTACATCATGGGAGCGTCAGCCAATTCGTGGTAGTTGGTCGTTACAAATACATCTTCATTCCCTTCCTTCTTTTGATTAACCAAAGAAGTCGAACCATAAAAACCGCTTGGTTTGGTGATGGATACACGATAAGGCTGTTTTTCCATTCCTTGAAAATAACCAAAAAATCCAAAAGGATTTAATACAAAAATCCGGTCTTGTTCGATATTGGTACCGCTTGGTTCGAAAACATCCTCCACGATTCCGGGAGTATCCCAAGTATCATCCACCTGGTACGATATTCTTTTGAGTTTATTGGCCTTCTGTATCTTCCAGCTGTTTTTATCCGAATGCTCTACTTTCAGAGTTCGACCTCTTTTATCAAATGCCTTAAAATTGGTGGCATAAGATCCGTAGTTATTGATGGCGTAAGTACCCGGCACAATTTTAGGAAGATGATATACTACTTCTTTTTGTTTTGTTGGGGGAGTTAGTAGGTTAACCGTCAGTTTATCATCCTTCGTTTGAGTTAGATCAATAGAGAACTGATATTCTTGCTGCGCAAAGCCTGAAAAACTTGCCGCAAGTAATGCGAACATAATCAGGTAGTTATATTTTTTCATTAAATAAAAAGTATTGGATTGGTAAGACGAGACTGCCCTGGTTTCAGGCACTTAAACGTAAAGAAAACAGAATTTTATATGAACTTAATTCAATTTCTTTGGCGAATGGCTTTACAAAAGGAAAAACCGAAGTATTTTCTTCCACCAAAATAATACCCCAAGGCTATAAAAACACGTTAGATTCAGATCACTCTCCGATAATTTTGTACAAAGTAGTTGCAAAAAATCTTGCGTTTCTTTTTTGAATTCTAGTTATTGTGACGTCGTATTCATCTCACCATTATTTAGTTTCATCCTATGCAAAACATCTCCTTAATCTCCCCACCCACCATTGGAAGCAGTCTGAATTTTGGGTGGCAGCAAACTAAGAAATACTTTCTTTCCCTACTCCTTGTAATTATCATCTTGGCGGTTGTGAGTATCCCGGTCAATATGAACAATAACAGAATAAATAACCCTTTCAGTGAATCTGCTACCATACTATTATTGATCAGTGGGGCTTACTCCTTGCTCTTTTTACCGGTCATTACGTACGCCACTGACCTTATTTTCCTTCACACAGTCCGTAACCAAAAGGTTGATTTCACTAATTTACTGATTGGCTTTAAGAAAAAGAACTACCTCAATATAGTGCTGGCTAACCTGCTCGGATCGGTCTTGATTATCCTTGCGTTCATTACCCTAATCATTCCGGGTATTATTGTTGGGTGCAGGCTATCGCTTATTTCTTATCTGGTGATGGATAAAGGTCTTGGCCCCGTGGAAGCAATCGAAACCAGTTGGAAAATGACAAGGGGCCACTTTTGGACAATCTTCGGATTGGCCATTGTTTCTATTTTTATTCTACTTCTTGGATTAATTATGCTGATCGTGGGGGTGCTGCCTGCCCTATCCTGGATCAAGGCATCTTTTGCTTCGCTTTACGAGACTTTGTTAAACGAAGGGAATACGTTGAGAGAAGAAACTAGGCTGTAATCTAAGGGGAGGGAGATCAAGTGGTCTTGATTTAACAAACGCGAACATACTCTTCAACGTTACTTACATGAATCAAGACCACTACTCCTGATATTTTGTGTTTGTATAGTATTTAGGGTAAGTTACACAACGTTTCAGGTTAAACGAAAATAATACAGAATGAATTGAACAAATACGGGAGTGAACTGCTCTATTTTTCTACCCAAGCCAAAAATTGGGTAACCTTCAAACGGCTCACCACTGGCTTCTCCGTTGGTTTGCAGCAAAGTCCCAATGTAACCTTTCTATTAAAATAAGGTTCGATTTCCATGATAGCTCTTCGGTGAACAATCATCTGGCGATTGATTCTAAAAAACAAGGTCGGATCAAGTAAAGCTTCGATCTCATCCATGGTTTTAAAAAGCGGAAACTTTTCGTTGCTCATGATGTAAAGAAAAGGCACCTCGTTTTCAAAGGAAACCATAGCAATATCGCCTATGGCAATAGGCATCATTTTTTCGCGTACCCTGACCAAAAATGAACTATTATAACGGCTTAACTTGACTGAGGTCAGTAACTTTGCCAAGTTTGAGATACCAGGTAACAGCGCCTGAGTAATTGTTTCCAACTTAGTAAATGCAGCACGGATGTCAGACTCTTCGATAGGTTTGAGCAGGTAGGCCACGCCATTAAATCGAAATGCGTCAAGCATAAAGTCATCATAGGCGGTACAAAATACTACCGGGGCTGTGACAGTTATTTGCTTAAAAATTTCGAAACTATTCCCATCAGCTAGCTCAATGTCCATAAAGATCAGATTGGGCGATTGGTCGGCCAATATCTTCACAGTTTCTTGGATACTTCCACAAATACCCATGATGTGATCATCGGGTCGCACTGATTCTATAAGATCACGTAGTAACCTCGCCGAACGGGGTTCATCTTCAACAATCAGTATGGTCATGGATCAATCAAAGTTATTGATACGGCAAATAAGGCTTCTGTTTCGTCAATAGTAATAGGATCTGGTATTCCTAATAATTTATAGCGTTGTCTGAGATTTTCCAACCCCACTCCCATAGACTCAATATCAGTAAGCCTGGGCTGCCGGTTATTTTCTACCGTAATGACGCCGGGCTCCTGATGATAAATCTTGACTAATAGGGGTTTAGTACCCGATAGGGTATTATGTTTAATACAGTTTTCGACTAATAATTGTAAAGAAAACGCCGGTAAAAGCATTGACTCTACGTCTTCTTCCACATCAATTACCACGTGTAAAGCACCTTCATACCGAAACCGAAGCATGTAGATGTAGCTTTCCAGGAAAGTCAATTCTTCCCTTAGAGTCGTACTGTTTTCGTTGTGCTTCGACAGAAAATGACGGTATACGGCCGATAGACGGAGGACAAACTGTTCGGCGTTATCATCCTTTTCGTGAATCATGGCCCGTAGTGTACCCAACGAATTAAACAGGAAATGTGGGTTGATCTGCTGCTTCAATCCTTCCAACTCGGCCACCAAATTCTCGAAGCGCAATTGGTCATTTTGACGTCTTAACGTTTCCTTTTGCTGCATTCCGACGAAAGCGTACTGAATCACGGAAGCCAGGGTAATGGCAAAGCCCAAACGAATCAAAAGCTGGTAATCTCTGATATTATAAATGTCCGACGAAATAGGGAGCCATTTTAACTCTATCAATAAGAAGTAAAGTAACAAGATCATTAAATCGCAAAACGCAATAACTATAATTCTACGCCAAAAATGCAAGCCCTGTTTGTTTCTAAGATAGATGGCTACATGGTAGTTAATAAACCACATACCAAATAAAAAAACAGATAGAATAAACCAAACAACGGGTATTTTTTCGGCGGGTATCGTGGGGCCTTTACGACTCAAAATTCCGACGGCTGGAATCATGATCGAACAGAATACACCAAGCCAGGTTATTCGTTTTTGCATAGTATTGGAAACTGCCACTTTGAGTAAAAGCGCAGATTGACCCGATGGATGGTTTTCCTAAATCAGAAATAAGGTAGCTAAGATATTAAAATACTTACAGAAGAACTCCTACAAAGTTGGAAGGAGGCAAAAAATAAGAAATATAGAAGTAATACAACGTCTTTATTCTACCGCCTCAGCCTCAAAATTCTCTGATTGATAGACACGGAGTGAACCGTCCGGCTCAGCCACAATACCGTACAGAGCGAGGCCCCGGGCTTTGGAAAGGGGAATTGCTTTTTCCAGCCCCATGATCAGAAACGCCGTAGCGTAAGCGTCCGCGGTCATGCAGTCGTCCGCCAATACGGAAATACTAAGAAGGGTATGGGTAATGGGGAAACCTGTATGCGGGTCAATAGCGTGGCTGTATCGTTTGCCGTCGCGCTCCACAAATTTACGGTAGCTACCCGAGGTAGCCAACGCCTTGCCGTCGAGGGTAACTACGGCTTGCAACGGGCGATTGGCCTCCGAAGAATTAACGGGTTTGTCAATACCTATCCGCCAGATTTCGCCCCGTTCGTTTTTACCTTCTGCCCGTACTTCACCACCTACTTCAACAAGGTAGTTTTTTACGCCTCGTTTTTTGAAAAAATCAGCCAGCACATCGACGGTGTACCCTTGGGCAATAGCGTTAAAATCAATCGCGATTTCGGGAATTTCTTTGACCAATCGTCCCGCTTGTAAACTAACTTTCTGGTAACCAATTTGTTGCAATAAACTATCAACTTGGGATGAATCAGGGGGTGAAAGTCCCTTTTTGTAGCTAAACCCCCACGCTTTTACGAGTGGGCCCACGGTACAGTCAAAGGCTCCATCGGTAACTTCGGATACTTCCCACGCCTTTTGGTACACGTTAGAGAAATGACTATCAGCCCGCGCCACTTCATCATTGGCATTGAGTAGGGTGATAAGGGAGGTACTATCCCACAAAGACATGCTGTGGTCAATGACCCGAAAGAGGCTATCTACCGACCCGGAGAGATCGCGGAAGACCTCATCTTCGTAGACGATTCGGAAGGTAGTTCCCTGCGCATTTCCTTCCAGAGTTGTGTATCCAGCCTTTGGAGGTTGGCAGGCTACACAATAAAGAATAGTACTTACCAAAAAAAGTCTCCGGATCATCCACCAAAATCATCAAAGGCCACTTGTTCGGAAGGGATTCCCCAGTCGTCGGCCATTTTCAGAACCGATTGGTTCATCATGGGCGGTCCGCAAAAATAGACTTCCAGATCTTCTGGCTCAGGATGCTTACTCAGAAATTCTTTGATTACTACCTGATGGACAAAACCCTTAAAACCGTCTCCGGTTGGGTCACTGATATCTTCCTTTAAGGTCCAGTTATCCTCCGGCAAAGGGTTATCAAGTGCTACTACACATTTGAAATTAGGAAATTCCTTTTCTATCTGCCGAAACTCATCAATGTAAAACAATTCCTTCTTGGTACGGCCACCGTAAAAGAAGGTAACCTTACGATTGGTCTTCAAGGTATGAAACAAGTGGAAAAGGTGCGACCGCATCGGAGCCATGCCCGCGCCACCACCAATATACAACATTTCGCGGTCGGTTTCTTTGATAAGAAACTCCCCGTAGGGTCCGGAAATCATTACTTTATCACCCAATTTTAGGTTAAAAATGTAGGACGAAGCGACTCCTGGGTTTACATCCTTCCAACCATTTTTTTCGCGGTCGAAGGGCGGAGAAGCAATCCGAACGGTGAGTTTGACGATATTTCCTTCGGCGGGGTGATTGGCCATGGAGTAAGCCCGGAATATGGGTTCATCGTTGACCATTTTTAGTGGCCACAGCCCAAACTTATCCCAGTCTTCCTGAAACTTATCGGGTCGGTCGTGGTATGCGGGGTGGGCCGTAATATCCATATCTTCGTACTTCACCACGGTCTCGGGTATATCAATCTGAATATACCCGCCGGCTTCAAAGTCCAAGTGTTCTCCTTCGGGTAGCTTAACTTCAAACTCCTTGATAAACGTAGCCACGTTGTAGTTGGAGGTAACGGTACATTCTAGTTTTTTGATGCCAAAAACCTCTTCCGGTATCCCGATTTTCATATTCTCCTTCACTTTTACCTGACAGGCTAGCCGGAGGTTGTCTTTCACTTCCCGGCGATTGAGGTGATTGGTTTCGGTTGGGAGTACTTCGCCACCGCCTTCAAAAACCCGACAAGTACACATGGCACAGGTACCACCTCCCCCGCAGGCCGAAGCCAAAAATAAATCGTACGATGCCAAAGTGGATAGCAAAGAAGAACCCGGCTTTACCGTCAGGGGAGCGTCCTGATTGCCATTCACTATAATCTGCACGTCACCTTGCGGCAAGAGCTTGGCTTTGGCGATTAGAATTAGAAAGGCCAGAAGTAGCACAATCAGTATAAAAACCACAACACTGGAAGTAAGTACAGGAAGCATAAGTAAAGTTAAGTCTTAAAATTATCGCATCAGTTTACGTAACGGCCTAGCCCGTCTGCAGTCCTTCTTGATTAATTATAACTTGATACCGGAAAAACTCAGAAACGCCATTCCCATCAAAGCGGTAATGATCATGGCAATACCTAAGCCTTGCAAGGGTTCGGGAATGTTAGAGTAGCGCAGGCGCTCTCGAATGGCCGCCAATAGTACAATGGCCAGGAAAAACCCGATGCCAGCACCCAAAGAAAAAACACCCGTTTCGGTAAAGTTGTATTCACGCTCTTGCATGAAAAGGGAGGTGCCCAGAATCGAGCAGTTTACCGTAATCAGGGGCAGAAAGATACCGAGGGATGTGTAAAGAGCCGGCATAAACTTTTCCACTACCATTTCTACCAGCTGAACCGCCCCGGCAATGGTAGAAATAAACAGGATAAAGGCCAGAAAGGTAAGGTCAACGGTAGCCAAAGAAGGGTGCACCCAGCTGAGGGCTCCCTCTTTCAACATGTAGGTAAGAATAAAGTAGTTGAGCGGCGTAGTAAGGAGCATCACAAAAATGACCGCTAGTCCTAGTCCGAACGCCGTTTTGATTTTCTTGGAAACGGCCAGATAGGAACACATTCCCAAAAAGAACGCAAAGATTACGTTCTCAACGAAGATAGACTTTATCAGAAGGTTTAATAAATGCTGCATTTTTTCGGAGTTAAGAAGTAAAAAGCTTGGAAATTGATGTGTTTGAGGGCGTACCTATCAACAATCAACTCCTCCACTTTCAATGTGTGCATCTAGGATACATTCACTAGTTTGGTATTCCTGCTTCGTTGCCACCATATATAGATACCAATGATGAAAAGCGCCGCCGGAGGAAGTACCATCAAACCATTATTGACATAGCCAATGTCGTACAACCATTGAGGTACAAATTGGATGCCCATGATCGTTCCCGCACCAAAAAATTCACGGAAAATAGCTACCACAATTAGGATCAGACCGTAGCCAACACCATTACCAATACCGTCCAAAAACGCAGGCCAGGGCTTTTGCGACAACGCAAAGGCTTCGAGCCGGCCCATCACAATACAATTGGTGATGATTAGCCCCACAAACACCGCCAGTTTTTTACTGACGTCAAACATATAGGCTTTAAGTACCTGATCCACAATGGTCACCAGCATGGCTACTACAATCAGCTGCACAATGATCCGGATACGGGTTGGGATCGATTTACGGATCAGGGATATGATTAGGTTGGAGAAGGACGTTACGAAAATAACCCCCAATGACATGATCAGAGCAGGTTTTACCTGAACCGTTACCGCCAGCGCGGAACAAATACCCAGCACTTGCACCGTAATCGGATTATTATCGTCGAGCGGATCACGCAAGGTTTGCACATTTTTTTTCGAAAATAACGCCTCTCTCTTTTTCTCTACCTTCACCGGGGCTTCGGTCGTTGCGTCTGTACTCATGGGTGTTGTTATTTTAGATTATCTAACTTCTATCTTTTCGTTATTTCTTCACTTTTCCAAAGTAGGTCAGGTAAGGTTCAATGCAGTTTTTTAGCATTTCGTCCGTACCGTTGGAAGTAATCGTACCTCCCGATATAGCATCTACCCGATGCTCATCTCCGTAGGGTATTTTGGCGGTTGTCTTCACTACATTGACGGAAACGAATTCCCCGTCAGCCATAATTTGCTTTCCCTGAAATTGCTCCTGGAAGGGCTTTTCGGCTATCTCGGCGCCCAAACCCGGCGTTTCGCCTTTGTGGTCGAAGTAAGCAGCATATACTGTATTGAAATCATTTTCCAGCGAAACATAGCCCCAAATAGGCCCCCACAAACCCACACCCCGCACCGGCACAATGTAGTATTGCTTTCCCCCTTCGCCCTGGTATACATACAGCGGTAGCCGACGTTCATCCGGGGCTTTATTAATTTCGTTTTTCAGCTGAACCGACTTTGCATCCACTCCTTCCATTTTTTCTCCGGAAGAATTCAATACCATCTCCTTGATATTATCATCGTAGGCGTTTTCTATCTGTCCACGCTCGGAATAGTCGAGCCGGACTGCTTTCAGAATATTGGACTTCGTATCCAGTGCGATGTTTGCCTCCTGGGCAGGTTTGAGTCCTTCGGCTGTCACGGCCAGAATAACGGCCGTCAGGATGGAAAGTACCGCCGCGTAAATAAGGGTATATTGGTTACTATGCACGTTTGATCCGGGTTTTAATATGTTGTTCTACGACAAGGTTATCAATCAGAGGAGCGAACACGTTCATCAATAATATACTGAGCATCACTCCTTCAGGATACGCTGGATTAAATACACGTAGGATTACCGTGAAGGCTCCGATCATAATACCATAAATCCATTTCCCTTTTTCGGTATGAGCCGCGCTGACGGGGTCAGTGGCCATGTATACAGCGCCAAAAGCAAAGCTACCGATCAGCAGGTGGTAGTAAGCCGGTGTATGCATGGCGTGGGTAGGAATATCAACTGGGGCGAGCAGATTCATCACCAGCCCCATTCCGATTAATCCGATACAGCACGAAACAATAATTTTCCAACTTCCTACGCCAGAACCAATCAAAACAACAGCCCCAATGAGGCAGGCAAAGGCGCTAGTTTCACCAATAGAACCCTGTTCAAAACCCCAAAACATATCCGAAACTGAGGGTAGCAGGTTGAAGTCACTATCGAAAGTAACCAAATTAGTAGCCCCGGAGTATGCGTCCACCAGCGCATGACCCACTTCGGGTGAGAGGTCGGTCCAGATATCGCCACTCATGTAGGCGGGAAAAGAGAAGAACAGAAAAGCTCGCGCTAACAAGGCAGGGTTCATGAAATTCATGCCCGTACCGCCAAATATTTCTTTACCCAGTACCGTACAAAAAATAGCCGCTAACGCTACCATCCATAATGGGATAGTTATGGGTAAGGTCAGGGGTATGAGCATGCCCGTGACGAGGTAGCCTTCGCTGACCTGATGCCCGCGCAGCACCGCAAAAATAAACTCGACCCCTAAGCCGACGGCGTACGAGACAATGACAATGGGAAGTACCTTCTGGAAACCAAAAAGAAAGCTATCAAACCAGGAAACGGTCATTCCGTAGGCCTGATAGTGCTGATGCCCTACGTTCCACATACCAAAGAGAAGCGTGGGTATTAACGCTATGATGACCACAAACATAGTCCGTTTTAGATCCATGGCGTCACGAATGTGCACGCCTTGCTCGGTGGTGTGGCCCGGTACAAAAAGAAATGTTTCGAGGGCATCAAACGCGGGGTGTAGTTTTTCAAATCGTCCCCCTTTACTAAAATGTGGTTTCAGAGAATCAACTAAGCTTCGGATTGGTTTCACAGATATGCTCAGATAATGTGATTAATTTGATTTAACTAGTATATTTTGAGTTCAGTGTTCAGGAGTAGAAAGTTAAAAGACCTATTACCCTTAAAATCAAACACTTTCAACGCATTAACTTTAAACTCATACACTCTTGACTACTCCGCAGTCCCTACCCTTCTTGCCTTATGTAGTCTAGGCCTTCGGAGATGATACGCTGTACCTCAATCTTGGAAGTACACATAAACTCACAGAGCGCAAAGTCTTCTTCGGCCACTTCGTAGATACCCAATGCCTCCATTCTCTCAATATCCCGCGCCAGAATCGCTTTTAGCAGAAACACCGGCATAATGTTCATGGGTAGTACTTTATCGTACTGCCCGGTCATGACAAAGGCCCGCTCCTCCCCGTGCATATTGGTATTTAGGGTGTAGCTTTTCTTTGGAAACAGCCACGAAAAATACGAATGCGACAGGCTCAACTTTTCCAGCCCCGGCGTCAGCCACCCCAAAAACTCCGGTTCATCACCTTCGGGTATGACCGTGATTTGATTGGTATAGTGCGACACAAAGTCGTCTATTAAAGTGGTAGTACCCGAAAGCACATTCCCTTGTATGATCCTCGGTTTTGCCTCATTGATTCGATTTTCTAGTAGGGTAGATAATTTCTGACCAGTCAGTACAGAATAGTATTGGCGACCCGAAACTGAACTACCCGTTAAGGCTACGGTGCGGTCGGCGCGGTAGCGACCTTCCTTAAAGAGCCTACCAATAATGATCACGTCCTGCGGATGCACAAACCAAACTGTCTCTCCCCGACGGATCGGATCAATATGATGAATCTGAATTCCCACGTTTCCAGCCGGATGAGGCCCTTGGATCGAGTGAATATAGTCGGGGGATACCGACTTTATGTCTCCATCATTGAGGTCTTTTTCGCCGCCACCTTTTCGGAGGCAAACATTTAGATTTCCAGCCGCTAATTTATCCAAAACAGCTAGTCCAGCCTGGAAATTATCCCGGTCAGAATCTACAATAAATCCTAAATCAGGAGCCAGCGGAGCCGTATCAAAACAAGACACAAAGATAGCCTTAGGGGTATCTTCTGGATTGGCTATCAGCGAGAAAGGTCTCTGACGTATATAACTCCAACAGCCACCTTCGAGGAGCCTCTCCACGATCCTCTCACGGGATTGTGTAAGCGGATCAACAGGTTCGTGTTGTACGTACTTGCGCTCCGACCGATCCGGAATAATCCTGATCTCCATTATACGTCGTTTTGCACCCCGAACTACCTCTGCGACCTCCCCACTGACGGGGGAAACAAACTGAATCTTTGGGTTATGCTTATCAAAAAACACGGGTTGACCGGCCAATACTTCGTCTCCGGCCTCAACGGTAAGCTTAGGTACTACCCCAGAAAAATCAGGTGGTTTGACGGCTATAACGTCTGAGACAGGTAGGTTAGAAGTAGTATATTCAGCCGCGCCCATGAGTTTGATGTCGAAGCCTTTTTGTAGTCTTACTAATTTACCCATAGTGCTATTAAATCCCTTAATAATACAAATCAAAGAAATTAAAATTCGTTTCCTACTCTTTTCGGAAAATATTTTTTTAATTTTTAATAAAAATCGGTTGATTTTTTCGCGCGGCACTCTTGATGACTCTATTTACTTAAAATCAAGGAGTTCTGCAAACCTTATGTTTCAAAAAAATAATTCAACTCGTTTATAACGTTTTCAAGAGCATCAAGAAGGCGCTTAAAAGGGCTTGGACAAGCCGGAGAGGAAAACATTACCGTTAAATTAAAAGTTGGCGTGCCCTCGGTTAGGAATTGGGGGCCTCAACAGTAGATATTTTGAGGAGTAATTATCGGAGCTAACACATATTCACCATTTTATTTTTTTTACGAAGCCTTAGTGAGCACCTCCAATTCCAAAATACCACTATATATCGTATTTTGCCTGCGCATTCCTAAACCAACTCCATACCTGAAACAATGCTACCTCTCTATGATCGCGAAAGCGAAGCGGATACCTGCCGAAAAGAAGTACTTCCGAAGCTTTATTACAGCCAATGGACGGATGACCTGATTCTGGAACAACGCACTTTTACCGATGGCATGATCAATGTCATTGGGCGGAAAGCCCGGCGGGGTAAGGCCAAGCGGTACGATTACCTATTACGCTATTCGCAAAGCTTGCCACTCGCCATTGTCGAAGCCAAGAGCAGGTACAAATCAGCCGCTGACGGAATGCAGCAGGCCAAAGAATACGCTCAAATCCTTGGATTGAAGTTTGCCTACGCTACCAACGGAGCCGAAATCCTAGAATTTGATTCTATCTCGGGCGTCGAAGCCAAACTATCCCGTTTTCCTACCCCCGCCGAACTTTGGAATAGATTAAATCAGGTGGAGCCGGTAAATGCCTCCATCCAAGATACATATCTCAAACCTTTTTACGCTACGCCCGGAAAGGAAGTAAGGTATTACCAGCGGAATGCGATCAACCGGGCTATCAAAGCCATTCTGGAAGGACAAAAGCGTGCCTTGCTCACGATGGCTACCGGGACCGGAAAGACGACCGTGGCCTTCCAGATTATTTATAAGCTTTGGAACAACCGCTGGAATACCAAAGGAGAGCACCGTCGGCCAAAGGTACTTTTTCTGGCCGACCGGAGCATCCTCGTCACCGACCCACACGCCAAGGACTTCGCCGTATTTGGCGATGCCCGCTGCCTGGTACCCGAAGAGGGATTACCCAGCAGTCGTGAGATATACTTCACTACCTACCAATCCATTGCGGAGGACACGAATCGAGTTGGAGCATTCAGACAGTTACCACGGGATTTCTTTGATCTAATCGTCATTGACGAGTGTCATCGCGGAAGTGCTTCGGGCGATAGTAATTGGCGGGTCATTCTCGACTACTTCGATACCGCCACGCAATTGGGACTTACGGCCACGCCCCAACGTGACGACAACAAAGATACTTATGCCTACTTTGGCAACCCATTATATACCTATACCCTGAAACAAGGCATCGAGGATGGTTTTCTGGCTCCTTATGTGGTACATCGTATCGTGACGGATACCGACGCCAAAGGATTCAGACCCGAAGATGGGCAGCTTGATGATAACGGAGAGGTGATTCCCGATGGGCTGTATAGTACCCTCGATTTCGAGAATAGTCTCTCCTACCTACCCCGCACCAAAGCCGTGGCCAAACACCTCTACGACTTTATGCAGAAGAACGGACGGTATGGTAAGACCATCGTTTTTTGTGTTAATCAGGAACACGCCGATCAGTTTCGCCGGGAGATCAGCAATTTGAATCGTGATATCGTGCAGGAGTACCCCGACTACGCGGTGAGGATCGTGTCCGAAGAAGGCGACGTTGGGAAAGGGCATTTGGGGCGATTTATGGATATTGACGAACCGATTCCGGTGATCGTGACCACCTCGCGGTTGCTGAGCACGGGTGTGGATATTCCCACGTGCCAGAATATCGTACTTTTCCGGCTGGTGAATTCCATGACGGAGTTCAAGCAGATAGTGGGAAGGGGTACCCGTGTCCGTGAGGACAAAGACAAGCTGTTTTTTACCATTCTTGATTATACCGGAAGCGCTACCCGGAATTTTGCTGACCCGGAATTCGACGGCGAACCGCCCCTGATTACCGAAGAAGAAATTGACGGTGAGGGAAATGTCATCGACGGCGACGAATGGGTACCTGCCAATGGCGAAGGCGATGAGGAGCAGGCAGAAGACTCAGAAGATGAAGAAAATACGGGGCAAGGTACCCCCTGGACGGGCGGCGCGGGGCCTGCGCCCACGCCGCGTCAGAAGTTTTATCTCAGCGAGGGCGAAGTAACCATCGCGGCCGAGAGTGTGCAGATTCTGGATGCCCATGGCAAGCTCCGTACCGTGCAGTATACCGAATATGCCCAAGAACATATAAAAACGATGTTTACCTCAATAGATGACCTGCGGAATCGCTGGAACAATCTGGAAGATCGAAAAAGTATTTTTGAAGAATTGGAGAGTCGGGGTATTTCCATGGAGCACTTGATGGAACTCACGAAGCAACAGGATGCCGATCCTTTTGATCTGCTTTGTCATGTAGCCTTTGACCTCCAACCCCTGACCCGCAAAGAACGGTTGGCGTTGATGAAGAAAAACAAACCGGACTTTTTTGCCCAATACAGCGAAAGCGCCCGCGAAATACTGAATCTGATTCTGGACAAGTACATCGACTACGGCCCTAACCAAATCAGGCCCGATATTATTTCGGTCGAGCCGATCGCCCAACACGGGAATCCCATCGAAATCGTGGGTAGCTTTGGCGGAATCGATGGATTTAAGAAAGCAATTGAAGAATTACAAACTTTGCTGTACACCGACGCAGCTTGACCAGCCAATAGCTGTCAGCCGTTAGCTGATAGCTATTTTTGACAATGACGGTTAAGCTAACAACCTAACAGCTACCCAATGCCCAAAACAAAACAACCCAAACCCCAAAAACAGGAAACGCCCGCCCAACGGCTGTCGGGCATTATTAAAAGTTGTCGGCAGATTATGCGGAAAGACAAGGGCATGAACGGCGACGCCGACCGTCTGCCCATGCTGACCTGGATTATGTTCCTGAAATTTCTGGACGACAACGAGCAGGTGCAGGCGATGAATGCGCTGCTGGAAAACAAAATCTATAAACCCGCCATCAACGCTCCCTACCGCTGGCGTGACTGGGCCAAAAACACCAACCTTACCGGCGACGATTTGCTGGCTTTTCTCGACAACGAAAAAATAACGCTGACCGATGGTACCGAAGCCACGGGGCTGTTTTACTACCTTCGTAGCCTGCAAAGCGAAACCGGTACCGAGCGCAAAGACGTAATAGCCACGGTGTTCAGGGGCGTAAGCAACCGGATGATCAACGGGTACCTGCTGCGCGACGTGATCAATAAGATCGACTCCATTCATTTTACCAACAACGAGGAAATCAACACGCTCTCGCACCTCTATGAGAGTATTCTGAAAGAAATGCGCGATGCCAGTGGCGACGCCGGGGAGTTTTATACCCCCCGCCCGGTGGTGAAATTTATGGTAGAAATGCTCGACCCAAAAGTCGGGGAAACGGTACTAGATCCCGCCGCCGGGACGGGTGGTTTTCTGGTGGAAGCGTTTGACTACCTCAAAAAACAGGCGCAGACCAACGGACTACGCTCCAAACGCAGTCGATTCAGGGCGGGGAGGCCAAGTCGCTGCCCTACCTGCTGTGCCAGATGAACCTGCTGCTGCACGGCCTGGAATACCCCGAAATCGACAGCGGCAACAGCCTACGGTTTCCGCTGAAAGATATTGGCGATAGCCAACGCGTGGACGTGATTCTGTCGAACCCACCCTTTGGCGGTGAAGAGAAACGGGGGATTCTCAATAACTTCCCCGACGACAAGAAAACCGCCGAAACGGCTTTCCTTTTTCTGCAACTGATCATGCGGCGGCTCAAACGCCGCAAGCCCGGTAGCCCCGGTGGCCGGGCGGCGGTGGTAGTACCCAACGGTACGTTGTTTGCCGATGGCGTGGCGGCCCGGATCAAAAAGCAACTCCTCGACGAGTTCAACCTGCACACCGTGGTACGGCTGGGCGAGGGGATTTTTGCCCCCTACACCGACATCCCCTGCAACCTACTATTTTTTGAGCACGGTACCCCTACGCAGGAAGTGTGGTACTACGAATTACTGCCGCCCGACGAGCGCAAAAAATACAGCAAGACCAAGCCCATTCAGCCCGAGGAATTTGCCGACCTGAAAGCGTGGTGGACCAAGCGGGTTGAAAACGACAACGCCTGGAAAGTACCCCGCACGGCGGTACTCCACGAAGCCGGGGCCAATGTAACGGTAAATCTCGACCTCAAAAACCCCAACCGCAAGGATCAGTTTGAGTACGCCGAACCCGCCGAGCTCATAGCAGCTTTGCTAGAAAAAGAAACGCGTGTGGCCCAACTGATGAAAGAAATTGAAAACGAAATTGGAGTGGTAGGTTATGAAGCATAAGTGGGAAGAAATTTGCTTAGGAGATATTCTAATCAATAGATCAGAAACCCCTGACGATTTAAAAGTTACGTCAGGGGAGATTCCGATTATCTCAAAAATTGGTTTTAAAGAAGCTAAAATTGAACTGAGAAAGGATGGAGTGTCAAATACAAAATTGATAAAAATATGCCCTAATGATTTTATCATTTCAGGAATTAACGTCGAAAAGGGTGCTATTGCAATCAATAAAAATGAGTTTGACATTGCTGCTACAATCCACTACTCAACATATTTTCATAAATCTAATAAAGTTGACCTTGACTACCTATGGTACTTTTGCAGAAGTAAGGAATTCAAGTATTATCTCAAACAATCCTTCCCAACTGGGATTAAAACTGAAATTAAGCCAAAGAACTTCCTCAAAATAGAAATTCCCCTTCCCCCGCTCGAAGAGCAACAGCGTATTGTAGCTAAGATTGAAAGTATCCGGCAGCGGATTGAAGAAATCCGGCAGCTACGCAAGGAGCAGGAACATGAGTGGGCCACGCTACTTTTCAGTCGCTACACCGAGGCTATTGCCGGGGCCGAATGGATTCCCATGCGGGAGGTAGCGCCGATGCACCGCCGCCCGGTCGAGGTACAGCTAGATAAAACCTACAACGAAGTGGGGGCAAGAAGTTTTGGGAGAGGTGTCTTTGAAAAACCAGCGTTTAAGGGTTCTGATTTGATCTGGCAAAAACCGTATTGGATAAAAGCCGGTGATTTCCTGCTCAGCAATGTCAAAGCCTGGGAAGGGGCCGTAAGTCTGGTACCGCCCGAATACGACGGTTGGGTGGGTTCGCATCGGTACATCACCTGCCTACCCAATCAGGAGTTAATCAATCCCCTATTCCTGGATTACTATTTCAAAACCCAGGAAGGAGTCGAATCCCTGAGCCTAGCCTCTGCGGGTACCGCCGACCGAAACCGAACCTTGAACACGAAAATGCTGGCCAAAATCAAGGTACCCGTACCTACCCTACCCATACAGCAGGAATTCGTTTCGCTGATTCATAAAGTGAATACTATTCGGGAGTAGTATGCGCAGCAGGAAAAGGAATTGGCGCAGCTGTTGCCGAGTTTATTGGATAAGGCTTTTAAGGGGGAATTATAGATATGGCAACAAACAGACGTCCTGTAAATAGTTTACACAGAGTGGCTCAGTTCGCTTTATTTGTTTCCTCTTATTTTCCTTTATTTCTGCTTATTATTATCCGACAAATTTCAGAAAACTTTGAATACTTACATTGGGCGGGTTTATCATTGGTAGGAATTAAAGTATTTTTTACAAAATTTTCCCTGTCAGCCATTTTAAGTATCATATCAATATGGGGCTATTTGGATGCTACGCCACCTTAAATAATTTGGAAAAAGATGCGCCAAATGGCTACCCTGTTACCGTAAAGGATGTAAAAAATAAAAATAGCGAATCAATAGGATACGTTGCAACTTACCTGATTCCCTTTCTTTTTCAGAGTTTTGAAGGATGGTACGAATGCTTTTCTGTGGTATTTTTATTGTTTGTGATTTACCGTATCTACATAAACTCATCCTTGCTACTGATCAATCCTCTTTTAAGTTTCAGCTACGCTATTTACGAAATAGAATATCTGGAAAATGAAAAGAATAGAAATGGAATGATTATATCAAAAAACAAATACTTGCAAGACGATGAACCCATAAAAATCTATGAAATAGGCCATAAACTATATTTTTCAATTGACAATCCATAACCGTGATGATCTTAGAAGATATTTTAGAAAAAGTAGAAAATACAAATGTCAATAATACTTATCTGTATTTCGTGACAAGGATTTTAAAATCTGGGGTCAAGAAAAGGAGTAAAATGCTGGACAAATATGACTTCAAGATTTATCAGATTGACGTTGCGCCAGAAATCAGAGAGCACCTTCACTCCCTTACTCAGGAAGAAATCAGTAAGTTGATTGCTAAGAAAATGGATATACATGAGCACGAGGCAATTTCCGCCGACGGTACTGAGGAAGTCTATACTTACTCTATGACCAATAAAGCAATGTCTTTTGCCGATGTCGTTGATAATCAATTGAAAAAGAAATTACCCAAGGTAATCAGCCTAAATGAGATTATTGCTGAGGAAGAACTTTGGGCCTACTGTGTCGCATTTCACTCAGGAGATAATGACTGGCTATATACCTTTAAAAAAATCACAGCGGGTAAGGTAGCAATTGATGAAAGAGAGTCTAACAAGCACACCTATTTAAAAAAAGCGATGAGAACTTTAATTAATTCTAAAAGCCATAAATTAGAATTAATTAAAGGGGAAAACTATTAGCTTAGAAAAACAAATCGATTGTATTTATTATGACAATATATTTTATATATGGTGGATTCAAGTAATAAATGCAACACCCTCGTTATTTAGGGTAGCGTTTTGAAAAACTTCTTCGGGTGATCGGAACCCGAATCGCTTTCTGGGCCTTTGGTTTAAAATGTCTAC
>JBDNFP010000156.1:0-2688 GCA_041689775.1 Spirosomataceae bacterium
CAGATGCGAGTTGGGGAACATTTGTAAGGCTGTTGGAATACAAAGCAGATTGGAACGACAAACAAATCGTTAAAATTAATCGTTGGTATCCATCCTCAAAAACGTGTTGTGAATGTGGTTGGATAAACCAAGACTTAAACGCAGCAAAGAACATTTTAAATGAAGGATTAAAAATATATCGTCAGGAACTGGCGATTACAAAGGTGGAGAGGATATCAGACTTTGGTAACAAAGCACACTCTATGAAACCCGAAGCCCATCCCATCGCCTCTGGCGTGGGTGGGTAGTTCACATAGTCTCAGGTATTTCCACCTACACAATCAGAACTCTTCCCACCTCGCTCCCACCGCCAGACCTTCACCAATTTCATCAACCCCGTTTTGACCACCTGCAAGCCAACGCCCGGAGCTGATAGGAAGCTCACACCCACCTGCACGAAGGGTAGCCACGTGAAAGATATGTGGCAGGGACTTATTCTAAAACTCCCCACCGAAGCGTGGATGGTACCGTTCAATAAGTATAGACTGAGGATGCGAGTAGAGAAAAATAGCGCTTCCCTTTGTTGGTCGATGACAAAATTCACGCTACTTAGTATCCTGCTCTGCCTAGCCGGCAGCATAAGGGTCAGTAGATTATCTCGCTGTACACTTGGGTATTTCGGGCGACGATACCGTAGTGGACGTGGACAACAGCATTGCTTTCTACGAAGCCCTCCGGCACCATAAGGTACCCGCAGAGATGCACCTCTACCCTACCGGGAATCATGGGTTTGTATTGAAACTTCCTACGGAGGAATGGATGGGGCCGGTGTTTACGTGGATGAAGGGGAATGAGTGGGTGACGGTGAATTCCAATTTCACGGATCGAGTTGCAAACGCGAGGGTAGACGATGTCAATTGCAAATTGGGATTAGCGAGGGTGTAAAGGTTCTTGGAGAATTTTTTCTTATTTTTCGTTTTTGTTGCTTGCTGGTGCTGACGGCTAGTCCCGATGGGGCACCACCCGATTTGCAATCGGGTGGGTTCGCCGCGCGATACTATCACTTCGCGTCTGTGACTCGGGCCTAGTATTGGCTTTTCTTTTGTCGCAGATCGCGTTACAAATGCGAGGGGAAGCAACCCCGATTTCAAATCGGGATTAGCAGGTAAAAAATGAAACGGTAATAAAGTGCTCTATCCTGAAAGGGCACGAACAACTATTCGCTACCCGATACCAACTATACCTACCCTCGGAAGAAGAACTTATTGCAACCTTGATCTTGGCCTACCAAAATGACCATGCGATAACTTTCTGCCACCCGACATACCGAAGAATGGATGGTGCCGCTGTTTACGTGGAGGAAGAATAATAAGGGGAGGGGGGAGGTTGAAATAGGCACCTTTATAAACTGACTTTTTACTATTTTATGCATAATTAGTAGCACTTATCTCTTGAAAATAGACGGGAAGTAAAGAATAAATAATACGACAATATAAAAAGTATGGTGCCAAAAATACCGTACTAAATCAGAAAAGTGCAAAAGCTATTTAAAGAGTATGTTTTGGATTGTATAAAACTAATAAAAGGAGCCAGTCGTTAGCTTGTTGAATCTCACCCGCTCGGGCGGCCCCGTCAAACAAGCTAAATGAAAGAGAAATTCTCTGAAATGACTGACTCCCAGTGGCAGCCCGCGCTGTGGCAAATTGTCGAAAAAATAATTGATAAGCAAAGAGTCCGGCGACATTCCCTGCGCACGATAGTGAACGCCATATTTTGGATTAACAGCACGGGTTCCCAATGGCGAAACATGGAAAGTAAGTACCCTCCATGGCAGACTGTTTACTATCATTTTCGACAGTTCAAGCTGCGTGGCGTCTGGCCGGGCCGCCGGGCGGAGGAATTGCTCGACTGCCTTGCCATCAAGGAACGTAAGCGGCAGGAGAGAGAAGCCACGCCAAGCTTGCTTGCTATTGATAGTCAAAGCATTAAATCAGTTCAATTCATCGGTTCAGAAACGGGAATAGATGGAAATAAAAAAATAAATGGACGAAAAAGGACGATTTTAGTCGATATCCTGGGCATTCCGTGGTGTGTCAAGGTGACTTTTGCCGGACTCTCTGATAACCAAGCCGGCGTCCGGGCACTCGAAAGCTTGAAAGGCAAGGTTCCTCGCTTGCAGATCATCATCAGCGACCATGGTTATAAGGCAACTTTCATCCAGCACGCCTATGAAAAGTATGGCTGGAAAATAGAATCGGGTCGCCGGAGCGATTGCACAAAAACCAGAATCGGTCCAAGGGTTCGTGCCACAGAAAAACCGCTGGCAGGTCGAAAGGTCGTTCGGATGGCTCAATTTTAGGCGCCGACTGGCAAAAGATTACGAAAAAACCCAGGGACGCCTGTGCGGTAGAATCTTCTGAGGCCATGCTACAAATCGCCTATACAACCATACTTCTCAACAGAATGCCAAATTAATTTCCAAAACATACTACTAAAGAGTACTGCAAAACTTGCGTATATTTGAGAGTTACAAGCAAGCCTAAAAGACCAGTACTCACTAACAAAAATATATAAATGAAAATTACAAAACTCGGAATATGTAATTATCGAAACTTTGATGGAGTAAAAATATTCTTAGAGGAGAATTGTAACTTCATTTTGAGACTGTAAACTAAACTGTGTCACCCCGGATTGGGGTAAAAATAACTA
>JBDNFP010000157.1:0-7100 GCA_041689775.1 Spirosomataceae bacterium
AGGTGCATCCTGAATAGTTGTCCATTCAGTGGCTAGGCCTTGACCATCTACTCGTGGAATAAATCTCGCCTCAAATCTATCCATACAACCAGCATAATTTCCACCAATATAGACGAAGGCTTTATTGGTATTATCTCGCTGAAAAATGGATCTGTTTTGTGGGTAAGTTATGGTTAATTGTGCGTGACTGCTGCTGGGGTATAGTAATACCAAAATGCAGATAAGAGTGTATATTCTTGGCATTCAACTTCAATAAAATAGAGTATTGTGCAATGTGTACTAATCGACAAATATAGGTAGTTATTCATGACTAATGCTACACCAGTTTGTGAGTTTGATCTTTCAGATTATAAATAAGAAGCTTTGATTTATGGTCATGTTAATGGATGAATTGGTTTTTGGGGTCTATCGCCAATGGAAGAAAAATAACTCAATAATCTTTGATTATTTTCACGGGGAAAGGGAATAATTAAGGTACATTTTTCTCAAAGAATTTATAATTGTAGGAAGAAGGGGATTGGTTTTTAGTACAATTAAATAGCGAATCGGATACAAGTACAATTCTTTACTAATTAAAAAATAAACATACTATATAGCAATAGTGATATAAAAAGGGTCTTAAATTAAGAAATGAATCCTAATGTTGGATTTATTTCTTAATTCCTGCAATATTGCATTTTTCTAAGTAATGAATTTTTGAGAATATGTTGTTTCACCAGGATTGGAAGTATACTACACTCTCCTTTTTTATTTTTTTCTTTTTGCCCATTCAGTGGTGTATTGCCCAAAGTTCATTCACGTTGAATTATCCCAAAAAGAGGATGGTACTTCAAAGGGATCTGAATAATTCAGCCACTGTTACTATTTCCGGAGGTTTTTCAGAGTTAGTTGATCGTGTTGAAGTGCAATTTAGGGCGCTGAACGGAGGTCATAGCAGCGACTGGATTATAATCAAAGAGAATCCTACCGGGGGCTATTTTTCTGGTAGTGTAACCTGGACTGCAGGGTGGTATGAACTTGAAGCGAGAGGTATCTATAATGGTAATGTGGTAGGGAGCTCCTCAATTTCCAGGTTTGGTATCGGAGATGTATTTATAGTAGCGGGGCAGTCAAACGCACAGGGGTACTTAAATTATGGGGCAAAGTCAGCAGCTGACGATCGAGTAAACTGCATTAACTATTATAACCTGAATACGGATCATACTGAATTACCTAATCCGGAATATTCACACCTGGACGCCAATTCCTACATTGCCCCACGCGGAAATTCGGCTTGGGGCTGGGGCCGGTTAGGGGATCAAATAATAAGCCGCACCGGAGTACCTGTTCTGTTTTATAACGTAGGTTGGTATGGATCAGGTTCTATCAATTGGCGGGAAAGTATCCGTGGGTCTACGGTGAGTGTATACGACGGTAGAAGTCCGTATGAGCCTGCTGGCATGCCCTTTGGTAACTTAAGGCTGGTAATGAAATACTATGTTCCCATAACTGGTGTGAGAGCAATCTTTTGGCAGCAAGGAGAGGCAGACAATTTTGCTAATACTTCTAAGGACTCCTACGCGTACAATTTACGGACGGTAATAAACCAGATACGTCAGGAAACAGGTAAAGATATCCCTTGGGTGATTGCACGTTCGTCTCATGACAATGTCAGAGGATCAAACCCTAATATTATTAATGCTCAAAATGAGATAATTGCCTCCATACCCAATACATTCCCCGGTCCAGAAACCGATAAACTCCAACTTCCGCGGCTCGATGGAGCTCATTTTCAGAATGAGGGGCTTGAACAATTAGGGGATGCCTGGGGGAATAGCCTGAATGATAATTTCTGGGCCCAATCGAACCCCCTCCAAGCGCTTCCTGTTCCAACCCTTACCGTTTCCTGTAACAGTGATTATAGTCTTACCCTCAGCCTTAATGGAAGTTATAACTCAGTCCAATGGAACACAAATCAGGGGGAACAATCCATTCGGGTAGGTAGTGGAGATTTTACCGCGAAAGTGCAGGATAGTAACGGTCATGTTTTGTTTCTACCTTCATTCAATGTGTCGGATTTACGCCAACCGCCAACTCCGATAATTAATCCGGATAGGTCAACAAATTTGTGTCAGGGTGAATCTGTCGCTTTGCATGTTATTGGGGTAAGTAAAGGGTTTTCCTGGAATTCTGGACAAACCGATGATCGGATTAAAGTCAATCAAGACGGAGACTTCTCCGTAACGAATCGTAATGGTTTTGGGTGCGTAAGTACGTCAAATACGGTGAACGTCAGGGTGTTTACTACTCCATCACCAACTAAACCTACTGTGTCGGTAGTAGGTCCCACAACTTTTTGTGAAAATGAGCACGTAAATCTTAGTGTAAATGGAGATTTACGAAAGGTTTGGAATACCGGTGAAACAGCCAATACCATTTCTGTTAATACTCCGGGGATATACAAGGTTAGATTAGTTGATAACAACGGGTGCTCATCACCTGAATCTGACCAGATAGAAGTAAAGGTAAACCCTTTACCTACTACTCCCATTGTTTCGGTGGAAGGCTCCACTACCTTTTGTGAAGGAACAAGTACAAAACTTCTGTCAAGTTATTCAGTTGGTAATAGTTGGAACACAGAAGCCAGGGAATCTTCCATTTCAGTTGTGAAAACAGGTAGCTACTTCGTTAATGTTAGAGATTCAAATGGTTGTGTTTCTCTTCCTTCCAATAGCATTAAGATCAATGTTCTTTCTTCTGCTGTTACTCCGGAAATAATACTCAGTGGCCCCCCTGTTTTTTGCAAAGGAGAATCCCTCACGCTAACGGCTTCCGGTTCTGATTCAATCCTGTGGAATGATGGAAGTACCACGGCCAGTAGACTAGTAGAAGAAACGGGTAATTTTTCTGCTCGTGCAGTAAGTAAGGAAGGTTGTTTTTCTGCCTCTTCCATCCTGATTAATACAGTAGTTAAAGAAGTGCCAACCAAGCCATCGATTAGTAAAGTAGGTACGTATACACTTGAAGCTATCGACCCTGATCAAGGGCAATTCCTGTACGAATGGAGAAGGGGAGATGTCGTACTTCCAAATTCCACTGGGAGAATAAAAACCATAGAAGGGGGAAGCTACAAAGTAAGTACCTATGAGATCTTTGAGGAGGGAAAGCTGTACTGCATTTCCCCTTTATCAGAACCATATATGTATATTCCTGAGGTAAGCAATAAAGGCCTTAGTGTTTATCCAAACCCCACGCATGATGGGAAAGTTACGGTAGAGACATTTCAAAATTTAAAAGAAGTCTGGATAGAGCTTTATGATCAGTCAGGGCATCAACTCCAAACCTACTTTGTAGATGATTTTAATGAACAGAAGTCGTTAAATTTTGGAAATATCTCCCACGGTATATACATCATCAAAGTTAGGTCAGAACAATTCACTGCCACTCAGAAAATCTTCATTTTTTAAATAAAATTGTGATAAGGAGCATTTTTTTGAAAATTCTTGCGTGGTTAGCTTAGGAGAATCCGCAAAAGCCTGCCATAATTAGTTATCATACACTCAGAGGACTATACTTTTCACACTGATAATTTCTTAACTTTGCGAATTGATATACTGTAAAATCATACCTAACACATTGCCAAAAATCCGGATGCAGCGCTTAATCATTGGTAACACCATATTCCTTCTCAGGGCTTTTATTTTAAGTCTGATCTGTTTTTCCACTGCTTGGGCCCAAATTAAAATTACTTCACCGGTCGACAGGGCTATTTATCAAAGAGATCAAAGTGGACAAACTAACCTGTCGGTGGCAGGAAGATACAGTCAACCAATAGATCAGGTTGAAATACGGGCTATCCCGGTTATTCCAGGGCAGGGAATTGCGACGGACTGGTCTATTTTGCAGTCAAATCCTTCTGGCGGTTTCTTCTTGGGTACCATCCGTTTGCAGGGAGGCTGGTATACCCTCGAAGTTAAAGCATCATTTGCCGGCATTCAGGTGGGGCGTGACGTACTACCTCGTGTTGGAGTAGGAGAGGTGTTTCTGATTTCTGGACAATCCAATGCTCAGGGTTTGCGTGATTTTCCAGGGCTGTCCGCGCAGGATGATCGTGTGAACTACGTAGTTTTTGATAACACGGTGAACTCGCTCTTCGACCCACCAAAACCCGCTTTTGCGCAGCTCACCTCCGCAGCTACTATCGGTCCCAGAGGCCAGGGCGCGTGGTGCTATGGACTACTTGGTGATTTACTGGTGAGAAAACTAAATGTTCCAGTGTTGTTTATCAACACGGCCTGGGACGGTACTTCCGTTCGAAATTGGGCGGAGAGTGCTGATGGAAAAATTACCAAGAATGTGTTTGGCGGATTTAATTATCCAACTCAAATGCCTTATGGAAACCTTTTAATCGCGTCCCGGTTTTATGCCCATCAGTTTGGTGCCAGAGCTATATTATGGATGCAGGGGGAGAGTGATACCTTTCCACTCGATATGAGCAGCCAAGAATATCAGCAGAATCTGCAATTCTTGATGAATAAATTGGGGAGTGATGTTGACAAAAGACTTTATTGGGTTATCGCCCGTACTTCAAGGACATCGGATAGTGGAGGGAATACCATTACCAGTGAGAAAATAATTAATGGTCAGAATGCCGTCATCAATACGACGTTCAATGCAACCTTTCCCGGACCCATAACCGACAACCTGTTTTTACCTCGACCTGATGGTACCCACTTTGAGGGCCCGGAAGGTAATGTTGTTTTAGCTAATACTTGGAATGAAACATTGAACACCAGTTTTTTTACAACAATTACCCCGGTCTTACCATCCGCCGTTCCAGCAATAACCGTTAGTTGTGGTCCTGATAATGGCTCAATTCAGATTACGGCTCCGGAAGGATACAGCAAATATGAATGGTCTACGGGCCAGACCACCCGAATTATTTCTGCTGCTTCAGCCGGGACGTATGAATTAACTTTGAAGGATAAGAACGGAAATGTAATTTTAGCACCAAGTATTACGCTTTCTGGTAGTGCACGCCCTGAGCGGCCAACGATTATCCCTTCCAACCCTCAGCAAGCTTGCGCTGATACCGGTTATTTATTTTCTGCCTCAGGTGGAAATGACCTGTTTCTATGGAGTAACAATGCAATTGGTCAAACCGCCAGGCCATTGCAAACCGGAAACTACACCGTAAAAGCACGAAATGTTTTTGGGTGCGAATCTGAGATTTCGGTCCCGGTAAGTCTTACCGTCCGCCCTTCTATTGCAAAACCTTTTATTGAAAAATCAGGACCATACAGTCTGGCGGCGATTATTCCAACTTCGGGTCTTAATGAATCGTTTGAGTGGAGAAAAGGTGTTACTCCATTACCAGCCATAAGCCAGTCTCTTAAGGTGACTCAGACAGATTCATATTCCGTAAGAGCCAAAGCGACGTTTACCTTAGGAAACAACACCCTTACCTGTTACTCACCTTTTTCAAACGGATTTAATTTTAGTATCAGTGAAGACGATGGTATCGTAATTTTTCCAAATCCAACCCGGGGCGGAGTAATTGCCGTTGAAACCAGAGAGGATCTATCAAATGCTGAGGTCACTTTTTATAACAATGACGGTACAATAGTACTTACCCGACGTTTTGCAATTTTAAGAGAAAGACAAGTAATTGATGCTACCACGTTACCTCCGGGTCTTTATTTGGTGAGGGTCCGAGCTCCCGGGGTTGATGTTACTAAACGGATAGCCATAGACTAGAAATAAAAAGTTCAGATAATTCACTAAATAATATTGTAATTACCCTCGATAAGGAGTACATTGAGGATGAAATGACATTATCTTAGTAGCTAGTGTTGGGATCTAACGTCACAACTAGTTTTTATATGAACCTATCGCCAAACTCAGAAAAATCTCCGGATTTTACAAGCTCCGATACCACGGAAAATTCAAACCTCAGTAATGATTTAAAACCCAGCAAACGATTATTTCGCTTTTACGTACTCATTGCAAGAGATGAAACAAATTTAGCAATTTTAATCAGTGTCTTTTTTTTGTTTATTATTTTAATCCTTCGGGTTCAATTATCGGTAAGTTACCACCCGGATATATCTGGAAGCGAACGTTCCAGCATAATGCCAATTCAATACTTGGTAAATAATCTTCCACTTTATGTTGATCCAAACGAGCCTCCTTTCTATATAGTCCAGTACACACCCATCTATTTTTATTTGGTTGCGCTGCCGTATAAATTATTTTTTGATCCCGGAAATGTTCACGCTATTTATGCTGCCAGTCGATTAGTTTCGCTGCTACTAGTACTAGTTGCTACTTTGGTTTTTTTTTCGATGCTCCATCACCGACTTCGCATTTCAAAAAATGCTAGTATTTTGTTTGCCTGCTTTTTTCTGGGGTTTTGTAGTTACTGGAATATATACTTTTCAAGAGTTGATAGCCTGTTATTGGTCGGTACTTGTGTCATTGTTTATGTTGTTGCCCTCGGGTACGAATCCAGTAACAAAGAAAATACCTATTTACTACTTGCTATGATGATAGCAGCTTCATTGTTTTTTGTTAAGCAAAGCGGTTTAGTGCATAGCACAGTATTAATAGCACATATATTCTTGTTGGGTAAGTATAGACTTCTGGGAAGAATGATGGCGGTAGGACTATTGATTATTGTACTTGGTATTTTCGTATCGAACGGATTTGATACTTCTAATTTATATCGAAATGTTATACTTGGCATTTCCAATGGAATTACATTCGATTGGTTTTTCTATTGGACATTTGACAAGCTAGTTTTTCCCTTATCTACTTTGATTGCCTTGGCCTTTACTATCAGCTTTAGATGGCTTGCCATGCCTCATAAACCTTTATTGCACTTTTTATCAATTGGTATAACGGTTTTTTTTGTGTTTGCCTTGCTTGCCTCCCTAAAACAAGGGGCTGCGGTCGGATATTTTATTGAGTTTGTAATTGTATCCCTACTAGCAATAGCTTTATTTTTCTTCAAAGAAAGGAAGGTTAGCGGTTTGATCAATAGTGTATTTTCTGGAATTGTGGTGCTATCGCTATTGCACTTTTCCCTACTACAATATATGCGTCATAAAGATTATTCTACT
>JBDNFP010000158.1:0-11180 GCA_041689775.1 Spirosomataceae bacterium
GATGCCAAACGGTTTCAAACCAAGTACAAAAAGGTATCCCCGGCTATGAAACAGGGGCTCGTGAACCAAATCTACCCCTTGGAGGACCTCCTGTTAATGAAGCCCTTAATGTTTACCATAGATTAAATGCCCAGTACCCGATACTTCAAGTTCGTCTTTTATTATTTTATCCAAAATGATTACTCTTGATAACTTTGAAGCCCAAGTCAGTTCCGATATAGTCAAACGAGGGAAAAGCTATTTCCAGAATGGTGCCGTCACGTATTTTGATGAGGTGGACGAAGGTTCTTGGGAGGCCGAAGTAGATGGTTCGGATACCTACCAATTAGAGATTTTACTGAACGGGCGCACCGTTCAACGCTACTCTTGCGATTGCCCCTACGATGGCGAAGTATGCAAGCACGTGGTGGCACTTCTCTACGAGCTACGGCAGCAAATCAAGAAAAATCACACCGAGCCTACACCCCCGAAAAACAAGAAGCTAACGCTGCAATCGCTTCTGGAAAAAATAAGTCTGGCGGAACTGCAAGGCTTCGTGGTAGAATATGCCGCTTCGGACAAAACCTTTTACCAAAAATTCGAACTCTATTTTGCCGAAAAAGACGAGCGTATTGACGTTCGGAAGAAGTACGCCGACCTCATCAACAAAATCTTCCGGAGTAATTCTGACCGGGGGTATATTGGGTACAACGAGTCTCGAAAAGTGAGCCGGGAGCTTGAAAAAATTATGGCGATGGGGTACCAGTATGCCGAAAAAGACAATTTTAAGGATGCCCTCACGGTAGCACAGGTGCTACTGGTAGAACTCATGAAGGCTTACCCGGAAACCGACGACTCGTCCGGTGAATTGGGTGGGATATTTTACAGTATCGCCGAGCTGCTCGACGTCCTTGCTACCTCGTCTATGGGCCTCCAGCTCAAAGAAGAGCTATTGGAATTTCTGGCGAAGGGGCTACAAAACAAGGCCTACTTCAACTACGGCGACGCTGGGTACGAGCTGATGAATATCTTACCAAAGCTAGCGCTGGCGCTCGGTGAACCAGATTTGTATTTGACGGTGTTGGAAAAATTAGAGCGAAATGCCAGCAGTTATTTTCAGGACGATCTGAGAACCAGACGTATTGATTTTCTTCGTAGCATAGGTCGGACCGAGGCCGTGAAGCAGGAAATTGAGGCTAATATGGATATTCCGCAGGTACGGCAAGGGGTGATAGATGAAGCAATGGAGCAGAAGGATTATGCAAAAGCCAAAACGCTACTTCACAATGGAATTTTGGTAGCGGAGCGGCTAAATCATCACGGCATAATAAATGACTGGGAAAAGCAGTTACTAGCCGTTGCGCAATAGGAAAACGATCAGACACAGATTCGGTACTTTACCCGGAAATTTACGTTTGACCGTTATTTCAACCTAGACTACTACCGGCAGTGGAAGAAAACATTTTTGGCTACCGAATGGGAAAAGGAGATAGAAGATCATATTCAAAAAACCATACAGGAAATTAAAAAGAAGCCGAAGAAAGGCTTCTGGTTTAGACCCGAATTGGAGATGTTCCAAGAGTTATCGCCCATTTTTATAGAAGAAAAGCAGTGGCCGCGTCTGCTGGAATTGGTGCAGGAGCACCCTGTTATGGACGCACTCAACAGGGTACGACCCTACCTAGCCAAACTATACCCCGAGGAATTACTGGCCCTATACCTGCCACTGCTCGAAAGTTGGGGAAAAGAGGTCTCTACCCGGCCGGATTACAACAAACTTGCTACTCAGATGAAATCCATCAAGAAGGAGATTCCGAAAGCGAAGGGTGCCATTGATCGGCTGGTTGTTTTGCTCAAAGAACAAAATCCCCGTCGACCTGCTATGCTGGAAGAATTAAACGCAGTATTGAGCATGCCATGAAACGTGTGAGGTATTAGCGTTGGAACAGTTTTTGGGTGAATGTACTCTTATCAACAAATCACCCTTAATCAGCTTAACCATGAAAAAATACCTATTTTGCTTTCTTTTCCTGGGGCTTATCAACTTATCAATGGCACAATCCATCAAAGGAGCCTGGAAATCACAACAGCCCAACAATAGCACGGCCCTCATGATCGTGGCCGATGACTATCTGATGATTGCATCGTACGGATTACTCACCAAGTACTTTGATCGTACCGAGGGCGGTACCTTCTCCATGCAAGATGGTAAAATGACCTACACCACGGATTTTAACAGCGTCGATACCAATGCAATCAATACGTCAGAGACCTTTACGGTAGACCGGAAAGACCAGATTCTGTCGTTGCGGAACGACGATCGTGAGCTGGTATGGATGCTGGTAGACGACGCGCAGAATGTACCGATGGCGGGTACTTGGCATATTATGGGTAGAGCCAATCAGTCGGGCGAAATCATGGAGATTCACCAACGAGGTACGCGTAAAACGCTCAAAATAGTATCCGGCACGCGCTTTCAGTGGGCAGCCATTGATCCGGGCGTGAAGGGTTTTTACGGAACGGGAGGCGGTACCTACGATATTAAAAACGGGAAGTACACGGAGCATATTCAGTTTTTTTCCCGAGACAACAACCGGGTAGGAGCCGACCTGACCTTTAACTGGGCATTGAAAGATGGTAAGTGGGATCATTCCGGGCAGAGTAGCAAAGGCGACCCCATCCACGAAGTATGGGAAAAGAGTACTACTAAGTAGTGTAAATCCCTACTAGTCAGATTATATACGGCCCGGAGGTATTCCTTCGGGCCTTTTTTTACCCATACCTAAGTGGAATGAAGACTTCTATTTAGAATTATTCGAAATAAATAGGGTATATGCTTGCAATACCCGACAGCGGGTATTATTTTTGTGTCATTATTTATAATTAGTCTAATTAATTATGACTGCCAGAAGTAAATTTCTTCGAAGTGTCCATGAGAGTAGTAGGACCGAGGAGTAGAACTAATGAAAGTCGTTACTAACGCCGGAATATGATTGCGAATACCAACAAAAGTGAGCCTTGGGCAGTAGCCGTAGTAGAAAATGAATGTTGCGCGATGAAAAAGTGCTGCAAAGCCTTTAAGAAGAAGGGTAGGTACTGCAAAAAGTGCCCGAAGAGAGACGAATAAGCCCTTCGGGTTTTTTGATTGGAGAGGTAGCTTCTAAACTTTCCGTCTTAGCTCAAAGCTTCGCCCCGAAGTTTGACGTCAATTTGAGTTTAGTAGCTAACTATCAAACATAGAAGTTTAGAGTTGGCTCTCTACAAAGTCTGGTTCTGAGCTATTTTTAGGCTACGAAGCGATGGCTACTTTCTTACTTTCATTTAAAAATCTACCTCTAATAACTGCCCATTCTTCTTCAACCAGTTTTTTGCCTTTTCATAGTTGGGTACTTGAATCGATAAAATGTTCCAAAACCTTGGTGTATGGTTGTTCTCAATCAAGTGAACCAACTCGTGGGCTACTAAATATTCCAAAACATACATTGGTGCTTTGATGATACGCCAATTGAAAATGATGTTGTTTGCTGGGGTGCAAGAACCCCACCTGTATTTCATTTCAGATGTTTTGAATTGATTATACTGCACTCCTAAACTCTTTGCGTATTTACTGGCTAACGGTTCAATTTTTATAAGTGCCTGTGTCAAATACCATTTTTTAAACAGTTCATTGGCTTTGGGTTGATTAGATTTTGAAATTTTAAAGCGTTGGTCAAATTCTATACCTTCAATTTCCTCGTCGACTACCAACAACTGATAGTTTTTTCCTAAATACATTAGAGTTTCTCCTGATACAAATTCTTTACTCTCTACAACCAAAGGATACTTTTGCGAATGGTTCAATTTCTCTTTGATCCATTGCCTTTTTGATTGAACGATTTGGTCAATCTTTTCGGCAGTGAGATAGTGAGGGGCACGCACAACAATACTTCTATCCCTTTCAACGGATATGTTGAGGGTTTTACGGTTAGAATATTTTATCAGGTACTCTAAGACCATCAGTCGTTTACTATTTTGAAATGGTTGGTTTTGGCCAACTCCATTAATCTCGAAATGATTTCATTTCGCTTTGTAATGATGTTTGGTAAATCTTTGAACTCAATCGACAATAGTAATTTTTGCAAATCACCTTTTAACCTGTTTTGAGCGGGTGCGCTGTCCCAAAATCCTGTCAGCCTAATTTCGTTAGCCACTAGGTTAAAAATATGCTGGGTTAGGTTTACGTTTCGGGCAATTTCGTCTTCGGTCAAATCCCGATTGTCGAACAACTCGGCTTTGAAAATTCGGAAGAAGGGCATTTTCTTTTTACGGTCTAAGCCATAGGTTTCTTCCTTTTCCCGGTTTTTTATTTTTTCCCTCAGTTTTTCTAACTCTTCATAAATCAGTTTCCAGTTTCCTTTGAAGTTTTGCAGAAGCTCCTCCAATGCCTGGGCAAAGGAAGCAAACAATTCCGGGTCTTCATCAATATTCAGGTCTATAAAGTGCCGAATGGCGTGTTCCACTTCGGCGGCTTTGGTCTTTTCTCGTTTTTTGCCGGCTACTACTTTATTAAAAAAGTCGTCTGCTATGATAGAAATGGGTGCAACCTTCTGTTCAATACCTTTGGAGATGAGGTATTGGTCTGCGATGGCTCTCAGCTTGGGAGGTATGCCCTTCATACTGAACCTACCGTCCCTAAAATGTTTGTTGGCTAAGGCGTTGATTTCGGTGAATGCTTTCCAATCGTTGAAAAAGTCCAGGGCTTCCTTGCGTGGCAAAACGGTGTTGAAGCAGCTTGTAAGCGTATTGTAGAGCTTGATATATTCAAACCGAATGTCTTCATCATAAAACACATCAAAGAAAGCGTCTGAGTCAGAAAGGTCTTCCAATCCATATACTTTCAGGAAATTCCAAATGTCTTGATGGGCTTTTATTAAATCCCTCAGTTCTGCGTCATCATCTGATAGGCAATCAATAATTTCTTGTAATTCTTTTTCGGCATATACATTCAAAGCTCTTTTGAGGTGATGCCCTACACCTACATAATCTACCACAAAACCTTTGTCTTTTCCTTCGGGACCCACGCGGTTTACCCTCGCTATGGTTTGTAATAAGTTGTGCGCAACAATGACTCTATCTAAGTACAGTACCTGTTCAATGGGGGCATCAAAACCGGTCAGCAACATGTTGTTGACGATTACGATACCCACATTGCCGTTGAGTGAGGTGTCTTCCTCGTCGGTTTTGCCAAAAGGTAATTTGAAGCGTTTGATGCTCTTTTTATGATAGTCGGCATTGGTGTACGCCTTTATTTCAAGCTCGTCGTTGTGGTTGCCCGAAATAACTACCGCCGTCTCTAATGTTCTCAGTACTGCCAGATTTACCAGCATGGGATTTTCAATCTCCAATTCGGCTATTTTATTCTTTAAGGCCTCATCTACGGCTGCTTTGTACCGAACCGCTGCTATGCGCGAATTGGCCACAATTTGAGCCTTAAAACCACCCGAAAAAATATGTTCTACGTAGTGATTGACCATACTTTTGGCTTTTTCTTTAATGGTGCTCATACTGTCTAAGTAGGCATCACGAGAACCAAAGCCCAATATTTGCAGCCTTTCGGTGAGTTGATAGTCGCTGAATACATCGGCAAACCTATCGTCCATTCCTTTTTTGTCTTCTACTTCGGCATTGTGGGTAAAGCCCTCATACACTATTTCCAGGGTAACGCCATCGTCAATGGCCTGCCGCATGGTGTACTTATCAATGTAGTCTTTGTATTTCTTTTCAGTTTTGGCAGTTGGTGTTCCGGTGAAGCCTATGGAGGTGGCATTAGGCACGGCGCGGTCTAGGTTGGCGGCCAGCAGCGAATACTGTGACCGGTGCGCTTCGTCTGTCATCACCAATATGTTGCTGCTCCTATTGAGTTCGGGGAAGATTTCCAGGCCGCTTAAATCACCGTTTTCCTGAAACTTATGGATCATCGCCATGACCAAATCAGAGTTGTCGTTGCGCAACAGCTCTTTCAAACTCTGCCCATTGGCGGGGCTTCTAGGGCTGATAAAATTGGCTGTCTTGATGGCAAAACCAATGCTTTGCCCTGTTTCTGACAACTGTTCTTCCAGTTGGGTTCGGTCGGTAACGAAAATGATCTTCCAGGACATCAGTTCGGGCCTTAGCTTCATTTCACGCACCATGAACATCATCGTGAGCGATTTGCCCGATCCTTGGGTATGCCAAATGATACCCCCTCTTTCGGTTGGGTTTTTACCCTCAATCAATCGTTTTGTGGCAATTTTCACGGCTCTAAACTGCTGGTATCTACCCACGATTTTTATTTTTTGCCCTTTGTCGTTGGTCGAGAAAACGGTGAACACCCGGATAATATCCAATAAATTTCTGCGGTCGAGCATACCCGCCACTAAACGCTGTTGGTCGTTGGGTGAAGACTGCCCGTGTGCCAAATCGTTGAGGGTACGGGGGTAGGGGTCGGTCCAGCGGTAAAAGTGTTTTTCTATGCGAGTGGTGATGCTGCCAAACTTTGCTTCGGTGCGGCAGGTGGCTACCAGTATCTGATTGTAGTAAAACAGTTCTTTGCTGCCCTCCCCGGTATCGCCACGTTGCTCCGAATACCGCATCAGCTGATCTATGGCTTCGGGAATAGGCTCTTTTACTTTGGATGATTTGGCTTCCACCACCACCAAAGGCAAGCCGTTGACAAACAGAACGATGTCGGGAATGATGTGGTGGTCGGTGCCGGTGATCACCACCTTGAACTGCGATATGGCAATAAAGCTGTTATTGGCTAAGTTGTCGAAATCAATAAACCGGACGGTGGGGCTAAGCTCGCCCGTTTGTTCGTTTTTGGAAACGGTGGTGTTTTCTAACAAGTAATGCAGTACTTGTTGGTTGTTTTCTAATAGGCTGTTTTTGGAAAACGTGGTCATCCTGCGCTCCAATTCATCTAGCTGAGGATCAGTAAGAAAAGGATTGATTTTCAACAACGCTTCCCGAAGCTTGGGCCTTAAAACCACATCCGAAAAGGAGGTTCTGAAACTCTGCTCGGGCTTTTGGTTCATTTGCAGTTCCAGTATCTCCCAGCCTAGACCTGTCAGTTGGTCTAAAAAGGGTTTTTCTACGTGGCTGTATTCGTCTAATTTCAGGGTGCTGCCCAAGGTACCCCGGTATTTGGTATCGTTGCTTATGATCATCCTGATTAGGTTATTTCCAATCGGTTGGAATTTTTAATGTATATCCTGTTTTACTTATCACCTCATCATCAAATTGAGCATCTACTAATTTTTTCCTGCCAATGATTTCTGAACCTTTGGCAACCAAGGCCATGGAGCTGTTGTGCCGTTTTGGTGGAAAAGCAATAAATACTCGTTTATTTTTGAATAAATTATGTACTTCACGGATAGGGGGCGTCAGATCGCTATCGCCCGAAATAAGCATAGCCATATCGTATTCGTCTTTAAAGGCATCCACTATAATGGCCGTTGCGATATTTACATCCGTCATTTTTTCTTTGGCAGTGCGCCAGATATGCCCACAGCGTTTACACTCGGTAGAGCCATCCTGATAGTTCCCATAAATAATTTTGGCACCAGTACTTTCCAAAGCATCAATATACGTAGATTGTCGTTTTTGCTTATCAGGATTGTTGCTGACCCTGCTTGTAAAGTATTTGATAGCGACAAGTACCTGATGTGGCTTCAGTAAATTGCTTACCAGTTTTTTGACGTTCAGCCATCTGCAATGGTCAAAGCCGGCTTCCCTCATTCCAAAATACAGGTTGAACCCATCAATGTAGGCCACTACTCGTTCTTTTTTCTGTCCTTCTTCTTGCATCATTCATTTATTTTGTATTACATTTGCAATCACGAACAACACCAGGGATAGCATCCCTGGCCCGACGCCTCCCCCAAAGAGGCGTTTCGCTTTTTATACAAGCCCCGTTTCATTTGCTTCCTTCACCTCTGCGCTATTCACCCGCACCTTACCGGTCAATAAATCCTGCATTAAGCCCGTTTTGAGGGATTGGAGTTTGGTGAGCTCCTGATAAAAATACCTTGTTGATTTATCTGTTACATTAAATTTCTTTCCAATTCTTTTCTGCTCATCCTTTGATGGAAACGGAACATAAATATTCAAAATATTATCAGAATTTAGATTAGCCTGCTTAGTCCCTGTTGCATTTTCATAAAGCGTAGCAAGATAGATTTCTGAGTGGAGCAAATTAATTAAATATGTCTTATCAATTCGGTTTTCAATACACTTAAACTTGCAAACTCGTTGATTAAGCAATAAAGGCTTTTCTATTTCAATCTGAACTGTGAATCCATAATCTCTTTTTCCAGAAGTTCCTGTCATACTCATAATCAGATCTCCATTTTTCAAAACGAAATTTGGATGTTTGAATTGGAAATCTTTGGGTAAAAAGACAGGGTCTCTATTTAGCGAGAGTTGATTATTATATAAGTTCCCCATTCTAATAAGTTGCAAACCATCTTCTGTGAAGTCACGACTTTTAAAAGCGTATCCACCCGTAATAATGACGTATCTTCTAAGATGCTCCCACTCCTTCGGAATCCTCCCCAGCGGGCTGTCTTTAAACTCGTGGGTTGCTTCGCTGCGGATGTTGCCGTGTTCGTCAATGCCTTTGGTGAGCAAATCCTGCATTAGGCCCGTTTTGATGCGGGTATACTTGGCTATGAGTTGCTCGGTTTGGCTGATGGCTTCATCTACTTTGGAAAGGATGGAGGCTATTTGGGTTTGTTCGGATTTGGACTCAGGACTTAAAAACTCAAATTCTTTAATAGCTTTTTGCTGAATGTTGGGAAGCCCAGAGCCAACCCGCAAATCCATAATTAAACTCTGTCTCCCTTTTAAGGCTTGATACAAAAAATCATTTTCGAGATTTTTATCTAAGTCCAATAGTGAATAACAATGACCGCCACTCCAAAACTTTGTAGTCAAAAAATTCACATAACCACAAGAGTTTCCGCCTTCACTAATGGTGATAGTGTTTTCAATTGTATTCCATAAATCAGAATAACCAGATGGTTCAATACCACCGTTTATGCAAGGAAACACTCCAGAATCAGATAGTTCAACCTTATTAAACTGAACTCCTTTTTTAATTCTGCAAACAGAGCCGAGTTTCTTCAATCTCCACCCCTCAGGAATATCTATTTGATTTCTTTCCATTAGCTCAAATAATTCAATTGGGTGAGAAAATCATTCAGTTCAGCCATCGTAGTTTCCCGCTTTTGCTCAATGGCTTGGGCGGAGGTAGCGTATTTGTCAAAAAGGTTTTCAAAGGCCGTTACCAACCCTCTTTTTTCGGCATTGAGGTAGCGTTGTAGCTGGTCGTTGATGATGTCAAAATGCTTTTTCAGAATCAGCTTCTGGCTTTCTTCGGGGGTTATTATCCCGCCAATGGCTACCAACAGGGCATCAATGCTTGCCAGCTTGGCGTGCAGAATGCCGCTGTCTTTTACTCTTGCGTTGTAGGTTTTCGTAATTTCTTTAAACTGCTTTTGGGCTTCCAGCACCAGGCTGAGCTTGGCATCATCATTTTTAGCTGCTTTCAGTTCTTTTTCCAAGGTTTTGGTAGAAGTCTTGATTTTGGCAAACTCAGAAACGTCTTTCAAATCCGCTTTAAAGTCCTTAATGAGGCTTTCAATGTCGGCATTCAGGCCGTCTATTTCTTTTTTGGTAGCCGTCAGTAGGGTATTGCTTTCGGCTTTTACATCGTCGCTGCCGTAGCGTTTGAGTTCAATTTTCAATTCCAATTCGGCCTGTTTTTCTTTCAATAAAGCTTTGCAGTCCTTGATGGCTTTTTCCAGATCTTTTATTTTGGTTTCCTGCTCTTGGTAAGGTTTGGCTGCTTCGGGGTTGTTCTTCTCCCTCAGGAAATAGTCAATCTGTGCCTTCAATTCGCTTTTGGCCAAGGCGGGGGTTTGTTTTACTTCGCCTTCTTCCTCATCGGGTTCAAACTCCACCAAATTGAGGGCTTCTTCCACGGCTTCTTCGAGTTGGCTCTCAAAGTCGGCTTGCTCAATTTCTATTTTTTCAATTTCGGCTTTCTCGGTCTTGAAAAACTCCTCAATCAGGTACTCATCCGGTATCAGCCCGGCATCCCAGCCGTTTTGCATGATGGTTTTGAGGTCGTACTTGATGTTTTCCCACCAGTTTACAAACACCCCCGCTACCTGAAACTTATCCAATATACCCACCGGCACAAACTTATCTTTCATGGAGTTGAGCAGCTCTTTCCGTACTTTGGGGAAAGTATCACCGCCCATACGGAGATACACGCCCATTGGCTCGGCTACCGTGTCATTTTCGTCGGGATTCTTTTTTGGCGCAAGCGTTGAAAAATCTTCTTTGGCAAGTTGCCACCAATCGGCTAAGTGCAAGCCTAACTCCGTGAGGGTTTCAAGTACCTTATCGTCCTCTTCAACGGTTTGTTTGATGCTTGCTTTTTGGTCTAATTTAAAATCTTTGTAGGTGTCGTCTTTGTCTTGAAATAATTGATAGCCATCAAACTCAAATTTTGGAGAAAGGGTACTTTGCACCTTTTCTATTTCTCGGATGGGAATGCCCCCCCTCAAATGCGCTTTTACATCTTCGGGTTCGGGTGGTGGGGTATTGTCTACATACCTTCGTATGTTGAGGGTGTAGTCGTTGTCTTCGATGGTTTCTAAATCAACTAATTTGGAGTAACTCGCCTCTTCAATTTTATTCGTAAAAACGTAGTCAATCTTTTCTATGTCTTCGGGTCGTAGGGTGTTTTGCTTTTTGCCTTCCGCATAGTCTTTGTCGGCATTGACAATAAAGACCTTGTTTTTTAGGTCGTCGGGTTTGCTTTTATTGAACACCATGATACAAGCCGGAATACCCGTACCATAAAACAACTGCGGGGGCAAACTGATAATGCCTTCCAGCACATCTGCTTTGAGCATATTTTCCCGGATTTCCTTTTCCTTTCCACCCCGGAACAATACTCCGTGCGGCATCACTACCACTACCTTGCCCGTGCGTTTGCAGCTTGCCAGCATGTGCTGCACAAACATCAGGTCGCCTTTCTTGCCCGTATCGGGGGCAAAACCATAGCTAAAACGAGACGAGTACTGCATGGTAGCTCGGTTGTAGTTTTGCGAAAAAGGAGGGTTGGCAATCACCCGGTCGAACTGTATGAGTTGCCCGTCTTTCTGATTTAA
>JBDNFP010000159.1:0-2383 GCA_041689775.1 Spirosomataceae bacterium
GCGTCTTGATTCGTGTCTTTTGGGCTTTTGGTAACTTAACCTTAAATTTGTCCAAAAGCGATGCGAAGATGTCTTGTTGGTTTTTCACTCTCTCCAAACAAGATTTCCATCGCTTTTATTCATTTTGTCCAGTTTTCAGTTGTGGCATTCACTTTATCAAGTAAAAAACTCAGACACAACTTACTCAAGTTATATTTCTATTTTCTGATTTGATTCCTTCTTGAACTATGTAGCAGCAAAAACTTTGTGATTTTAAGTTAAGAATTGCCCGCATTTGCTTTTAGGATATGGGGAGTGTTTCTCCCCTCCATAAAAACGACCAACTGAAATGAATAAGAATGTACCAGCACTATTACTTCTAATTTTGCTTACGAGCATGATTGGCTACGCTCAACCCGTGGATTGGAAAATAGCGGGCAATAAAATACGTACCTCCTGGGCAGATAAGGTTGATCCGAAGCAACCACTACCCGAATACCCACGCCCACACATGGTAAGGGCCGGATGGCAAAACCTCAATGGCTTGTGGGACTACACCATTATTCCCAAAACAAATGACCTGGCTACACCTGCGAAGTTCGATGGTAAAATACTGGTACCCTTCGCGGTTGAATCAGCGCTTTCGGGGGTAGGTCGAACGGTAGGTCAGGATAGCTTGCTGTGGTATAGTACTACCATGACCTTGACGGCCAATACTAAAAGCACTAACGTACTGTTACACTTTGGGGCCGTAGATTGGCAGTGTGACGTATTTGTGAACGGGCAAAAGGCCGGCACGCATCAGGGAGGTTATGACCCGTTTTCTATGGATATCACCAACCTGTTGGTCAAGGGCAATAAGCAGCAGGTTAGCGTGCGCGTATGGGACCCTAGTAATGATGGTCCACAACCACGGGGCAAGCAAGTCAAGAATCCGAGAGGTATCTGGTACACTCCCGTAACGGGTATCTGGCAAACCGTCTGGCTGGAAACCGTTCCTAAGAGCTACATCGAATCAACTAAAAACAGTCCGGATCTCGACAAGAGCACGGTAAGTGTATCCGTAGCCGGAAAAAACCTGGAAGCCGGAGATATCATTCGGGTCCGGGCCTATGATGGCACGAGCGTAATTTCTGAAAAGGAGATGGCCCCCAACGAAACCGCCGTACTACCCGTTGCCAACCCTCGCTTATGGGAACCCGGCAGCCCTAATTTGTATGACCTTACCGTAGCGATAGTACGCAAGGGTAAGGTACTCGACGAAGTAAAAAGCTACTTTGCCATGCGTAAGATAACGCGGCAGGCCGATGCCCAAGGAATTCAGCGGATGCTGCTCAATGATAAGTTTGTGTTCCAGTACGGTCCCTTGGATCAGGGCTGGTGGCCCGACGGGCTTTACACCGCCCCAACCGACGAGGCACTGTTGTTTGATATCGAAAAAACGCGCGATATGGGTTTCAACATGATCCGGAAACACGTAAAAGTAGAACCTGCCCGCTGGTATTACCATTGCGACCGCCTTGGTATGCTGGTATGGCAGGATATGCCCAGTGGTGATATGGGCAATCGCTGGGAGTCGCGCCCGGGTGTATCCGGCCTGGGTACTGAAAAGGACCGCACTTCGGAGTCAGAAAGTATCTTCCGCCGCGAGTGGAAAGCAATTATGGATGCCAATTATAACTTCCCGTCCATCGTAATGTGGGTACCTTTCAATGAGGCCTGGGGGCAGTTTAAAACCGAAGAAATTACCAAATGGACGGCCAAATATGATCCCTCCAGGCTGGTCAACAGTGCCAGTGGCGGAAACTTTTTCCCGGTGGGTGATATTATGGACCTCCATAACTACCCCGCCCCGGCTATGCCTAGCCCGGAGCTATTTGGAAAAAAACAGGTACTGGTTCTCGGAGAATTTGGGGGACTAGGACTACCACTGGAAGGACATACCTGGCAGCAAAAGGATAACTGGGGCTACCAGACTTTCAAAACGAAGGAAGAGCTGTTTGATCGGTATAGTGGCTTCATGACCGATCTTACTAAACTCATCAAAAACGGAATTTCAGCGGCAATTTATACCCAGACTACCGACGTAGAAGTAGAAACCAACGGCCTGATGACCTATGATCGGGCAGTCATTAAAATGCCTGTTTCTAAGCTATCCGAGACACACAAGAAACTATACGATCCCTCTTTGGTTAAGATGAACAATTAATAAAGTACTGGCTTTATGCTACAAAAAATCATCCGTAGAGTAAGACTTCTGCTTGACGTCAGGAGTAATCACCAGTTAAAAATTGGCAGAAAAGTGGAGTTTATCAATACCGGGACCATAACCTCCGTCAATCAGGTTGAACGCATCTAAAAATACAATTCGTCGGGTAGGGCACTTGTTAAAATACAATAACCC
>JBDNFP010000160.1:0-11219 GCA_041689775.1 Spirosomataceae bacterium
CTATCTGACCCTGACGGATGAGAAGAGTGGCTGCTGGCTCGGCTCGCTGGCCTTCGCTTACGCCCGCATCTGCCAGGTTCCCCTGTCGGAAGTCCGCCAAAGGCTGATCGAGAGCTTTCATCGCTGGGGGAAAGCGGGCGCTTTCCGGGTCGACAACGGTGAGCCGCTGGGAACCCCCACGCTGACGATGACTTCGGCCCTGTCGCTGTGGTTGATCGCCATGGATGTCGATGTGATCTTCAACAAGCCCCGATGCCCCCAGCAGAATGCCGTGGTCGCGAAGATGCAATGCACCTCTTCGCGCTGGGCGGAGGTCCACAAGGCTACTGATTTGGACGATCTTCAAAAACGGCTGGACCGGGAAGCCGTTTTGCAAAGGGAGGGATTCAGGGTCAAGAGACTGCAGGGCAGGACCCGGCTGGACGCCTTCCCGGAGATCGAAACTTCCCCAAGGGTCTACAGCCACAATGACTTCGACGCACACAGGGTGTAGGGTTTCTCTCCAAGAAGCTCTACACCCGCAAAGTGTCGGCCTGTGGCACCATTGGGCACTACGGGCAAGTCTATTCGGTCGGAGCCCGCTTCAAGGGTCAGTTTGTCCAGCTGAAATTTGAAGCTGAATCCCAAGCGTGTCTCGTCTTCGACAATCAGGCCCTGATCAAGACCATTGAGGCTCAGCATTTGGCCGCAGACCGTATCCAGAAGTTAACGGTATGTCAAAGAACGTCTAAATCCTCAGTGTCGCATGAAAAATCTATTACTTAATGGCGGACAATACTAATCGAGAATCAATTGAATGCATTACCGCAGATACTTTGGCTCATTAGGCCAGATTTTTTTTGTAAAAAGTGACTGATTTGCCGCCAGTCTGATTATCTTGGTGGCGTATTTTAATTTATTCCAAAACAAAAACCAACCAATGAAGACCACTGCTCTATTCCTTTGCCTTTGCGCATTTTTTACCTTCAAAAGCCAGGCTCAAACCTTCCGGGGTATCGACAAAAGCCCAATGGATATGGCTTACTACCCCGATGACTACGCCCACGACCGCAAGTTTTCGCCCGACAAAATCAAGGGAGAAACGGCCAAGGTACGTGTCATTTACAGTCGCCCGGCCCTGAATGGGCGCGAGGTTCTTGGCAACCTCATTCCGTTAGACAAAGTGTGGCGCGTGGGTGCCAACGAAGCCCCCGAAATCAAGTTTTACGAAGACGTGACCATTATGGGCAAGAAGGTAAAAGCCGGAACCTACGCCTTGCTGGCTCAAATCAATCAGCAGGAAGAGGCTATGACCATTATCCTGAGTAGCGATTTGGATCAATGGGGCGCCTACAGTTACGATCCCAAGTATGACGTTCTCCGGGTGAACATGAAGGGGAAGGAAATTTCTGAATCCGTCGAGAATTTCGCGATTCAGTTTGCCAAGGGTGCCGGCAACGAGGTACTCATGCGCATGGCTTGGGGTAACGGTGTAGTGGAGGTACCGATGACATTCTAGGCTCTCGACAACTGGCTATCAGCTTTTGGCCTGTTTCCTCAAAAAGCAGTTCCACGATCAGTTCTGTGTCCCGTCCTGGAAATCTGTATCAAGCTTTTAGGTGATTAAAACAGAGAAACAAAAAGTAGTAGTAGCTCGCGGGCTACTACTACTTTTTGTTTTGAAGGTTCTCATTTTGAGATCTTGCTACTGATACTCTGTCCCCTCCGCCACCGCCCGTTTTCGACTGGTGGTATGAGATAGTACTATACTACGACTTGACTAAGAATCATTACCCCGCATATCCCTTCCGCCACTTCCGCTTCATTACTACTAAACCATTCGGCGGCGATAGAAAAATAATAACAGCCAAACTCAAATTATGACTCATTACTGAGCCTAGCAGTGAACATACTATTGGTTGTGGAGAGGGCATAAAAAAATAAATATAAGGCAGGGTAAGAACCTGTAATTCCCGTCTAATCAATTGGAGACTAGTCCAGAAAACGAAACAGCCCCAGCTATGTCTACCAACCCAATGGACTCCTTAGTACTGCCTTTGGGCACTACCCTCGATCGCTACATTATGTATCGGCAGCATGCATTTGCCTACGCCACCGGCGACTTGTCGCAGCTGCTGAAAGACATAGCGCTGGCGGGTAAAACAGTGCACCGCGAGGTAAAACGCGCCGGACTCATTGATCTGACCGGTGACATGGGACAGTACAATGTACAGGGTGAAAGTCAGCAAAAGCTGGATGTGATTGCCGATATCCGTTTTAGAAGGGCACTCACCAACGGAGGTGAAGTATGTGCATTGATCTCCGAAGAAGAGGAGGATATAATTTTTACCGGTAATCCCAACGGAAAGTACGTCGTGGCCACTGATCCTCTGGACGGCCCCTCCAATATTGATGTGGATGTATCCATTGGGACAATTTTTCCCGCTACCGCCAGTTTGCAGCTGGCGGTATTAAATAGTACAAGTCTCCGACTTGACTAAGAATCATCAGCCCGAACGTCCCTTCTTCCTTCGCCACTGCCACCGCTTCACTACCATCAAGCCACCACCAGAGATAGTCCTAGTGGGAGCGGAAGGGGGTAACTCAATGACAGCCGGAAAACTCTTGACGGTTGTGGTAACGTTAATGTTGCGATACTCGAGGATGTACAGTACGAAGCGTGAAAGTTTGGGTTGCGAGGCTATCCGGGAGCAGCACATGAAATGTGCCGTCGGCTTCGGTCGAGATAGGTAAGCCCGCTCCGCGTACCATTACCCATACACCGGCTGCTGGTTGTTGCGTTTCCTGCAGAAGTACCCGTCCCGTCACGCGGATTTGTTGCTCATACGCTACGTCGTTCCGTTTCTTAGCGTCAAAGGCCTTTTGTTGGGTTGGTGCCTGCACCAGAGGCATGGGTTTACGCTCGGATAAGCTCCTGCGCGTTGCTGTCGGCAGAGGCAAACAAAAAGAGTCCGGCGAAGACCTTGAAAAGCTGGGCGGATAGGGTAGTTTCGGTATGGGTTACGAGGTAGCGGTTGAGTTGGGAGTCATCAATGCGCCCGCAGAGATTTTCGTTGAATGTTTTAAGAATAACCAGCACCTGATCGTCGGTCATTCCTGTAAAATCAACTACGTTTTTGGCGCATTGCTGACCAAACCTCTCCTTGGCGGTGGGAGCCATGCCGTCCCAGGATTCTGGACAGGGATTGTCGAGACGGAGTAGGTAGTTAGTGCGTTTCATACTAGCGTGTAAATCTAGATGAAAGTAACTTAATTCGGCGCTAAAATGCTAGTGGTTCAGCCAATTTTGGGAGGGAAATTTAGTGAACGGAATAAAAATGAAGTTGTGCATATAAAACCAGAACCCCGTTACTCTTCTAAAAAAGCTGATAGCCGAAAGCTAATGGTTACCTCCTAAGCCAAATGAGGTAGTTAGTGCGCTTATTTTATTTCCAATAAGGTTTTAAATAACTGACAGGTTAAATTTACCTTGTAAATCGAAAAAGATTATGGCTAGAACCAACAAAAAATACGGGGCCCCGGAAAAACCAGAACCCCGCATTCAAAAAAATCTAATAGCTATCAGCTGATGGCTAACAGCTCAAAAAAACTACTTATTCGAGCTACCTCCCATGCGAGAAGGAGCCGAAGACTTGGCAGGTGCGTTGGTGGCTGCATTCTTTACGTACTTCTCCATCCAACTGTTCATTTCGTACAACATGTGCAACAGCGATTCTTGCGCGGTGTAGCCGTGGCTTTCGTAGGGTAGAAACACCAATTTAGCCGTAGCACCTTGTCCTTTGAGGGCGTTGAAGTAGCGCTCCGATTGGATGGGGTAAGTACCCGTATTATTGTCGGCTTCGCCGTGGGTCATCAGCAGGGGTGTCTTCATCTTATCGGCGTTCATAAACGGCGACATGGTGTTGTATACCTCCGGTGCCTGCCAGTAGGTACGCTGTTCGTTCTGGAAGCCAAAGGGCGTAAGGGTACGGTTGTAAGCACCCGAGCGGGCGATACCCGCCTTAAATAGATTACTGTGCGACAATAGGTTGGCGGTCATAAAAGCACCATACGAGTGGCCACCCACGCCCACGCGGCTCGAATCTACAACCCCTAACCGTACTCCTTCGTCAATTGCGGCCTTGGCGCTCGCTACCAATTGCTGAACGTACGTATCGTTGGGTTCATCTTTACCCTCACCCACGATGGGGATAGAGGCATTTTCGAGTACCGCATAGCCCATAGTTACGAAAGCCGCACCCGTCCAGTAGCTGATGCGATTAAATGTATAGGGTGAGCCGCTCACCTGTCCGGCTGCCTCGGCGCTCTTAAATTCGGCGGGGTAGGCCCACAGGAAAGTAGGTAGTGGTCCGTCTTCCTTCTTGTAACCGGGAGGCAGCAGCAAGGTCGCGGTCAGTTCTACGCCATCTGGGCGCTTGTAGCGAAGTTGCTGCTTCTGCACATCCTTAAACTGAGGGTAGGGGTGGGGGAAGAACGTTACCTGCGTTAGCGGATTTTCGGCGGCTTTCTTACCTTTCTTAGGAGCAGCATTCAGATTACGGACAAAATAATTGGCGGGCTCTTCCTGCGACTCCCGGCTGGTCAGGATTAATCCTTTGGTACCATCCAAAATTGCCACGGGGCTTTCGTAGTAAGGAGCCTCGGAGCGCCACAAATGCTTGGTTTGGCCGTTGGTGAGGTTATACAAATCCACAAACGGACGGTCTCCTTCGGGCGAAGAACCGGTACCCGTCATGTATACTTCGTTGGCGGCGGTGAGCAGCAGTACGTTTTCGCCGTAGCTATTCTTCACTAGTTCCGGTGAGCCTGGGTTCCCGTAGCGATCCTCCGACGAACGATCAAACAATACTTTGGGATTAGTCGGATTGGATGGATTCACCAGTTTGGTAATGGTCTTTCGGGTTTCGTTCCAGCGCTCGTAAAACAACGCAGTTTTGTCATTACCCCAGGTTACGCCGCCAAAGCGTAAAGCAGCCTTGTAAAGCTCGGTGGGGGTAGCAGAGAACGGAGCCGAAAGGCTGTATACGATATCACGTACATCAGCTTTTTGTTTCGGGTTACCGCCGTCCTTTGCCTCTACCCAGTAGATGGTTGCGGGGGTGTCGTTACGCCAGCTGTGGCCGCGCTGTCCTTCGGTGGTAGCGTCGCGTCCCCAAGGTACGTTTTCCAACAAGGGACTGTTGTGTAGTGTTTTGACCAACGCACCAGTAATGCTGTAAATGTCAGTTTGCTGAGGAAAGCGGTTGGCCGTTACGAGGTACGAAAACGGACGTTGCATGGTCTCGATCATGACGAAGTTTCCGTCGGGTGAAGGAGTGGCGGTGGTGATCATTCCCACCGGACTAATGGCCTTCATGCTGCCATCCATCCCGATTTTGGCTACCTGCGAAGTAGCATAGTATTCAAAGAGCGTCTCGTCGTTGGGGTTTTTTAGCAAATCTTGGTAGGTCGCGGCCTGGGCTTTGGTACCGAGGTTTTCCTGCACCGTGGGGCCGTTGGGTACCCGACTGATCACGGGCGCGGCGCCCCGCTCAGCGGGAATTATGCGGGCAACGAATCCCTGATTATCCGACAACCACTGGAAAGGGCGACCGAGTACTCCGTTGAGTGCCGCGCTGCTCACTTTGCGGGCGGTAGCGGTGGCCACGTCGAGTACGTATAGCTCGATCTTCGAGTCGGTGGTGTTGGTGAAAGCAATCTTGCTATCGTCTGGCGACCACTGTACATCCGAAATCTGGGCTTTCGCGGGTACTCCCTGCACGGTTACGTCAGCCGCTTTTTCTTCTACTTTGCGAAGAATCAGGTTGTTGATGTAGCGGGCACGGCTGGGGCCGTTGGTAGCGGGATTTAGGCGCAAACCAGCCAGACGGTACTCGGGCTCCGAAAGTTCGGCAATGGTGGTAGTGGCGGTATTACGCACCATCAACAGCATCCAGTTGCCTTTGCTATCCACGCTAACGGTGGGAGTAGGAGCGGCCGTCACGAGGTCAGCCAAGGGCTTAGGCGGAGCCTGGTAGCCGTTGTCATCCTGCGCCAGGGTGGTGAGGCTCCAAAGTAGAAAAAATACAATTTTTTTCATGATACAGGTTAAGTGAAAAAATAGGTAGGGCAATGCCCGGGTAATAATTTAGCGTCTCAGAAGTCGAAAATAGCTATTTTTCGTTTAGAACGAAGGAAAAATAATTGGTGAACTAACTATTAATCTGAAAAGAGTTTTGTTGTGCCGCTTAAAGTGCTGATGCTATTGACTACTAATTATAGGCCGAAACCCGGTACTTCGTCGAAATGTTTGAGCTACCGAAATCTGCGTTTTTGGTGGATGGTTTGAGTTGCTCAGGTATTTTGAAAAATATCTGCTTCACTACTGGTACACTCATAAAGTTTTGGAGTACAACACAGTATATCCTTTCGGTTTTCATGTTTTATAGGTAGTAATTAGTCATTTTCTGCCTGCTACACTTTTGTTATTCCTAAACCAAGATCAAGTTATTATGTCTAAAAAAGAACCATTATTATCCGGAGCAAAACCTACCCGCCGGGACTTCGTGAAAGCCTCAACCCTAGTGGCTTCTTCATTCTTCATTGTTCCCCGTCACGTTCTGGGGAAAGGGTTTGTCGCCCCCAGCGACAAGCTTAATATTGCCGGTATTGGTGTCGGTGGAAAGGGCAAAAGTGATCTGGCGGCTTTTGCCAAGAGTCCTAATGTTAACATTGTGGCGCTTTGTGATGTGGACGACCGTCAGGCGGTTGACTCCCGCACGGCCTTCCCAAAAGCCAATTACTACAAAGATTTCCGCGAAATGCTGGCCAAAGAGGGGAAATCTATAGATGCCTGTTCGATTTCCACTCCCGATAACACACACGCCGTGGCAACCTTGGCTGCGATGCAGCTAGGAAAGCACGTGTACACCCAAAAACCCTTGACGCACGATATTTACGAGGCCCGGATTTTGGGTCAGGCGGCCAAGAAGTACAAAGTAATTACGCAAATGGGAAATCAGGGTGGATCGGGAAACGGTGTGCGCCGGATGCAAGAGATCTATGATTCAGGAATCATCGGTGACGTGCATGAGGTCCTCACCTGGACCAATCGTCCGGTTTGGCCGCAGGCGGTACCTACTGACAAAACCTACCCGATCCCCAAAGAACTGGATTTTGACCTGTGGCTTGGCCCCGCTCCCAAAGTGGGCTACAACGAAGCCTACCTGCCCTGGAACTGGCGTGGCTGGTGGCCCTACGGTACCGGAGCACTGGGTGATATGGCCTGCCATATCATGGACCCCGTGTATCGGATATTGCCGATTCTCTATCCCAATTCGGTTGAGTGCAGCGTGTCAGGTTCGTGGACATTTACTTTACGTCCGCAAGATCATAATCCGGATTGGACGCCCTTTTCGACAAGTATCCACCTCAACTATCCACGCAATGACGGTAAAGGAGATATTAAAGTAAGTTGGTACGACGGCGGTATCATGCCAGAACTACCCGAGGAGTTGAATCCTGGTGAAGCTTTTGGTAATTCAGATGGTGGTGTATTGTTTATTGGTTCAAAAGGAAAGCTGATGGCTGATTGCTACGGCGCCAGGCCCCGGCTGTTACCGCTGAAAGAGAATGAGTACATCAATATCCCCGAGACCATAGAGCGGGTACCCGACGAAAATCACTACCTCCAATGGGTGAACGCCTGCATCGACGGTTACGGCAAAGGCAAGGTGAGTTCACCGTTTGAGTACGCAGCGTCTTTTGCCGAAAGTATCCTGATCGGTAACTTGGCTATTCGTAGCTGGATGCTACGCGATAACCCGGAAGCCAAGCGGTCAGCGGATCGGTACAACGGCCGTAAAAAACTCTTTTGGGATGCCGAAAATATGAAAATTACCAACTACGAACCAGCCAATCAATACGTGAAGCGGGAGTATCGCAACGGCTGGGATTTGGTATTGTAATATTCTGATGTAGAGAATTAAAAACGGTGCAGCCTGTCGACTTGGCTGTGCCGTTTTTTTTGGCAAAAAAATTTAGTAACCGAAAAATAATTATTGGTTCCCAATGCATAAGTTACCCGAAAAAATGATTATATATATATTTAATATCAACCTTACAGCTACTACATTTATGAAAAAACAAGCTACTTCCCTGTTAGCCTCCCTGTTTTTAATGCTGGTCCTAACTTCCTTCAGTAATGATGCAAAAGCCCAAAAAGTATTTTTGTGGAAAGATTACAAGTTGCAGATTACTGTACCCAATGATTTTCGGATGAGAACGAACACCAGCGAGTCGTTTGAAATGAAAGGGGATGGTATGGAATTGATTATGAATATCGTAGAGGAAGACATCACGCTCGAAGATCTGGAAGAGGCCACCATTGCTGGAGCCGATGAAATGGAACTGGATGAGGTTGACGAGGCTACGGAGGTTAATTCCAATGGACTGCAAGGATATTACGTAGAGGGCTACAAGGACGGCTCGCGTATTATGTTTGCGGGTATGCTGGATCCACGCACGCAGACTAACTTTTTTATCGCGATTGTATTTGCTGACGACGACGATCAGGCAGAAGAAGACGCTTTGAAAATTTTGAATAGTATCAAAAGACTACGATAAGCCACGAAGATATTGACTTTCAGGGCAGTGATCACGTTTAAGTAAATAGTATTTATTTTAGTTTTAGACAACCTTTCGGCCTCACAGCCCGTATGTAGTAGTGTAGAATCTGAAACTTAAACGAAACAAAGAAAATGAAACATGTTGCACTAGTAGGACTTTTCCTGATGACATTGGTAATGGGCTGTAAAGACAAGGAGAAAATGACTCCCGAAACACAAGTAATGGCTACTTTATCAGGCTCATCGGAAGTACCTGCTAATCCGTCTACTTCTACTGGTAAGGTGGAAGGTACCTTTAATGAAGAAACAAAAATGTTGATGCTGAATGTTACATACTCAGGTTTTACTCCGGTTGCCTGGCACATTCACAAAGCAGCAGCCGGTACTAATGGTGGAGTTATCTTTAATTTAGGTACCACATTTACCTCACCTTTCATGTACATGAAAACACTTAGTGTTGAGCAGGAAGCTGATTTGAAAGCCGGACTGTACTATGTAAACCTTCACTCTGCTACTTACGGCGGGGGCGAAGTTCGTGGCCAATTGGGTGTTACGAAATAATTGCTCAAACTGCTTCGGGTTCCGGAGAATAAATAAAAATGGGGAGTGGCCAATTAGCCACTCCCCATTTTTATTAGTAGGTATTTGGGTAATTCTTAATCATCAATCAACCCCTTTTCGTAGTCACTGTCGTTCACCCAATTAGTCTGAAACTTTTCACCCTTCATGTAGCGCTCATAAAAGCCATTCATATCCTGATTGAACGGGTACTGTTCGTACAAATGTCCGTAGCCTTGCATCCGTAAATCGCCTTGGGCAAGAAGTTTGGCCTCCATTTCTTTTTCCATAGCTTTTTTGGTGACCTGGTACTTAGAAAGCGTAGCGAGGTTGGTGAGGCAATCGGGATCTTTTTTTAGGTCAAATAATTCTTCGGCCGGGCGTTTCCCAAAGCATAAATCCCAGAAAGTTTTGTCCACCCCATTGCGGCGATTGTTCAAGATAAGCGTTTTGGTTGGGCTTCCGTCCGTGTTAAGGTACCCGGTTTCGGGGTTACAGGCGGGCCAACGGCCATTTTCGTAGTTTTTGAGGTACAGCATTCCGTTTTTGTGTAGGCCCCGGATGGGGTAGCCTACGTCATTCGGGCGACCGTAGTCGTGGCGCTCCTGCCCAATCAATTGGAAATTACGGTCGGCTTCCACCTGTCCGGCTTTGGTACTGCCAAAAATGCTCGTTAGACTCCTACCAATCAGGGAGCGCATGCCTGATTCCACGACTGATACCCCTGCCACATCCAGAAAAGTAGGAGCCAAGTCCGTCATGTTTACGTAGTCAGTGACTACCCGACCGGGTTTTTTAATGCCATTTTTCCACATCACGGCAAAAGGTACATGGTTAGCGTTCTCGTAGCCATTACCCTTTACCCTCGGGAAGGGCATTCCGTGATCGGAGGTGAAAATTAGTAAGGTATTTTCCAGCTGTCCATTGTCTTCCAATGTTTTGAGCACTTTGGCTACGTGGCTATCGAGGTACTCAATTTCGTAGGCGTAATCGAGCAGGTCAGTGCGGGTAGTAAGAGAATCCGGGAAGTAGCCCGGTACGTGCTCGATCATGTCGGGCCGTTTATTTCCTTTCCTGATTCCGACGCCGTATTCGTAGGCGCGGTGCGGTTCATGAAAGCCGAGCCAGAAAGACCAGGGCTTTCCATCCGACTGTTTTACAAAGTCGGCAAAGTTACCCGAGTAATCATTATCAGACATCGCCTTGGCGGGCGGGGTAGTTTTGAGAGTAGCATAGTTTTTAATCAGTAGCTCCCTTTTACTTCCGTCTTCGTGGAGGGCAGTGCCGGGTGCGTAGCCCTTGCCCGTGTATCCTACAAAATAGCCGTTTTCGGCCAGTGCTTCCGGATACGTTTTGAAGTAGTTCGGGAAGTAAATACCGTGGTTCATGCCGGCGTCGAGCTGCCAGGGGTTTCGTCCCGTCAGCATCACTGAGCGGGAAGGAGCGCATTTGGCGTTGGGAGTATAGGCATTCTTAAACAAGATACCTTCCCGGGCAATGCGGTCGAAGGCGGGAGTGTTCACCCAGGTACGGCCGTAGGCACTCATGTCTAGCCCGGCGTCGTCGGCCACAATGTATAGAATATTGGGTTTGGTAGCCTCGGGAGTTGGATAGAAAGACATAAAGCCAACTACTCCGCTGATGCCCAGAAGGATTGCAAGCAGTTTTTTCATGAATGAAAGGGTATAGAAGTCTATAAGGTTACTAATTAACTTTATAGAGGATACGATGGAACATACTAACTACGTACAGAAGCGTTAAGGCAGTACTTTATAACTGATGTTACGCAAGTCGTCCGTTTATCCAAATGAGATGTTGCCTTCGTGCTTTAGTTTGAGTGATTCTAGTTCTTTGAAAGCGGCCTGAATGGCCTTGACATAGATTTTGCCTTTCAGGGCGAAATGGTTGAGTTTATCACAGATTTTCAGCCGCTCCAACTTGATGTAGGCGCATAGACTGGCAAAGAAGTGGGTACGTTGAGTCTGCACCGTTCTGGTGGGCGACTTTTGTAAAGAAGCATTGTTTTTCAGCAACTTATGATAATCCTCGATTCCC
>JBDNFP010000161.1:0-3536 GCA_041689775.1 Spirosomataceae bacterium
CGCCGGTGCGAATGGTTTTGCGCTTTTACTTGCTCAGGCTTCGAATGAGCAGCAAATGGCAAGTATAGGTAATCAAACGGGAGGGAGGGTATTCTTGTTTCTCCATACCGATGATTTTGATGGGGATTACCAGAATCTACTGGCTGAGTCAATCCGGATTGTTTCCGGGCCTCGTACTGAACTCTACGGAAAAGTGCTGGTATTTGAAGACCTGTACGGTAATCTTTGTGATCTTATCGAGCCGACGACGTCCCTGAGCTAATTTTCTTCAAACCACTTTTTAAAAGCAGGTACTCGCTCCTTGCTGATCAGGATAGGATTTCCAGGCACGGGAGATACCCGGATTAGTAGGCGTCCATTAAAATAGAACTCGATTTCTTTAATGCAACTGCGGGCAATAATAAATTGGCGGTTTGCCCGAAAGAAGCGGTTAGAATCCAGTACCTTTTCTAACTCTTCTAATGATTTATCAATGGCATAGGTACGGCTGTCGTTTAGAGTACCATCAACACCACCACTTTTTATCGTAAACCAGGCAAAATCCTCATCTTTTATGGGTATTAACTTGTCGCGATAGGGTACTAGAAAACTTCGCTTATTATTTTTTTGAACATGAATCTTATCGTTAATTATTTCTTCCAACGAATCAACCGTCCGTTTTAAAGACTCTTCATTGGACGAATAAAATTTATCTAGGCTGTGATGCAGGTCGGACGGTTTTATCGGTTTTAACAGGTAGTCGAGGGTATTAAGCTTGAAGGCATTGATGGCGTATTCATCGTGCGCGGTTGTGAAAATAATCGGGCAGCGAACCTTCACTCGCTCGAAAATTTCGAAACAAGAACCATCACCTAATTGGATATCGATAAAAATAAGGTCAGGCGAAGGATTAGATACTAACCATTCTACGGACTGTTCAACACTTTCTAAAACTGCGAGTACCGAGGCCTCTGGTGCTAATTTTAAAATAAGGCTTTTGAGATACTCCCCCGCCGGGGTTTCGTCTTCGATGATTATAATATTCGTCATGGAGATTCTACTAATGGTATCGTGACAGTGAATTGTTGTTCATTGTCGGATAAGGAGGTGACTTTACCGGTTATTAGTTGATATCGTTTTCCCAGGTTTGTAAGCCCTATCCCTAAGCTGTCCACTTGTGTTTTTCTGTTTATTGAGTTTATAACTACCAATTGATTATCTTTTTGGTTTAGACTTACCTGAATGTGGAGGTTACTGGTTGATGTTATAACATTATGTTTAATCGCATTTTCGATTAAAATTTGTAGAGAAAGTGGAACAATATACCAGCCCTTACCCGTCAAGGGAGTATCAAAGCTGAATACCAGTTTATCCCCAAACCGTGCCTTGTAAAGCGCTAGATAGGACTGCGCAACCTCCAATTCCTCGGATAGTCTCACCAGGTTTTGACTTTGTACTTTTAGGTTATAGCGTAGAATATCAGACAAGTTATGCACTAGTTTTTGGGCTGCTTCTGGATTTGTGCCGATCGATATATTAAGAATATTCAAGGCATTGAACAAGAAATGGGGATTGAGCTGATTGCTTAATGCTTCTAATTGATTCTTTATTTTAAGCCTTTTCAACTGTTCATTTTCTAGATGAACCCGATTGCTATTTTCTACTATTCTTGCAAAGTACCAGAAGCCTTGAATTACAAAATAAATAACTAGGTGCCTTAAAAAATAGGTAGAGTGAAGATAGTCAAGCTTCGGCGATTCGTTTACTACTAGTCTTTGCGATAGATAGAAAAACTCCATCATTGCAATAAAAAGGACTATTTGTATACCCCAACGTACTAGTTTGGTCTGAATTTGGTACCAAATAATGATTTGGTAATGAGACTTTACATTAAGCAATGCAAAAGCCATTGCAAATAAAAAATAAGATACTCCTCTTGCAGAGAGAGAAAGAGCATAACTCAGAGACTGTGCTTGGGCGCCATCAAAACTCCATACCATGATGTTAAGGCTTGGAATAATGGCAATGATTGAGACTATTAGGCAAAAACGCCACACATGACCAAATCTAATATAACGAGGTAATAGTTTAGGATTCATGAATTATGAGCGTGAATTATCAGTTTGCTGTACGTTGACAAAATTAGGCAGTAATGCTTAACTCTGGATAAATAGCAATTTTACGCCGAATTTCACTTCTGTTTTCTTGAAAAAGCAAGGCAATACTTTTCAAAAGATCAATTTCTATGCTTTGCCAGGTTCGGGGATAAAGGCATTCGGCTACTCCCAGGTAATCTATCTGCCCGTCAGGCCGTTGAATAGCAACTTCATAAACCGACTCGCTAGTATCCGAAAAATGAATACCGGGCGAATGCACTTCATCGGTAACGAGGTGTCTGGTGGAGGTACCACTACGTATATACGCTTTGCTAACCTGCAATACTTCCAAAATGATTCTTAGCGTGTTTTCAACTCTATTGTCGTAGCGCCTGTATAATTGATTGGCGCATTCTGCGGCTACTTTATCGTATAGCACGCGTCTTGATTCCTGAAAGGCATTGACCTTTTGAGAAACACTATTTTCCCATTTTGAAATTGCAGACCTCAGATATTTATTCCACGTTGTGTACTCGTTTTGGGGCAAATAGGAAATGTCAGTTAAAGCGTCAGAAGGTATCAGTTCTTGATTTTCTGGAGTGGTCGCTTCCGTTTGGATAATGAGACACGGCATCAAGCTAGACAGGGCTCTTGTTAGGTCGGAAGAACAGCCGTCTGGAAGACTATCCTTAATAACCAAGATGTCATATTTAGCTTTATAGCAGGCTTGAAGTGCCTGTTTCTTGGTCTGAACGTCACGTATTTCGAATTGATATCCCAGACTTTCAATAGATTGTTCAAGATGAGTCCAAGACTCCTTGCTGATTGAAACAAATAAGAATTGGAGAGGGTCCATGATAAAGTTTTTCAATTTTACGAGTTGAGTAATGGTACTAATTCTTAAAATCAAGACTATCGTAGGGGACGAGAAAAACGAAGGCCTATTCAAAGATGCTTTAAATGATAATGAAGTACCAAGAAATAGATGCCAAATCCTGAATATGTATGCCCAGAGTAGAGGTTTGGTAAGTCAATTGGCATGTATCAAGGGTAATTGCCGCGTACCAAAGTATACCTTCCAGGAACACGGCAAAACAAACATTACTGCATCTACTAAATAAACGCTTTACTTACTGAAATAAAAGGTAAAGATTAGGATGTGTGTTTAAATTACGGCTATGTGAGTGATCATTGAAACGAGGTAAAGTAAACGTTCCATGCCTAGTAACCAACTTGGCAATAATATACGCTAAAAATTTAGTAATCAGAAAGGTAGAGGTAGCAAATTTCGTAATCTAGGTAGACGAGGGTTTTAGGTAGCCCTCTTAGAGGCTGTCTAAAGATCATAATTTGACAAAATGAGAGTCGGTAGCTTTGTGGAAACAAAGAACCACCAATGTATCCCACAGACCTGACCGACACCCAATGGCAAGTTATCAAAGACTTGCTTGCCGACCAACG
>JBDNFP010000162.1:0-21954 GCA_041689775.1 Spirosomataceae bacterium
CGGAAAAACCGGAATTGAAAAGTAGCCCGCATTGTTGGTAAGCGTACCTCTACCCGCCTTGGGGATGAAAATATACGCACCGGGTAGTCGATCAGTTGATTTCCCGGCTACTACGACCCCCGTAAAGATAATCGCCTTTTGCTGACCTTGCGCCTGCGCATTCTGGCTGAACAGGATAGCTGTCAATACAAAACATATATACAGAAGTAATTTTTTCATTATCACAATTCTACTTTTAATCGATGGACTAATAACCACTATGCTTTTTAAGCTTGAGGGTGGCGGTTTGTGTACAATCTCAGGTTACTTTTGAAACGTTTGGAGATTGTTTGTAATTGCCCGAAATTCAGATAAAGGTAATCTCGATCAGGCAAATATTTTCAGGAATGTTACAATAAAGGGAGCAGACAGCAAGAGTCCGTCAAAACGATCCAGAAAACCACCGTGACCGGGAATACTACTTCCCGAATCCTTGATGGCAATACTTCTCTTAAAAAGTGACTCGACTAAATCGCCATAGGTGCCCGTCACCACGATAATGGCACCAATGCAGTACCATTTCCAGGGTTCATAGGTTTGGAAGTACAGGCCGAGCAGGAAAGCCACCACCGTAGCCGATAACATACCTCCAACCGCTCCCTCCCATGATTTTTTAGGGGATACTCTTTCAAATAACTTGCGGCGGCCAAACTTCGTGCCGGCAAAATAGGCACCAACGTCCGTTGCCCACAACAAAAACAGGCTACCCAGAATAATTTCATGATTATACTCTCCCCTCCGCATAGCCATTACTACTAGCAACGAAAAAGGTAACGCAACATAAATGAGCCCCAGAAACGTAAAGCCTATGTTGGTAAAGGGTTTTAGATCATTTTTCTTGTACAGCTTGATGAAGAAAATCATCGCTAGCAGCGGGCTGATCAGAAAGTAGTTCTCAAAAGCAATCAATCCTTTCTCAATCACGAAGGTAAGCACTACCAATGCGACCCCGCACAAAGTGCCATAATACGTGAGAGGCTGATTTCCGTCTAATCCTAATAGCTTATAGAATTCAAGCTGAGTAAACATACTGATAGCACAGAACATCAACATAAACGTGAGGTCACTGTACAGTATACACCCTACAATAAAAGTTACTCCGATAATCCCGGCGATAAAACGCTGTTGCAGGTTGCTGAGACTACTCAGGCGAGATTTCATTGGCCATAATATTTTTAGCCGCTTCGGCTTCATCGTTAGGAACGTACACTTCAAAAAACCCAAACATGGGGTAGTTACTGTCTTTCTTGTTAAGTATAACAGCCTTTAATTCATTCTGTTCAAGAAGGGCGCGCGTGAGTTCGGCTCTCGCCGAATTCTTAGTACTCATGATTAGTTCCCAATTTTCCATAGATTCTTTTTATTTAATAACCCTCACTGAATTTATAACTACTGATGTACTGTTCTCTTTTCTCTCCACTGCCGGATACTATAAAGTAATCCCAGGGATATTACCAGTGAGACCAAAGCTGCTCCCAGAGGAACAGAGGTTGAATCTTCAATATTGGTATCTACCATTTTCTGATGGTAAAGGTAGATCATCAAGACCATGAAACCATTATTGATAAAATGACCAAAAATCGCGACCTTCAGGCTACCCGTCCAATAGTAAAGGTACCCGAATAATGCTCCTAATAGCATGCGGGGGAAAAAACCATAGAACTGCACATGGATGGCGCTAAATATCGCCGCAGCCACCCAAATAGCCACGTGAATATTCGCCCATTCCTCGGCTAGCTTCCGTTGGAGTATACCACGAAACAACACTTCTTCGCCTATCGCAGGAATAATACCGATAACAACCATCGCAATCACGAATTGATCAAAGGTCTCAAAGGCAGTCAGGTATTCGGTAAGTTTTGCCAGTTGATCCTCTTTGTCTTTCATCCATTCTTCTACTCCCGATAGAAAGCCCGGCAAAGACATCGTGGAGTTCCACTCTACAATCAAACTATTAAACGGCATAAAAGCTAGTACCAGCAGCAGAATACTTCCCCACACCAGCGGTTGCGAAACGGGTTGCATCTCAAAAGATCGGATTGTTTTGCGCTCAATGTAGTACCAGAACAGCAGTGGTGGTACTAAGTACGTGAATACATGCGCAATACCTTGCAGTAACATCAAAGCGTACCAACCGTTAGGAACTGAATCAGGGTTCTGAATTAAAGTATTGATAATATCTAGCGAGGGTGACTCGCCGTTGACCGATAGATACTGAATCAGGATAAAAATAGCGATAATATTACCAACCGACATCCCAATCAGGATAAATCCAACTAAGACCAACATACTACGCCACGTGCCAGGAACACGGGGTTGAACAGGAATAGGATTATTTTCTAGCATAATTCCTATAAATTTACGCCTAATTTTGTACCGAAGAAGAAGTTTATTTTCATTAAAACAGGAATTACGAAACCTGTACACGGTAGTTAACTGTTTATGACAGGATTAATGTACTAAAAAGAGAAGGTTATCATGGTGAGGATTGGAGGTATTGAGTTGAGTGAGTTCCCGTTACTACTTGCTCCCATGGAGGATGTCAGTGATCCTCCGTTTCGGGCGGTTTGTAAAGAAAATGGGGCGGACCTGATGTACACTGAATTTATTTCTTCGGAAGGGTTGATTCGTGACGCCGCCAAGAGCGTGCAAAAACTGGATATATTCGAATACGAGCGACCAATCGGCATTCAGCTTTTTGGTAGTGATATCGAGACCATGCGCTCCTGCGCCGAAATTGCCACCCGAGCCAATCCCGATCTGATTGATATTAATTACGGCTGCCCGGTAAAAAACGTGGCCTGCCGTGGGGCCGGTGCAGCGTTGCTACAAGATATCCCCAAGATGGTAAAAATGACAGAGGCGGTAGTAAAAGCTACGCATTTGCCCGTAACCGTCAAGACACGCTTGGGCTGGGACGAAAGCACTAAAAATGTAGGAGATGCAGCCGAAAGATTGCAAGACATCGGTATTCAGGCACTCACGGTACACGGCCGCACGCGGGTACAAATGTACAAGGGCTCCGCTGATTGGACGCTCATCGCCAAAATCAAAGAAAATCCCCGCATTACAATCCCTATTTTTGGCAACGGCGATATTGACAGTCCCCAAAAAGCCCTTGAATACAAAAATCGCTACGGACTTGATGGAGTTATGATTGGTCGGGCTTCCATTGGTTACCCGTGGATATTCAACGAAATAAAACATTACCTCAAAACCGGAGAGCAATTAGCCCCTCCCACACTGCCGGAGCGCGTCGAGGTCTGCCGCAAACACCTTGACTTTTCGGTACGCTGGAAGGGCGAGATTACTGGTCTTTTCGAAATGCGTCGTCACTACACTAACTACTTCCGGGGACTCGACCATTTTAAACCCTACCGGATGCGACTCGTGGAGAGCATGTCTTTTGAAGAAATCAACGGCATACTTTCCGAAATCAGTGACGTGTATAGTTCCGCTGAATCAATGGCTTTATGAGCAAAGGTCCGGCTCCCGAAGTCGTAAGTGACTCCCAGCCCCCGCTGATAGCTTGGGGATTGTTGGTACTACTGGCCCTTGTTTGGGGTAGTTCGTTTATTCTTATCAAAAAAGGGCTACTCGTTTATACCGTCACGGAAGTAGCCGCCGGGAGGGTATTTCTGGCGTCTGTTTTCTTTATTCCGATTTTAATCAAGACCTTCAAAACGATCCCCACAGCGCTGCTTCGTTATTTTTTCTTATCGGGTTTGCTCGGATATTTACTACCAGCTTTTCTGTTTGCCAAAGCTGGTAGTGAGATCAGTAGCGCTCTGGCTGGTACGCTCAATGCGCTCAGTCCCATGTTTACCATGATCATTGGGGTCCTGTTTTTTGCGGCTACCTCCAAGCGCATTCAAATAATTGGACTCTTCATTGCCTTCCTGGGAACATTGATGCTCATCATCACGCAAGAAGGCAGCTCGCTGTCGTTGGTCAATAAGTACGCACTGCTGGCAATTATCGCTACGGTATGCTACGGTATTAACATTAACCTGGTAGCAAAGCATCTCCGGGAGCTACCCGCCCTGGTTTCTACCGCCTGGATTTTTGCCGGAGTGGGACCACTGGCATTCGGCATTTTACTTTTTACTGACTTTTTCTCAAAGATGTCAGATCCTGCCAATCTGATACCCTCCTCTTACATACTGATTTTGGGCGTGTTGGCCTCCGGTCTAATGTCCATTTTGTTCAATCGGGTTATCCAATTATCAAGTGCGGTCTTTGCTGCTTCGGTTACGTACCTCATCCCGATCGTGGCCTTGTCCTGGGGGATTCTCGACAACGAGCCAGTTGGTTATCAGCAGTGGATGGGCACCTTGGTTATTCTGGTTGGGGTATACCTCATTAATCGAAAAAAGCGAACCGTTAAACTAGAGAGTAGCTAACATAGCTATCTCATTCTATCTTTGGCATACATTTTAACTTCATCACCCATGCTAAAAGTTACCGTGAACGAATCAAATACCATCGACGTAGCAGAAGACAAGGGGGGTACCTGGCTTCTTAACGATATTCCGTTCGATGGCGATCTCAGGGAGGTTCGGCCTAATCATTACCACGTTATCTGGCGCGATAGATCTTTTAACGTAGAAGTAGTTGTACATGACCCTTCACTAAAAATAACTAACTTCCGTATCAATGGGCAACTACTGACTACCGCCGCTAAGGACCGTTTTGACCTACTCTTAGAAAGTATGGGAATTGGCCAGACGAATACCTCAAAAATAAATAATGTAAAAGCACCCATGCCCGGCTTGATTCAGAGTATATCGGTTGCGGTAGGTGATACTGTCCAGAAAGGAGATACTTTACTGGTATTGGTAGCCATGAAGATGGAAAATGCTATCAAAGCACCCGGCGAAGGTACGGTCAAAGCCATTCAGATCGCCGCCGGTAATACCGTTGAAAAAAATCAAGTGTTGATAGAGTTTGCATAAATTACTTGTAATTCTGATCCCCCAAACCTTATTTTTACAGATCCAATTCCAAAAGCTCCATCATGTCTCAACCCAAGTACAAGCGCATTTTACTCAAACTCAGCGGCGAAGCCCTCAATGGTGGGGATAAAACCCAGGTCATTGATTTTAATATTCTGGATCAATATGCCAAAGAAATTCGTCGGGTCTACGATACCGGGGTTGAGATTGCCATCGTAATTGGTGGAGGCAATATATTTAGGGGAGCCTCCGTTGAGAAATCTGGTATTGATCGTGTACAGGGTGATCACATGGGTATGCTGGCCACGGTTATCAACGGTATGGCGGTGCAAAGCTCCCTTGAAAAACACGGAATGTACACCCGCCTGATGTCTGCCATTAACATGGAGCAGGTATGCGAGCCGTTGATTCGTCGCCGGGCCATCCGCCACCTGGAAAAGAAAAGAATTGTAATCTTCGGAGCCGGAACGGGAAACCCCTATTTTACCACCGACACTACGGCGAGCTTGCGAGCTATTGAGTCGGAGGCCGAGGTAGTCCTGAAAGGTACCCGCGTGGATGGCGTATACACAGCCGATCCGGAAAAGGATTCGTCGGCGGTAAAATATACTCATCTTTCCTTCGACGAAGCGCTGAGTAAGAATCTCAAAATAATGGACCTTACCGCCTTTGCCTTGTGTAAAGAAAATAATGTGCCCATCATCGTATTCGACATGAATAAAGCCGGTAACTTGTATGATTTGGTCATGGGCCAACCCGTCGGAACGCTGGTTTCTAATGAATAATTATTAAGATTGATTAAACCTATTATAGCAACCAATGGAAGAAATAGACATTTATCTGGAATCTGCCGAAGAAACAATGGATGGTGCACTCAAACACCTCAACATCGAACTTGCTAAGATTCGCGCCGGTAAGGCGTCACCGCAAATGCTCGACGGCATTCAAATAGAGTACTACGGTTCCATGTCTCCATTATCAAATGTAGCTTCTGTAAATACTCCCGATGCTCGTACCATCGCGATCCGCCCTTTCGAAAAGCGGATGATCAGCGATATTGAGAGAGCCATCCGGAATAGTAACATCGGCTTAAATCCCGGCAATGACGGTGAACTGATCCGGTTATCGGTACCTCCTTTGACCGAAGAACGTCGTCGTGACCTTGTAAAGCGGGTAAAGCAGGAGGTAGAGACCGCCAAAGTCAATATCCGTAATATCCGTCAAGACGCTAACAATTCTATTCGTAAGCTCACCAAGGAAGGCGTTTCGGAAGATAGCGTAAAGTCTGGTGAAGATAGCGTACAGAAAATGACGGACGATCACATTTCTAAGATCGATCATATTTTCACGACAAAGGAGAAGGATATCATGGAGGTATAAAATTTCCAGGACATACTTACAAAGTAAGGGAGGCTACTTTTCAAGTAGCCTCCCTTACTTTGTAATCAGAATATCTCTGATTAATCTTTCTTAAAGTCACCAAAAGCCCGGTGGCCCGAATCTTCGTAGAGGCGCTCTTTGGACAGACTTTTAAAGTACTCATAAGTAATCCGTAATCCTTCCTCACGGTCCACCTGAGGCTCCCAATCCAATAGATCCTGGGCCTTGGTAATATCCGGTTGGCGCTGTTTGGGATCGTCTTGGGGTAATTCTTTATAGATCACTTTCTGATCCGTACCAGTAAGTTTAATAATTTCTTCGGCAAATTCTTTAATCGTAATCTCAGAGGGGTTACCCACATTGACCGGGTACGGGTAATCACTATTCAATAAACGAATAATACCCTCTACTAAGTCAGAAACGTAGCAGAATGAGCGGGTCTGTGACCCGTCTCCGAATATTGTCAGATTTTCCCCACGAAGTGCCTGGCCGATAAACGCCGGCAATACCCGCCCGTCGTTGAGGCGCATACGGGGTCCGTAGGTATTAAAGATCCGTACGATCCGGGTTTCTAATCCGTGGTAGCGATGGTAGGCCATGGTAATAGCTTCCTGATACCGTTTTGCTTCGTCGTAGCAGCCCCGGGGTCCAATCGGATTTACGTGGCCCCAGTACTCCTCAGTTTGTGGGTGTACGAGTGGGTCGCCGTATACTTCGGAGGTAGAAGCAATAATAAAACGAGAGCCCTTCGCCCGCGCCAGGCCTAACAGGTTGTGCGTGCCCATTGCGCCTACCTTCAAGGTCTGAATCGGAATTTTGAGGTAATCAATGGGGCTCGCCGGAGAAGCAAAGTGGAGAATGTAGTGTAAATCGCCGGGAACGTGGACGTACTTCGTTACATCATGATGGTTAAATTCAAAATTGGGGTGAGGCATCAAGTGCTCGATATTGCGAAGATCGCCCGTAATAAGGTTATCCATGGCGATCACATAATGACCATCCTTGATGAACCTGTCACACAGGTGAGAACCCAAAAAGCCCGCTGCTCCCGTAATAAGTACGCGTTTCATATAGTTATTTTGGCATAAGTGGCGAGCCACAATTTATTTAGAAAATCGGCTTACCTAACCTAGTTTGATCAAATAAGCTGGTCAAAAAATTATCAGGTAAGAGGAACTTTTGCTTCGCTCTGTACCGCCGCACGACCAATACTGTAATAAGTGTAGCCCATTTCGCGCATCAAATCCAATTCGTAGAGATTACGTCCGTCAAAAACAACCTTATTTTTCATCAGCTTGTTCATCTTCTCAAAATCAGGCGTCCGGAACTGCGGCCATTCGGTAAAGATCATCAGCGCATCGGCGTCGTCAAGGGCTGCGTAAGGAGTATGGCAAAACGTAACGGAGTCATTCATCGACTTCTTTACGTTTTCCATCGCCTCGGGATCATAGGCAGTCACCTGAGCGCCGGCTTCCAGTAGTGCTTTGATATTTTCTAAGGCAGGTGCTTCGCGAATATCATCCGTGTAAGGCTTAAAGGCAAGGCCCCACACGGCAATGGTTTTCCCTTTCAAATCACCCTGAAAGTAATCCATTACCAGCGGCATCAGGCGTTTCTTTTGATCCTCGTTCACTTCCATTACCGAATTCAGAATCCGGAAATCATAGTTAAAATCACGGGAAGTTTTGGCCAGCGCTTGTACATCTTTTGGAAAACAGCTACCGCCGTATCCGATACCCGCAAAAAGAAAGCGCTTACCAATGCGGCTGTCAGTACCAATACCCCGACGGATATCGTCGACGTTGGCCCCTACTTTCTCGCAAAGGTTGGCAATTTCGTTCATGAAAGTAATCTTCATCGCCAGAAAAGAGTTAGCAGCATACTTGGTCATCTCCGCCGAGCGCTCATCCATAAAAATAACGGGATTACCCTGTCGTACGAGGGGGGCATAAAGCTTCTCCATCATTTTCTTAGCCTTGTCCGAATTGGTACCTACTACCACGCGGTCGGGCTTCATAAAGTCTTCCACGGCTACTCCTTCGCGCAAGAATTCGGGATTAGAAACTACATCGAATTCAACCTTTGCGTTTTGCGCAATGGCCGCGCGTACTTTCTCGGCGGTACCAACTGGAACGGTACTTTTATCTATAATCACAACGTAGTGGTCCAGTAAGGGACCCAAATCGTTGGATACTTTCAAAATATACTTTAAATCCGCCGAACCATCTTCACCGGGAGGCGTGGGCAGGGCCAGAAAAATAACCTGCGCTTCTTTGATACCCTCCGCTAGATTGGTGGTGAATTTAAGACGGCCTTCGTCGACGTTGCGATGAAACAACACGTCCAGACCCGGCTCATAAATAGGTATATCGCCTTTGTTGAGCCGCTCTATTTTATTTGCGTCAATATCAACACAAATAACCTGATTTCCGGTTTCGGCAAAACAAGTACCAGTCACGAGTCCAACGTACCCGGTTCCTACTACTGCTATTTTCATACTAGATGGATTGAAAAAATATGTGTAAGGTTCTTTAAGATTGATGCCAAAATTGAACTTTACGATGATATCGCGCTAAACAAGCTCAAAAATAGTTCTTTTTACAAGAATCAGAGTGGCCAAAACTACAATTATTGATCCAACGTCAGCAAATAATAGGCCTTAGTGTAAAAGTCCACTATTTTAACAATGTTTACGCTTTTAGAAATACCTTACTTGGAAAAGCCACTTTGAGCAAAACACTATATCAAAATCGTTAAATTATTGTAATTTGCTAAGACAAGAACACTTCATCCATTTAAAATTAAAAAAATGCTGACGGAAACTGCTGAAAACCAAGCACTCATTGAACAAACGGTTCGTGATTTTGCTGAACGATATATTAGACCTAACATTCGCGAATGGGATGAAACCCAGTATTTCCCCGCCGAAATATTCCACCAAATGGGCGAACTCGGACTCATGGGTATACTAGTACCTCCCGCCTATGGTGGCTCAGGCTTGGGCTACCGGGAGTACGTTGCCGCTATCGTGGAGCTCTCCAAGGTAGACCCGTCTATTGGTCTGTCAATGGCCGCCCATAATTCCCTTTGTACCAACCATATTTTGATGTTTGGCAATGAAGATCAAAAGAACAAATACTTGCCTAAGTTAGCTACCGGACAATGGATCGGTGCTTGGGGACTGACTGAACCCAATACGGGTTCTGATGCCGGAAATATGCGCACCGTTGCGGTAAAGAAGGATGACAACTGGGTACTCAATGGATCCAAAAACTTTATCACCCACGGAAAAAGTGGCAATGTAGCCGTAGTAATTGTCCGGACCGGTGAGCCCGGCGACAAGCACGGCGCTACTGCGTTTATCATCGAAAAAGGAACTCCCGGCTTTTCTGCTGGACGAAAAGAGGACAAACTCGGTATGCGGGCTTCCGAAACTGCCGAATTGATATTTCAGGATTGTGTCATTTCCGACGCTCAACGACTGGGAGAAGTCGGAGAAGGTTTTATCCAATCCCTCAAAATACTGGACGGAGGTCGGATCTCGATTGCTGCTTTGAGCGTGGGAACCGCCTTGGGAGCCTACGAAGCCGCCCGAAACTACGCTAAGGAGCGCAAGCAATTTGGACAATCCATCTCCCGCTTTCAGGGAATTGCCTTTAAGCTAGCCGATATGTACACGGATATTGAAGCTTCAAAGATCCTTACGTATCACGCTGCCGACCAAAAAGATCGGGGCGAGAAAGTGAGCCTTTCCAGCGCAGTAGCCAAGTACCATGCTTCCGAAACCGCCGTCCGGGTATCCAACGAAGCCGTGCAGATTTTTGGTGGATATGGCTTTACCAAAGATTACCCAGTGGAAAAGTTCTACCGTGATAGCAAGCTATGTACCATCGGCGAAGGCACCAGCGAAATCCAGAAGCTGGTGATATCCCGGGAAATTCTTCGTGACTAATAGTGTAGGCCGCTCCGAACATGAGCGGCCTTTTTACTCCTCCGCCACTCATAAGCCCCCCTGACCAAAGGCCATTCTCCTTTGCGCGTTTGTCAGACATCCGTTGCCTACCTTTTTTGTCTTGCCTACATTCGTAAAAAATCCTTTAATCCTCACAACATTATGATCGCCTTATATGTACTGATTGCACTTGTGGTTTTGGCTGTTCTTATGACCGTCAAGGTTGTACCCCAGCAAATGGCCTATGTACTTGAGAGACTCGGGAAGTTTTATTCTGTACTACAACCCGGTATTAATTTTATTATTCCTTTTTTCGACAAAGTAGCCTATAAGTACACGTTGAAAGAATCAGCCATCGATATCCCGGAGCAGATTTGTATCACCAACGATAACGTTCAGGTACGTATGGACGGGGTGATCTTTATTCAGGTAATCGACGCCAAAAAAGCCGCCTACGGTATCTCTAACTATACCTTTGCCGTAACACAGCTCGCCCAAACTACCATGCGTAGCGAAATTGGCAAGCTGGCCCTTGACAAAACTTTCGAGGAGCGGATGACCATCAACCGGGCTGTGGTAGATGCTATCGATGAAGCCGCCACCAGTTGGGGGGTAAAAGTATTACGCTACGAAATCAAGAACATCACTCCTCCGCAAAGTGTGTTAATGGCGATGGAGAAACAAATGCAAGCAGAGCGGGAGCGTCGGGCGGTAATTTTGCAGTCTGATGGTGAAAAACAGGCCGCTATCAACGTGGCCGAAGGACAGAAACAAAAAGCAGTACTCGAATCCGAAGGTCTCCGCGAGCGGCAGATCAACGAGGCACAGGGGGAAGCCGCAGCTATACTTTCCGTTGCTCAGGCTACGGCTGAGGGAATACGTTTGGTGGCCAATTCTATCCAAACCCAAGGTGGATCGGAAGCCATGCAGTTACGCGTAGCCGAAAATCTGGTAACCCAGTTTGGCAAGTTGGCAAAGACTAATAATACGTTGATTCTGCCCGCAAATTTTGCTGATATGGGTTCTATTATAGCCTCCGCCATGACCGTTATCAAGGCCACTACGCCGACCGCGACAAAGTAGAGCTTTTTTAAACTGGCATCATTCCTTGTCGGACTCTCCTGCTACTGTTTCGGGGGAGTACCTGACATTATCACATTAGTATTCGAATCATGGAACTATCCCTGCCGCAAATTTGGCTTATTGTCGGACTTCTCATGCTCCTTGCCGAATTGGTAAGTGTAGCCCTGGTCTTTATCTTTTTCGGAGCAGCGGCGCTTTTTACGGCTTTTCTGGCCTGGATCGGTGTGCTTCCCTCGCTGGAAACACAATTACTGGCTTTTTCAGTAATATCAGTTTTGGCGTTGGTGTTTTTCCGAAAACAGGCTAAACACCTCCTAAGAAACCGGGGAAAGCATTCGGAATACAATGAATACGCCGGAGAGACGGCCATGGTAATCAAGGATATCCCAGCCGAAGGAGAAGGTAAGATATACTACCGCGGAGCGGAGTGGATTGCCCTATCCGTCAAGAATACTCCCATTGAAGCCGGCAGTAAGGTGGTTATCCGAAAAACTGACGGAATTAAGTTACTGGTTGATGAATCGTAGAATAACCTAAGGTATATAAAGGGGAAGGGGTCAGTGATTAATCACTGACCCCTTCCCCTTTATATTTACTCCACTATTCCTTAATCGCTTCCGGAATCGGATTACCGACGTTGCCACTCGGAGGAAGTAGGTGAAGCAACGCCGCCATGGTAGGCGCTATATCCGCAATGGTAGTCCGGCGGATGGTTTCGCCCTTGGGAACACCCCAGCCATAAAACAACAGCGGAACATGGGTATCGTAGTTATAGGGCGAACCATGGGTCGTACCCGTTGTGCGACCCGAAAACCAACCCGGCTGGGTTACGATCTGAATATCACCACTCCGTTTTGCATTCACCCCGTTCTTGTATAGTTCGGTCTGATAGCTATTCAAATGCGTTTTTCCTAAGTCTTTCAGGTTAATCACATCGGCCACTCCATCAATGGGTAATATCGCCTCACGTACTACTTCGTACACATCTTCTACGTCAATCTTTTTTTGTTTAAGCGTAGCACGATTTAGGTAGAGTTGGTAATTTTCGTTGGCACGAATGTAATCACCTTTACCAAATACATCGGTTAGAGATTCATTGATTTTTGCCTGGAGCAACCCGGTATCTAATACACCGGCGGGTAAATGATGCTCTTCCCAAAAGGCGGGGACGTCCATCACACCGTGGTCTGCCGTCAGAAATACGGTATAGTTCCCTTTGCCCGTCCAGCTATCCAGAAACGAAAATAACTCAGCAAACTCACGATCTAACCGTAGATAAGTGTCCTCTACTTCGATGGAGTTAGGGCCAAAGGCGTGCCCTACGTAGTCAGGAGACGAAAAGCTTACCGCCAGAAAATCCGTTTCTGACCCTTTGCCCATGTTTTCCCCTTTGATGGCAGCAATTGCCATATCTTTGGTAATGGTATTTCCCCAAGGAGTAGTCGCAACTATTCCGAAAGCATCTCCGGAAAGACCCGCCAAATCATACGGAAAAGTTGGGGTTGCAGCACCAGGCAACTTAGATTCGTAAGGCTTATTATCAGCGGTACTCTCTACGTATTGCTCAATCGGAAGCAAGGTATTCCAGCCTCGCTTCATGTACTCGGTAGCGAGCTTTTTATCATTCACGTCCTGTGCCCACTTCGGTAGCTCCTTGGTGTAGTATGTACTGGTGATCCAGTTTCCCGTGCGGGAATCAAACCAATAAGCACCGGTGGCAGTATGACCAGCAGGCAGGATAGCACCCCGGTCTTTGATGGCAATTCCGATGGTTTTAGAACGGAAGTTAGTACCGATCTGCAATTGATCCGTAATGGTACTTGTCAATAAGTTACGGGGCGACATTTTACCAGCACTTACGTTGGTACTACCCACCGTTTCCACCGTATTGTCTTCGGCGCAGTATACTCCTTTGCCCTGAATGGGATCAAACCAATCATTACCCACGATACCGTTAATGGCTGGTATTGAGCCAGTATACACGGCCGAGTGACCCGCAGCCGTCACGGTCAGAGCGTAGTGATAATGGTTATTTCGACAATTAAAGCCGTCATTTAGAAGGCGTTTGAAGCCTCCTTCCTTGTATTTATTATAGTATCGGTACAAGTAATCATAGCGCATCTGGTCTACCACAATTCCTACCACCAGCTTTGGTCGGGCCAGCGGAGCCGTCGAGTTAGTAGTTGTTTGAGCAAAACCAGAAAATCCGGTCAGAAGTATTCCGAGCAGCAGTACGGTTAGTTTATTCGTTGAAACGAGCATAGTAAAATTTATAGAGCGTAAAACTAGTTAAGAGATAACGTTGCAAATTTATAACGTATTGGAAGACTACCCGAAAGAAAATTACTTTTTGGTTCACCTAAGGCAAAGTAAAGGTATTTGGGACAGATACGGGTTTACGTCTTATCATTTTTGATGAGTACTCCCCAATATGATAAAACTCACATTCATTTATAGCCCATCCCAAACCATTCCTCTTTACAATACGTTTCGTTTGCACTGTATTATCGACTAATCGTTTTCATGCAATCATTACCCCGTATATCGCCTTCCGCTATTGGTAAAAAAGGAATCTGGGCCGGAGTTACTATTTTAACCTTATGGTTTATATCCCTCGCCTTTTTGCTTACCTATCCGTTGTCCCTTACAGACCCTTTCGTCTATGTATTCGTTCTGGTGCAAATGCACCTATACACGGGGGTGTTCATTACCGCCCATGATGCTATTCACGGAGTAGTAGCACCCGGAAACCCAAAGCTCAATTATGCCCTCGGATGGATATCAGCCAAGGTTTTCGCCTACAATAATTATAAAGTCCTTTCGGGAAAGCATCATTTACACCACAAGTACTCCGGTACCTTTGACGATCCTGATTACCACGAGGGTAACCCGAACTTTGTAATGTGGTATTATAGTTTCCTGATGGAGTACGTTTCCTGGAAGCAGATACTTTTTATGGCCGTTACGTACAATTTGCTAAAATTGGTGTTCCCCTGGGAAAATCTGGTCGTTTTCTGGATGATACCCGCTTTCCTCAGTACGTTTCAGCTTTTTTTCTTCGGTACGTACCTACCTCATCGCGGTGAACACCATAATGCGCCGTTGAACGCACGTAGCCAAACGTTAAATCACGTATGGGCATTCATAACATGTTACTTCTTTGGGTATCACATGGAACACCACGCCTACCCTTACCTACCTTGGTGGAGACTACCAAAAGCGCGGGAATTGACGGCAAAGGAATTCTGAATACTAAATGCTGAATTATAGAATTTAATTAATTGAGTTGATATCCTTTCCAGAAGCCAACGACTCAACTCAGGATTAAGCATTCATAACTCATTTCGTTCGCTCGATGGTAAACTGCACCAGCTGTCCCAGAGAGTCCCGGTATTCTGATGGTGGGAAAGTATTAAGAAGCTCGCTTGCTTCTTCCACGTAGCGATGCATCACCCGTTGGGCGTATTCAATTCCTCCGGAATCTTTCACGTAGGCAATAACCTCTGCTACTTTCCGAGGTTTATGGCTCTCGTTCCGCACGACATTGATAATCCGCCGTTTTTCCAACCAAGTCGATTTGTTTAATGCATAAATAAGCGGTAGGGTCATTTTTTTCTCCTTAATGTCAATCCCCAACGGTTTTCCAACCTCAGCATCACCATAGTCGAACAGGTCGTCTTTGATCTGAAAAGCAATCCCTACTTTTTCGCCAAAAGTATGCATCCGGGTCACTACTTCCGGGTCTGCCTGTACCGAACTAGCGCCTACCGCGCAACAGGAAGCAATAAGAGAAGCCGTTTTCTGACGAATGATCTCGTAGTATACTTCTTCATTGATATCGAGGCGACGCGCTTTCTCAATCTGCAATAGTTCTCCCTCGCTCAACTCACGAACGGCTCGGGAGACTATTTTGAGCAAGTCAAAATCACCATTATCCACGGAAAGCAATAACCCTCGGGAAAGAAGGTAATCGCCCACGAGTACCGCTATCTTATTTTTCCAAAGAGCATTTACGGAGAAAAAACCACGGCGGTAGTTGGAGTCGTCCACGACGTCGTCGTGCACCAAGGTAGCGGTGTGCAACAGCTCAATGAGGGCGGCACCACGGTAGGTAGAGTCAGCAATCGTACCATTCACACCCGCCGACAAAAAAACGAACATCGGTCGAATCTGTTTTCCCTTACGGCGGATAATATAATTCATTATTTGGTCGAGAAGCCGAACGTCACTTTTCATAAACGAACGAAACTTTTGCTCAAAGGCTTTCATTTCGTTTTGAATGGGCGCTTGTATCTCTTGTATCGAAAGGATCATAAAGTAATAACAAAAGGAACCATTCAACGCCCTGTTTGGGCTATGATTGGACAAAGTATGAAGACAGGGCAGGCATAAAACTTTTCGTGCCTAAAATTGCCACAAAATCTTCTGTTTATACCTATTTTTCGTCCAAAATGTTTAGTATAGCAGAAAAAGCAGTTCAGATACCCGCAAGGATTACATTATCTGGAACGAAAATAGCAGCGGTGAAAGTCAAGACCATAACCAAAAAATACCAGATATACTTTCATGAAAGCATTAGTACTCGGTGGGGGCTCTATGAAGGGAGCCTTTCAAGTAGGAGCCATTAAGGCTGTATTAGAAGATGGTTTTGAACCTGATATGATCTACGGTGTATCAGTCGGAGCACTCAATTCAACATACCTTGTCAATGAGGTAGGCAAACAACATATAGAAAAGGAAGTAATTGACTGGCCGATAGTGGCTAGAAAACTCATGTCATTTTGGATCAAGAATATTACCCAACCACAAGATATAGCGATCCTACATTCGCGGGTATCGATGGGCTTCAATACCCTCATGAGCCGTTTTGACGGTTTACTCGACCCTGCTCCGCTTCATAATTTAATGCGGGAAAATGTTGATCCATTTATACTTCGTAACAGCCCGATAAAACTGAAAGTTGGGGCGGTAAATGTTACCAACGGCAATATGGTATACGCATCTCCTGACCATGAGTTTTTTATGGATTACGTTCGCGCCAGTTCATCCTTACCAATGCTCATGCCCGCTGTTCCTATTGGCTCAACTACTGAAATGTATCTGGATGGTGGACTCAGAGTGGTTGCGCCTATTCATCAGGCAATTGAAGACGGAGCAACCGAAATAGTGCTAATTTCCTGCCACGCCAAGCAACTCTACAACCGCGAAAATTTTAACTCCCAAAATATTATCAGCCTTATTGAGCGGGTGAAGGATATTACCGTGAATCAAATAGTAAACAACGATATTGAGTGGGCCGAAAGCTACGCTGAGCGCTCAGTACTACGTGGCGAACCGATCAAACTGACCGTCATTCGCCCGGAAGAACCTCTCATGCTCGATTTACAGCGATTCACCTCCGAGGACATAACAAGATTGATTCTGGACGGATACCAAGTAGGGCTCGGTATAATTAAGAGAGCAAAGCAAGCAGCTCAGTCTAAGTAGCTGACAGCTATTAGCTTGTAGCTGTTACCTTTTTGTAAATATTTGATATATAGAATATTAGCCAGTAATTTGACTAAATTAATAATACAAACTAATTATGCATTAGTACTTACCAGTAAATAATCGGTTTTTCTGCTTATAACTATTTCCTTTCGGATTATCGATTTAGTTAAACGTATAACGCAGACCGATTTGGGCTTGCCATACATCACCAATACCGGAGCTCTTCACGAAAGTATCCTGAATCAATACTGCCTGACCATTCTTGTTCTGAGTAGTCATACGGAACTGTGGAGTACCGTCAGCGGCAGTGCCGGCAGAAGTAATAGGACGGCTGTTTACCAGGTTATCACCGATGCCCCAGTTGCGGTTGATAGCATTACCTGCGCGCAGGATGTCAGCACGTAGCTGGAAAGTATTACGTGTTCCAGCGATGTTGATGTAGAATTCCTGCACTACGCTGAAATCAAATGTGTGGCGCCATGGGGCAATTCCACCATTACGCTCAGAATACTGACCACGAATCGAACTCAGATAAGGATCTTGCTTAATAAACGCTTCGTATGCGGTAGCCTGCTGCTCAGGAGAAAACGTCTGTCCACCGGTAGTCAAAGGTAAAAAACGCAAATCGCTAGCGTTCTTTGGTACGAAGATCAGGTCATTGTTGAAGATACCATCTCCGTTCATATCACCATTGTAAGAGTAGTTATAACGGCCCTGATTACGTCCTTCGTAGAAAAAACCAAACTGAGTTGATCCACCAAAGTCACCACCGTAATTGATACGGTAAGATACCGAAGCGATGGCACGATGGCGTTGATCACCGTTTGAGAAAGAAAGGCCAGCAAAGTTATTACCGTTAACCGTTGGATTTCCTTCAAATGAACCCGATGCAATTGAACCAGCGCTGGTAAGATCTTTCGTATTACCGTAGGTGTAAGCACCCATTGCATAGAGTCCCTTGGTGAAGGGTCTTTCGAGCTTGAAAGTAAACATGGATGAACCACCCTTATTACTGTTTGTCAAGTAGATGTTACGGGTTACGTTAGTATTCAAACGGTTAGCGGCAGCATTGCCAGCATAACGGGGGCGATTATCAGGACCAGCAAACGTAGTGGTTCCGATATCCTTTTGATTGATATTATAGTACTTCGTTACGTTTACGTTCTTATCAATAATTACTTCAAAAGTACCGATCAAACCACCGGGTAGTTTCTGATCTACTGCAAAGTTAGTACGCCAGATTTGTGGAAATTTATAGGCCTTATCTGTGGTAGCCAAATCAAAAGTAGCTCTTGAAATGTCGGTTGTTGTGGGAGCGTACTTTCCAGGGTCCGTAGTAAACGGAAAAGCAGTAGCATTCTGTGAATCCAAGAAGCCAGTCAATACACCGTTATTACCAATTTGGTTAGAAATCCACACAAATGGGGGACGGCCAGAGAATACACCAGTTCCACCACGAATTTGGGTAATTTTCTCACCCGTCACGTCCCAGTTGAAACCAACCCGAGGAGACCATAATGGACGTGCATCGGGCAGATTGGCAGTGTTGGTCTGTACCGAAGCACCATCAGGCAATCGAAAGTTGTAGTCACGGGTAATTGGGTTCTCCAAAGCAGTGTTCCCAAATATAGGAACGTCAACACGAATACCAGCGGTCAACTTCAAGTTAGGCGTAGCCTGAAACTCATCCTGAATGTAGGCACCGGGGTACAATACTTTCAACTGTTGCAACGGAGGTACATCGCCACCTTGCAATGAATAACGGTATTGGAATCTTCTGGTATTAACGTTTGTAGCCCCGTTGGCCGAAGCATAGAAATCTGCCAAAGAATTGTATACCCAAACACCGTTAGAGGCGGAGTAGAAGGAGTTGTTTGAAGTAAAACGCTCCACGCTGATACCAGCGGTAATAGTGTGCTTACCGACGTAATATGACAAGTTATCGATAAACTGGAAGGTCTTATAGTTCAAAAGGTTGTTTGGAGTAAATGGATCCATACCCACTGACATATAGGTACTTCCGTTTTCCAGGATATCAATCGTTGGAAACAAACCAGGAGTCAAATACGAACGATCTTCGTTGTTAGAAGTAAAGCCCATGATCAGGCTGTTAGAAAGCTTGCCACCGAAGTTTGAGCTCAATTCACCCACTAAGGATAGGATATCTTCGTTCAACACATAACCCGAATTCTTAAATGACATCGAGTTAGCATTCGTACGACGACTACCAAAGCCAGCGGATGAACTATTAGAGATCAAGTTTTCGGAACCACCATTAAGGTAAGAGAAACGTACATTGAATTTGTGATTACGGTTGATGTTCCAGTCCAGACGAGCCAAAAACTTATTACCCATGGTATTAAGGTTAAGGTTTTCGTAGCCGCCAGTCTCCAAACCGTACTTGTCTCTCATGAATGTACTCAAGGCATCTAGGTCAGTAGCTTTTACGCGGGTAACGTTGTTACCACCTTGTCCGCGATCAGCTACCCAGTTGTTTAAGTCGGCAGGATCAACCCGCTTTTCCCACTCACCATTAACGAAAAGGAATAACTTATTCTTTATGAGAGGAGCGCCAATGCGGAAGCCAGTTACCTGCTTAGTAAAATCAGATGCAGTGAAGTCCTGTTCACCAGCTTTAGTACCTACCATTTTGTTGTTTGAAAACAAATGGAATACCGAGCCCGTAATTTGGTTAGTACCCGAACGCGTTACCGCGTTGATACCCGCACCAGTAAAGCCTGACTGACGAACGTCAAAAGGTGCTATGTTAACCTGTACTTCTTCGATGGCGTCCAAGGAAATAGGAGCAACACCAGTACGACCACCAGGTTGATCACCTAAACCGAAACCATTATTAAAGACGGCACCATCAATTGTAATGTTGTTCAAACGGCTATCCTGTCCACCAAAAGAACGTCCGTTACCCTGAGGAGTCAGACGAGTGAAATCATTAATCGTACGACCAACCGTAGGTAATGAGTTTAAGAGCTCCTTTGAAATTGTTGTGGCAGCACCCGTACGCTCGGAACTAAATATATCACTGCGTGAAGATGAAACAGTCACCTCACCGAGTTGAGTACCTTCGTCCAGCATATTGAAGCTTACGTTAGCAGCCGTACCGAGGTTGGCAAAGATATTTTCTTTCACTTGCTCGTTGTAGCCTACGTACGTTACTACTACCTTGTAAGGTCCACCTACACGTACCGAAGGAATTGTGTAGCGTCCTGATTCATTTGTTACTGTACCGTACTGTGATCCTGAGGGTAAGTGAGTAGCCACTACGGTAGCACCGGGCAATGCTGCTCCCTTGTTGTCAGTCACCTGACCGCTAATGGAAGAAGACGTTACCTGGGCTTGCACCTGTCCGCTCAAGGAGATCAATACGAACGCAAACAGCGTTAAACACGCTGCCTTGAAAAGTAAACCTTTTCTGTTCATTGGATTTTGGGATTTGGTTAGAAATGTTTGTTGTTTCACTACAAATAGATAGGTTTTTGAATTTGCTCGCAAATAAAGTTTAAATTTTACTTACAAACAATGACTACTATCCTACTAAAATACTATATTAATTGACCTAACTAGCTGATTTATTGAAATAATACATTATACTATCTTAATACTTCAATATTTACTATGTTAAGTTTTTGTTACCATTCAATAGTAGAATTTAGAGTCAATACTTGAACTTTTTGAAGCTAAAAAGGTTTTTTAAGAAGCACTTTTTAGGTTAAAAAGAATTGAATTTCGCCCATCTTGAAGTAGACCAAAGGATATATCACTATACGTCTCTTTTCTCAACCATTTAGCACACTTATTTTTCTTAGCATTCACCTTCCAATTGAACATGATGAATTCCATCGAAGAACCGATCCTTCTTACCCAATATAGTCACGGTGCCGGGTGCGGGTGCAAAATTTCCCCACAAATTCTTGATAAAATTTTACACGGTAACGAATCGACCGGCAGTAGTCCATCGCTACCCTCGTTTGACACCTCTACTTTACTGGTAGGAAACAGCTCCCGCGACGACGCCGCAGTCATTGACCTAGGCAATGGAGAAGCCATCATCAGTACCACTGATTTCTTTATGCCCATCGTAGACGATGCGTATGATTTTGGACGTATCGCCTCCGCTAATGCTATATCCGATGTATATGCCATGGGCGGGCAGCCCATCATGGCTATTGCGATTTTAGGGTGGCCCATTGACAAGCTCGCCCCGGAGGTAGCGGCCCGCGTTATTGAGGGAAGTAGGGCAATATGCGCCGAGGCGGGTATTCCTTTGGCCGGCGGCCATAGTATTGACAGCCCCGAACCTATTTTTGGTCTTGCCGTAACGGGACGCGTTGCCATTGAGAATCTAAAACGCAATGACACGGCCACCGAAGGCTGTATTCTGTACCTGACCAAAAAAGTGGGAGTAGGTATCCTCACCACAGCACAAAAGAAAGGTATTTTGAAGCCCGAACACGCCCACATTGCCCCCGACCAAATGCGTCAGTTGAATAAGGTAGGTGCTGCTCTTGGCCAAATAGCAGAAGTAAAGGCGTTGACTGATGTCACAGGCTTCGGTGTACTTGGTCATTTGATTGAAGTGGCGCAGGGTAGCGGCCTTACCGCTATATTAGAGTTTGACAAAGTTCCTACCCTACCTTATATAGAGGATTATCTGGCTCAGAAATCATTTCCGGGAGGTACCGTCCGCAACTGGAATAGCTACGGACATAAAGTGAGCGAACTAACCGAAACCCAGCGCTATATTCTGGCTGATCCGCAGACCAGCGGTGGACTTCTGATTGCTGTTACTCCTGAGGGTCAAAAAGAAGTGGAGAAAGTACTAGCCGACTATGGGATTGAAGCCGAACCCATCGGGAAGCTGGTGGAAGCCCGCGAAAAAGTAGTCTATGTGAAGTAAGGCGGTCGGCTACTGGCTTTCGGCCATCGGCTTTTGACTCTGATCTGGAATGTATAATCTGTTTATGTCTTCGAACACATTAGACTTTATTTGGAAATATTGACCTCGTACGCCTGTGCCCGCGAGCTTGCCTGATACAG
>JBDNFP010000163.1:0-9333 GCA_041689775.1 Spirosomataceae bacterium
CAAGATTATCAAAAGGGTATCAAGGTCGATAAGACCATCAAAGAGGACAAACGTATTCAATATCACCCTAAGATACCCGATTTGAACTATCGAATCAATCCAAATTAACGTTTACCTTATTTTAAACTTGTTCCTAATTGAGAGAATAGTAAATAATAAAATCCCGGCCACTGAAATCAGTGGCCGGGATTTTATTATTTCAATATGAAACCTACCGCGCCGAATAATTTGGCGCTTCCTTTTGAATCATGATATCGTGGGGGTGGCTTTCCTGAACACCAGCACTGGTAATTTTCACAAATTGAGCTTTGTGTAAGGCTTCGATATCAGCAGCACCACAGTAGCCCATTCCGGCTTTCAAGCCTCCTACCATCTGATAGAGAATCTCCGAAACTTTCCCTTTAAAGGGAACTCGCCCAACGATTCCTTCGGGTACCAACTTCTTAACGTCATCTTCGGCGTCCTGGAAATAACGATCTTTTGACCCACCTTCCATCGCTTCTACCGAACCCATACCTCGGTAGGCTTTGAACTTACGTCCTTCGTAAATTACGATTTCGCCCGGTGCCTCGTCGGTACCGGCCAGCATCGAACCAATCATGACGGTACTTGCACCGCCAGCAATCGCCTTCGTTACATCACCTGAGTAACGAATACCTCCATCGGCAATCACTGGGATACCCGTACCTTTCAAGGCGTGAGCCGCTTCCATAACAGCCGATAATTGGGGTACTCCAATTCCGGCAATAATACGAGTAGTACAGATACTTCCCGGACCAACTCCAACTTTTACCGCGTCAACGCCCGCTCCGGCTAAGGCCGTAGCGGCCTCTCCGGTGGCAATATTTCCGGCAATCACGTCAAGTTTGGGAAATTTCTCTTTAATGGCCCTAGCCGCTTCGATCACCCCACGTGAGTGTCCGTGGGCGGTATCAAGGCTCACTACGTCAACACCAGCCTTTAACAGTGCTTCTACGCGCTGTACGAGGTCGGCAGTAACACCTACCGCAGCGCCTACTCGTAGACGCCCGTACTCGTCCTTACAGGCAATTGGGTGTGATTTACGTTTTAGGATATCCTTGTAGGTAATCAAGCCCGTCAGGCGGTACTCCTTATCTACAATGGGAAGTTTTTCGATTTTAAACTCCTGTAAGATTGACTCCGCACCGTCGAGAGATAGACCTTCCGAAGCAGTGATTAAATTTTCGCGGGTCATAATATCCGTCACCGGCTTGGCCATATCGCGCTGAAAACGAAGGTCACGATTGGTCAAAATACCAATCAGCTTCTGATGTTTATCAACAATGGGGATACCTCCAATCTTGAATTCACGCATGATTTGCTGGGCATCTCCAAGCGTAGCTCCTTCGGTAAGAGTGATGGGGTCGATGATCATACCGCTTTCCGAACGCTTTACCTTGCGTACTTGCTCAGCCTGCGCTTCGAGACTCATATTCTTGTGAATCATGCCGATACCACCTTCCTGAGCCATTGAAATGGCTAGTTCGTACTCGGTAACCGTGTCCATGGCCGCCGAGATCAACGGTATGTTAAGCTGGATATTACGGGTAAGCTGGGTAACAGTTTTGGCGTCGCGTGGGAGAACCTCCGAATAGGCAGGTAACAGGAGAACGTCGTCGTATGTAAGTGCCTCATAGAGGACTTTGGATTGGTATGTACTCATTGCAAATAATGTAGTCGTTATTTGCAGGGCAAAGCTAGGTATTACTTTGCATATGACAAAAGCTTTTGTTCTTTGTGCGAACTTATTTTTCGATTTGTACTATTTGAATAATCCCTACCCCAATTGAATCCGAACCTTTTTGATCCTCTTCTTGTCGGCCGATTGGACTTTGAAAGCAACTTCCCGGTGAGTGGCTTGTTCACCGGTAAGCGGCAATCGTGAGAATAATTCCAACAATAATCCACCGAGTGATTCACTACCGCCTCGCACTTCCTCAAAATAATTAGAATCGAGCGAAAGAATTCGGCAAAAATCATTGATCAGGACTTTCCCTTCAAAAATATAAGTCTTATCGTCAACCTGCGTAAAGTTAACCTCATCAGCATCATCGTATTCATCGTTAATATCGCCGAAAATCTCTTCTATTATATCTTCCAAGGTAATGAGTCCGCTGGTTCCACCGTACTCGTCTACCACTACTGCCATGTGTACCCTACGATTCTGAAATTCCTGCATGAGGTCATCCAGTCTTTTACTCTCTGGAATAAAATATGCTTTACGCAATAGTTTCTGCCACGAAAAGTGCTCATCACGGTGGAGGTGCGGGAGTAGATCTTTGACGTATAGAATCCCTTCTACAGAATCAAGCGAATCCTGATAAACCGGAATCCTCGAATAGCCCGATTTATTAATTTTATCCATTAATTCGTGAAAATCAAGCTCAATATCAACGGCTGTAATATTAAGCCGAGGTTGCATAGCCTGCCGGGCGGCTCTCTGTCCAAAAGTAGCTAGTCCCCTCAACAGCTCCCGTTCGTCTTCGTTGTCTCCATCCGTTTCCAGACGCTCACCTCTACTTTCTGCCTGTTCATTGAGCAATATACCCCACTTAGTACCCCAGGAAGTAAGAGCCACGCTCAAAGGACTAAGTATCTTCATAATCGGTCTGATAATTGGCGTCGCCTTTTGGGTAAGGCTGATGGCGTTGCGCCCGGCAAGGTAACGAACCATGGCGTCGATCCACAGCCATACCACTAAGGCCAGAACGGGTACCCAGCTATACAAACTCAACGTTGGATCTTGTGCAACGACCCAGAAAAGCCGGGTAACCAATAAAAACGCAAAGAGGGTACTCGCCCTTTGAAACAGGGAAAGGGTAAGCTTGTGGACGGGCTCCAACACACCGTAATCAGTCTGACTTCTTCGTTCCCAAGGAGCGTCGGAGGTAGACGTAACAGCATAGGCAGCCCTGAGCGCCGAGAGTAATAACGAAACAGCAAGAATTCCGATAATAATCATGAGCTCCGGCAGGAGCGGTGGAAATGATAAAGAGAAAGTACCCATGAGTAAGGGAAACACAGCACGTTGCTTCATAGTGTTTCCCGGGTACGTTCGGGACGAGGGGTCGTCGCTATCTTTTTGTTCTTTCACTTAGTTGTATAAATGTATAATGACTGTTTTGGGGTTGTGTGGTACCACCAACGATACCTCGACTACGCTAAAAAAACGTATAAATTTGTACCTACTACCGTATGTTCTCGAAACATACGACAATATTTTCTGCTTCTGCCTCATCTCAATTCGTATTTTTTGGATTTTTGCACAAAAAAGCCCCCTGATCTGACAGGGGGCGTACACTAGTTAGCTTAAAAAGGTAGATCATCATCATCTCCAGCTGAGGCAATTGCCGGAGGAACCGGATCTGCCGGACGGGGATTCGACGGGGTCGACTGAGATTGGGGTGTTGACGCAGGAGCATTATAATTACCGTCATTACTCCCACCGGAATTAGGACTCCCCAATAGTGTCATGTTGTTAACCCGGATCGTAATACCCGTCCGCTGTTGGCCTTCCTTATCCGTCCAGTTTTCCGACCGAATTTTCCCTTCAATGTACACCGAGTTACCTTTTTTAAGGTATTTTTCGGCAATCTGAGCAAGGCGGTCCCAGAGTTCGATTCGGTGCCATTCGGTCTGCTCTACCCGCTCTCCCGTTTTATTCGTGTACGACTCTGAGGTTGCAATGTTAAAGCGAGCTACCGAAGAGCCGCCTTCCAGATACCGTATTTCGGGATCGCTCCCTAGGTTTCCAATTAAAATTACTTTGTTAACGCTTCCAGCCATGATGGATTAGTTTTATCAAATTCAACAACATTACAGTAGCCCTCATAGGGGCAGGATTCTTCTTTTTTGGCCTCTAAGACCAATTAGCAGGCATTACGGTTACCCAAAGATCTGTCCATAAACTTACGAAATAAAATGCTCTTTTATAAATGTGTCAATCAGAATCGGCTTAGGTAATTCTTCTACTTCATCTGGTTCGTAGAACGATAATTGACCGGGTAGCTCCGTCACTTCGGCTTCGTCGAGACTAATTTGCCAAAACCTTGCGTAGAGCTTCTGATGAGACAACAAATGTACGTAAGTTTTCCGGGGAACCTCTACCCTTCCCTTTCCAACCCAGTAAGCAACCTGAGGGTCATTAAGGAGAATATCAAGGTTTTCATCCGCTGCCTGCGGGGTTTCTAACAGATAAAAATCATACAGTCCCTGCCAGACATCTTTTGCCCCCCGCTGACTCATGGCCAACTGACCGTTTTTTTTGAGGACGATGTAATTCAAATGCCGGTCGCGTATTTTGGTTTTTTTTAACTTCACCGGTAAAGTAGTCTGCGCTCCGTTTTCGAATGCATAGCAACTGCCATTAAATGGGCAGATGAGGCAGTCGGGCACTACTGGCTGACACTGAATCGCCCCAAATTCAATCATCGCCTGATTGAAGGTAGCGGGGTCTTTTTCTGGAATCAAGGTTCGGGCAACCTCCATGAACTCTTTTTTGGCTGGACTACTCAGAATATCCGTCTTAATACCAAAAATACGAGCTAGTACCCGGTACACATTTCCATCCACGGCGGGTACTGCTTCCCCAAACGCAAAGGAAGCAATAGCAGCAGCGGTATACTCGCCTACCCCCTTCAATTTTAATAGGCTAGCGTAAGTCTCTGGGAATTGACCATTAAACTCATCGACTACCTGCCGGGCCGTTTGATGCATGTTGCGGGCGCGAGAATAATAACCTAAGCCTTGCCACAGTCGGAGCACCTCTTGCTCGTCGGCATTAGCAAGGTCAAAAACGGTTGGATACTTTTCGACAAATCGGAGGTAGTAAGGGAGACCCTGCGCCACTCTCGTCTGCTGTAATATTATCTCTGACATCCATATGCAATAGGGATCGGAGGTGTGTCGCCAAGGCAAATCCCGGTGATGCCGGTGGTACCAAATGATTAACTTTTCACTAAAATCGGTGGTTCTCATTTATACTTTCTGTCTCACTTATAAAGTTTTACTTCCTGTTTTTTAATGGATTAGAAAAAAAAGGAAGTAGAATACCTTTTAAATTTTGTTAAAATTACGCTACCTTTGTACTCCCAAAAATCAGGAAGGGAATATTGTAAACGTAACAATATACACTTAAAAGTTAATAAATACAGTGACTAAGGCAGACGTAATCGCACAGATTTCTGAGAAAACAGGTGTTGACAAGGCTGATGTTCAGCAGACTCTAGAAACTTTCTTCACCGTGGTAAAAGATTCACTCGCTGATGGCGAAAATCTTTACGTGAGAGGATTTGGCAGCTTCATTAACAAGAAGCGTGCTCGCAAAGTAGCCCGCAACATTTCGCAGGGTACGTCAATGATCATTGACGAGCATTTTGTTCCTAGCTTCAAACCGGCGAAGGTGTTTGTTGAGCAAGTTAAAAGCAATGATTCTTTGAAAACTGTTGTTGAAAAGTAATCCTGCCATTTTGTAGGACCAAATTATTCTCTGAATAACTAACTATGAATAAGTCAATTGTATTGGTGTCTGTTTTAGCCGTTGTTTTGATGGGCACGTTGTACAGTTTGCCTAAAACAGTGGTCAATACGAAAAGCCAGGAAATGACAACCGAACAGAGTATTGAACAGGATGCTACCACCGCCGAAGAATCGAACGGTTCGGAAGCGAATGACAACCACTCTAATCAGGCTCTTACACTTGATCAACAAAAGGAAATTAATCCTTTGAGAAATCGGTATTACCAAGCTACCTTTGACGGTAAAACAGCTGCTGCCATTCAACTCTCTGAGTTGTTTGGGAAATACCAAAAGTTTGATAGTGCGGCCTTCTACGCAGAGCAAGTTGCTCTGCTGAAGCCGTCACTTGAAAATAACCTTCGGGCCGCTGATCGTTATTACGATGCTTACGGATTTTCGGTGGATGAAGCTAAATCAAAAGGGTTAGGGGAAAAAACGCGTGTGTACTACCAGAAAGCACTTGATCAGAACCCGGAATTACTCTCGGCAAAGGCTAATATGGCCATGACGTATGTAAATACTGCCAATCCAATGCAGGGAATTATGTTGTTACGGGGAGTGCTTGATGCTGACCCAACCAATGAGTTGGCATTGTTTAACCTGGGGATACTCTCGATGCGCTCTAATCAATACACAAAAGCGGTTGAGCGCTTCAAGCAGATTCTTCAAAATCATCCTTCCAATACAAAAGCTCAGTTTTATCTTGGCGTAAGTTTAGTGGAACTAGGACGCGACGAAGAGGCCTCACAGGTACTCACAGACGTGAAGAAGAAGGAGACAGATCCGGTAATTCAGCAGGCCATCGGCGAGTTGGAGAAACGGATTAAGAAATAAAATAATTATTTTCACCCTATTAACCGTCAAAATATGCCCTGCGGAAAGAAAAGAAAGCGTCATAAGATTTCAACTCACAAGAGAAAGAAGCGTCTGAGAAAAAATAGACATAAGAAGAAATAAGGTAAAAATAAGAACATTAGACCGGAATTGATCTCTTTTCCGGTCTAATATTCTTATTTTCTTTAATCTTCTCTTTTTTCATACGCACTAACCGGCAGGAGTCTCTTCTAGCTTGGATAGTTGCGTTGATTTTTAACTAGTTAAGACCAATTAAATTGGTTATACATTGAGTAACGAATTAGTAATAAATTCTACTCAAAAGGGAGAACGTATAGCCCTTTTGCAGGATAAACGCCTTCTCGAATACCACGTTGAAGAGCCGGACCACAGCTTTACAGTAGGAGATATTTATCTCGGAACCGTGAAAAAGCTGGTCACGGGTCTCAATGCTGCTTTTGTAGATGTCGGGTACGAAAAAGATGCATTTCTGCACTATCTCGATTTAGGGCCCAATATCAATTCGCTCAATAAATTTACCAAAGATGTAATTTCCAAACGGGCCAATTCGGGCAAGCTTAGTAGCTTCAAGATGGAACCCGAAATTGAGAAACTCGGCAAGATTGACAAAGTATTAGTCAAGAATCAGCCGATTTTGGTACAAATCGTCAAGGAGCCAATTTCCACTAAAGGCCCCCGCCTCTCCTGTGACATTTCTATTGCAGGCCGATATATAGTGCTAGTCCCCTTCTCCAATTCTGTCAACTTATCCAAAAAGATCACTGATCGTCAGGAACGTACCCGGCTTCAGCGCCTTATGTCGTCGATTAAGCCGGCTAACTTTGGGATTATTGTTAGAACTGTGGCCCAGGGACGAGACGTAGAAGAGCTCGATAAAGACTTGCAAAATTGCCTCGAAAAGTGGGAAAAAGGTATCAAGACTCTTCGTGACGCAAAACCCCGTGACCGCGTGATCGGAGAGATGAACCGGGCGTCTTCGATTATTCGTGATATGTTGAACGAGTCGTTCGACAGTATTACGGTTGACTCCAAGGACGTATTTGAGGATATAAAATCATACATCCGGACTATCGCACCGGACAAAGAAAATATTCTGCGCCTTCACAATGGAAAGAACAAGGTATTTGAGCAATTTGGTCTTGAAAAGCAGATAAAGTCTCTTTTCGGCCGCTCGGTAAGTTTACCGGGAGGTGGTTATCTTATTATAGAACATACGGAAGCCCTGCACGTCATAGACGTGAACAGCGGTAATAAATCCAATAGCGAGGAAGATCAGGAAGCAACAGCTCTGAGTGTTAATATTGAATCCGCCAAAGAAATTGCCCGGCAGTTACGACTGCGCGATATGGGAGGAATCATTGTGGTGGACTTCATCGACATGAAGAGAGCAGAGAACAAGCGGAAGATCTACGAAGTAATGCGGGAGGAAATGAAATCCGACCGATCGAAGTATACCGTGCTTCCTCTCTCCAAGTTTGGTCTGATGCAAATTACCCGTCAACGGGTAAGACCAGAAATGAACATCATTACTCGCGAAAACTGCCCTACTTGCGGCGGTACGGGTACGATTCAGGCAAGTATTCTGATCTCGGATGTGATCCAAAATAACTTGGATTATATTCTGACCAAACAAAATGAGCGAAAGATCAGTATTTCATTGCACCCCTTCCTGCACGCTTATTTTACCAAGGGGCTTATTTCACAGCAAATGAAGTGGTTTCTGGAATATAAAACTTGGATAACACTCATCAAAGATACCTCACTCGGTATTGTTGACTTTTCCTTCCACAATAAGTTTGGTGAAGTAATCGAAATTAGCGCGAGTTAAATTTTACTTTTATCACTTCAACTTACCCCGCGTAAGTTGAAGTGATAAAAGTAAACCGCGTTTCTCAACCAACCAATTTTGCAAAAAATTGCGTAGCTTCGCCAAGTACTCCCTGATCAATTGAGGTCAGTCCATTCATTTCTTTGGCGTATTCCAAGAGGCGTTCAGTAGGCATATTACCAACGAGATCATCCTGTGCCATAGGACAGCCCCCATACCCCATAATAGCGCCATCAAACCGGCGACAACCCGATTCATAGGCTGCATGTAACTTCGTGCGCCAGTCCATTGCTTTGGTATGAAAGTGCCCCCCGAATTCTAAATCGGGTCGAGACGTAATTAACTCTCCAAAAATAGCCCGGATATCCTCTTCCTTGGCCACTCCTATTGTATCAGATAGAGAGAAAGTACGAATACCAAGGACGGCTAGCTCATCGACCCAATACAGGGCTAATTCAGGACTCCATGGATCATTGTACGAGTTGCCAAAGCCCATCGATATATAGATTACCAGGTCTTTTTGGTGTTTGTTGCACAATTCCTGAATTGCCTTTACGCGCTCTACCGAAGTTTTAATAGTCGCGTTGGTATTTCTAAACTGGAAAGTCTCAGAAATAGAAAAGGGATATCCCAGATACTTTATCTCTTCAAATTCGCACGCTGCCTACGCCCCGCGCTCATTGGCTACAATCGAGAGTAGCTTGGTGGCCGTTGATGATAAGTCGAGTTTTTCGATGATCTGAGCGGTATCTCGCACCTGAGGCATTACCTTTGGCGACACAAAACTTCCAAAGTCCAGGGTATCAAACCCTACTTGTAGAAGTAAATTTAAGTACTGGGCTTTGCCATCAGTGGGTATAAAGGAATGATGCCCTTGCCAGGCATCACGGGGGCATTCAATGATTTTCATAAATGAGTACTTAGCGCGTGGTTGGAGACAAATACAAGGCTTGATTTTATTAGGATCATGCTTGGGTAGTGTCTATAAAGGGTTGATCATGCAGCGACGGAGTCGCCATATGTTCCTGTTTTGAAATAGTGTTTGTTGATGTACATACCAATGACATTGTCATGAATTTGCTCGTTTTTAGAAAAACATATCGTCCTGCGAC
>JBDNFP010000164.1:0-6811 GCA_041689775.1 Spirosomataceae bacterium
ATTCTTCTTTACATTGGGCGTGGCGCAGTGAGGGCAGTAAACCGCTCGGGCGGCCCCGTTTGACGAGAACGTAAGACATTCTGCAATGTTAGCGCCCTCCTGCGCTTTTCTATGACCCAGCATACATTTTAGAACACTACCGAAATTGAGGCGATTAAGAAAGCTACCGGAAAAGCTAAATAATTATCACTAAAGAGCCGGACAGATAGAACACTGCCCGGCTTCTTCTTAAAGTTTTAGCTCAAAATACACTACCCCTTCGTGCGGGTTGTAGTTGTAGGCAACTGTTTCCTTGAACCCGTAGGATTTGTACAGCTTCACTGCCAAGGGCATTTTATACCCAATGGTGTCAAGCTTCATCAACTCATACCCCATGACCCGGGCGTTATCGATGGCCAAGCGCATGATGGCTTTTCCAACTCCGAGCTGTCGGTAGGCTGGCTTGATGTACATGCGCTTTAATTCGCAGGTAATATCATTTTCGATTCGGCGCAGGCCTGCACAACCGATAAATTCACTTCCTAATTTGACTAAGAAGAGTTTGCCAGTTTGTGAACCATACATGACCGGCATTATCGTAAGTTCTTCGTCAAAATTTTGAAAACTAAGATCAAAATCCAGCGAAGCAACATACTCCTTAAATAGTTCAATGGCGGCTAAGTACTCTTCTTGCTTTGAAGCCTCTATAATAGTCCAATTCACTGCCTCCACTAGCCGATCCAGCTGAATTGATACTCTAATTCGGGAACCTTGGTACGATCGGCAACCCGCCGTAACCGGTTTGGTAGTGCTACCAAATAATCCCGGGCCTTTTCAGCTTTTTCATTCAGATCACGCATATTTTCAATTTGCCACTCGGCGATGAGTGAGTCAAAAATATCGATATAATCATTGGTGGTATACACCCCTAGGCGTTGGGCTGCGTCGGAAAAGTGTGAGAATGTTTGTCCCATTTTTACGCCCGTTTCCCGCAAAAAGTGAGCTGGCATCACAATCTTTTTCCTCATCATATCTTCAAATGCCAGCATCATCTCTGAGGGGTCAACCTCAAAAATCCGGGCCACAAAGGTCTTATAAGCCTTAGCATGGCGCATTTCATCGGAGGCAATCACTCCACAGATTTTTGACAAATGTGGATTTCCAAATTGTTTGGCAAGCGTAGCGGTACGGCGATGCGAAACATTAGTGGCTAGTTCCTGGAATGAGGTATAAATGAAGTTTTTGTAGGGATCTCGGCCAGTACCTATATCAAACCCATCGGCAATCAGATATTGGGTAGATACCTCCATGGCTCGCATGTTTACTCGGCCCGATAGGTATAGATACTTATTCAGTAAATCTCCATGACGGTTTTCTTCGGCGGTCCAGGCCCGTACCCATTTGGCCCACCCCTGTGGTTCGCCAACTTGATCTACCCCTACTACATCCATTAACCAGGATTCATAGGTTGGTAATGCTTCTTCCGTAATTGTGTCCCCGATTAAAACGGCTACATAATCGTATGGAAGGTCAGCGGCACTTTCTTGAAGTAGTTTTACCTCAGAGAAAAACGCTTCCTTACTGGAATCCGGCAAGAAGTCGGATGGTTGCCAGTTTTGATCAATTGGTTTTAAATATTCCTCCACAAGAGCATCCAGTTTTTGGCCTACAAACTGCATTACTTCTTTGCGCAAGGCGGAAAGTTCATGTTGCATATTATTCTATTTATGGTAGTAGCTGCAAAGTTCGTTATATTACTTTAAGATACGTAATATTTGCCGAATTTCGCAAACATGATTCATTTAGACTATTTTTGCCAAAAAATGGTTTATGAAAAAAATAGTTGACTATCTTCTTAGTAGTATTTACCTGATATACTTCGGGGTTTGTCTCTTGCTATTTCACGCGGTACAAATAGTAGCTTTCAATGTGTTTGGAATTGAGGCCCACAAAAAAACTGTGATCTGGTTTAATTTTTTCCTTTCCCATGGTTGGTACATTACCGGTACCCGCATAGCTTTCGAACAAAGGGGTAAAATACCGGAAGGCCGTCCGCTTATCTTCATAGCTAATCATCAGAGTATGTTTGATATCCCCGGTTTAATCTGGTTTTTGCGCAAATATTATCCACTTTTTGTCTCTAAAAAGGAATTATCCAGAGGTATACCGGGTATTTCGTACAACCTTCGGATCGGAGGTGCTGCGCTTATCGACCGTAAAGATGGTAAACAAGCAGTTATGGAAATTGTTAAGCTTGGTAAGCGGATTCATGACACAAAAGGTGCGGCGGCAATCTTTCCGGAGGGTACCCGGAGTGCCTCGGCGGAGATGAAACCTTTCCGAGCCGGGGGGTTATCGGCACTGTTAAAAAAGGCACCCGATGCCCTCGTGGTTCCGGTAGCGATCAGAGGAACGGGAGCATTTAACCCCACGGGCTTATTCCCACTAACGTCCTTTTCAAAACTTTCGTGGACTGTTCTGCCGGGTATCGAACCAAAGGGTAGGACGCCCGAGGAGGTAGCCGAACTAGCTCAGATGGCTATCCAAGAAATTCTAAACGAAGGATTGGTATAAAGACTAACTTTCCCTCCGTCTAAAATTCTGTTTCAAACGCTCTCTTTGCAGTTAACATTTATTAACAAGGTGTTTTTTAAACCCATATCTCAAATGGTTCTCTAACCAACAAAACCAAAACAACGGAGAGCCATGAAAAAATTAATCACCGCCGTCTTAGTACTATTAATCACCTCTTCCGCCTTTGCGCAGTACAAGGGAGGTGACTCTTATCCGGATAGAAATCAGTACCCCAATCGGGGAAAGTATGATCAGAGGAGTAACGTTGATCCCAAGGGGAGCTACAATGATCGTTTATCAGCCAACGACCGCGAGGAGGCTATGTTCCTAAACAGAATGCAACGGGACGCTCGGGGAAGGATCGCGGATGGGATTGCAAACGGTACACTTACGAGTAAAGAAGCAATTCGATTGCTCAACGAATTCGAACGCATCAACCACAAAGAGCGACGGTACTTATCAAATCACAATCTTACCCGTCGAGAAACCAGAGAGTTATCTCGGGATCTGGAAAACTTAATGAAAGGTATCCATTATGAAAAGAATGATTTTGAGTGGGAACGTGACCGTCTAGCGGAGCGCCGCTACGAATAATATTAATTAGTTGAAGGTTTAGGGTAGTTAAAAAGGGTACTTTTTTTGGAAGCACCCTTTTTTATTCGTGATTCAAAATCAGTTTAAAATGCGTTTTCTGAAATCCTTCCTTCTCATAAAACCGGTGTGTATCGGTCCGGATTTTATTACTCGTCACCTCCAATTGCGTGGCACCTTTTGAGCGGACAAAGTCAATTATACTTCTAACAAGCAGTTTCCCGACTCCCATTGAGCGGTAAGCAGGATAAACAAACATTTCCTGGATTTCTCCCACCGAAGACGCATGATGTAGCAAAAGCTGAACATGACAACTCGCCATACCAATACAGTCACTTTCCAGCTCAGCCACCAAATACCTGATGTTTGAATCAGTTAGGTTAGCATTGAAAATTTTAAGGAATTCAGGGAGGGGTAACACAGTGTTTTCGAGCTCACAAAGCATTCGGTAGATCGCCTGGGCATCAGCTGCCGTTACATTTCGGATCAGAACGTCACCCTCAATAAGATTCGAGTTCGGTTGATTCATGGATAAATATGCCTTTTTGGGACTTTTGAGCCAGCGCCAACATGGCTTTTGCTACTTTCGAGGATTCAATGGAACGGTATTTTTTTAGTGGTCCTATCAACACAGGATCAAAAAAGCGCATAACCGCCTCACTGATAGTTTCCCCCGACCTTTTATCATTTCGATTTCCCAACAAAAGTGTGGGACGAAAAAAATGTACGGCCTCAAAACCCAATGATCGTAAGTCTTCTTCTACTTCTCCTTTTACCCGGTTGTAAAAAAAGGTCGATTCAGGATCAGCCCCCATGGCAGTTACAATCAAATAACGTTTTGCGCCATTTTCCAAGGATAGTCGGGCAATTTGCATGGGGTATTCGTAATCCACTGTAAAAAATGCTTCTTTTGACCCTGCCTTCTTCATGGTAGTACCCAGGCAACAAAATATATCGTCGGCGGTAACAGCCTCTTTTGTTGGTTTATCAAAATCGTAAACAATTTCCACCAGACGAGGGTGCTGTCGACCCAAAGGTTTTCTTACCAGAACCCTTACTTCCTCGTAGTTTTCATTGCCAAGGATCAGATCAAGCAACTGATTACCAATGAGTCCAGTGGCACCAACGATGAGTGCTGCCTTTGAAATTGTTTGCTCCATTTCCATCTAAGTTTAACTCAATGATACGGTATTTTCGATGCAATACCTGTCCAACTGGTGAAAGAAATCAATTTTTATTTAGGAAAGCCTAAACAACTGTTCCTACAGTTATAGTTTGACTAACTGAACTAAACCGATTCTAAACCCCGATGCAGAAACTTATCCCTGCCCTCTTATTTATTTTCTGTGCCCAGTTGGCAACGCCTGGTCTCGCCCAGAAAAAGAAAAAGAAAGGTACCTCTCCTGAAACAACAACAGAGGCGGCAAAACCAGCAGCAGCTAGCAAAGCTCCGAAAACTTACAAAGATTTCATTACAGCGAAAGCCAAAACAGACGCTGGCCTATTCGCGGTTCATAAAGTAGAAGACTCCTACTACTACGAGATGCCGGATTCGCTTTTCAACCGCGATATGCTGCTCGTAACGCGCATCGCTAAGACAGCCACGAACATCGGCTACGGCGGAGAAGAGGTCAACACATCGGTAATCCGATGGGAACTGAAAGATAAGAAAGTATTGATGCGGATGGTATCCTACCGCAATGTAGCAAGCGAAGAACTACCCATTTATCAAGCAGTTAAAAATTCAAACTTTGAGCCCATTATCGCTTCTTTTGAAGTAAAGGCATCGAAAACCGACTCAACCAATACCCTTATTGAAATTAGCGATTTATTTACTTCGGATGTAAAGCTATTGGGACTAGATCAGCGTCGTCGTACTGAGTACAAAGCCAACAGTCTGGACAGCAAGCGTACATTTCTTGATACGATCCGTAGCTATCCTCTCAACATTGAGGCACGTAATATCCTGACCTATAATGCATCGGATGCTCCTTCAAATTCAGAAACCGGCGCTATTTCACTGGAAATGAATCATTCACTAATTCTGCTGCCAAAAAAACCAATGATGCCCCGGTTGAAAGACCAGCGGGTTGGTTTCTTCTCGGTAAGACAAAATGACTATGGTTTGGATGAGCAAAAGGCCGATCAGCGGGAATTTATTGTGCGTTGGAGATTAGAGCCCAAAGATGAAGCAGCCTTCCAACGGGGTGAACTCGTAGAGCCCAAAAAGCAGATTGTTTATTACATCGACCCAGCAACTCCGGAAAAATGGCGCCCTTATATCAAGCTAGGTGTAGAAGACTGGCAGGCAGCTTTTGAAAAAGCTGGATTCAAGAACGCAATTATTTGCAAGTACCCGCCTACCAAGGAGGAAGATCCTGAGTTCAGTCCGGAGGATGTACGTTACTCGGTTGTTCGTTACTTTGCCTCAGATATTCAAAATGCCTACGGTCCCAACATACATGACCCCCGTTCGGGAGAAATCCTGGAAAGTGATATTGGTTGGTACCACAACGTCATGAATCTGATCCGTAACTGGTTCTTTATTCAAACAGCTGCCATTAACCCAGATGCCCGAACTCCTAAATTTAGGGATGAGGTTATGGGCCGTCTAATTCGCTTCGTTTCTTCGCACGAAGTTGGACACACGCTAGGACTACCCCACAACATGGGCGCGAGTGCCTCCTACCCCTTTGACTCATTACGCTCGGCTACCTTTACGAAGGAGTTCAACGTCTCTCCTTCTATTATGGATTACGCCCGTTTCAATTATGTGGCTCAGCCAGGAGATGAAGGGGTGTCATTGATGCCAAACGTAGGCCCTTACGACATGTACGCAGTTGAGTGGGGGTACCGCCCAATCACCAGCGCCAAGCAGCCCGAAGATGAAAAAGAAACTCTCGACAAATGGATATTAGCCAAAGCTGATAATCCGATGTACCGTTACGGACGTCAGACTTCTAACCCGATCGACCCTCGCTCCCAAACAGAAGATATTGGGGATGACTCTATGAAATCAAGTGAATATGGTATTCTAAATCTGAAAAGAATACTTCCAAATTTATTGACCTGGACCAGCGGAAAAGGCAAAGACTTCTCTGATTTAGAAGAATTGTACGGCCAGGTACTAGGGCAATGGAATCGATACATGGGCCACGTAGCTAGCAATATCGGGGGTATCTACGAAACGTATAAGACCTACGATCAGGAAGGCGCCGTTTACACCTACGTTGAAAAGGAAAAGCAAAAAAGAGCGGTTGATTTTGTGGTAAATCAGGCTTTTAAAACACCGAAGTGGATGATCGAACCTGAATTATTGAACCGCTTTGAGGGTGTTGGAATGGTTGAGCGTATTCGTGGTGCGCAGGAAAGAGTGTTGAATAACATTCTCGAACCAGGCAGAATGTCACGAGTCATTGAGAATCAAACATTGAATGGTTCCAATGCTTACCCTCTACTATCACTCATGAGCGACGTAAGAAATGGTATCTGGACAGAACTCAGCACCAAAGAAACGGCTGATACTTACCGGAGAAACTTGCAACGTGCTTACCTAGATCGGATGGAGTAAGTAGTAGAACAATATTAGAGATAGAGTAAAATTATTATATTTATCTGAAAATCAGTAATTTGAATGTTTTAAGTTGTATTAATAAATAAGCCCGAC
>JBDNFP010000165.1:0-2051 GCA_041689775.1 Spirosomataceae bacterium
ACTTATGGCGACTCCGTCGCTGCATGATCAACCCTTTATAGACACTACCATATTCTCTATATCAAATATTTACAAAAAGGTAACAGCTACAAGCTAATAGCTGTCAGCTACTTATCCGTGGGTAATTATGTATTAGATTCCTAACCCAGCCTCGGAAAGCAGGATCAATAAAGTACGCTGCATGGCAAGGTAAGAACGGTCGTCTTTCCACCATTCATTCAGTGAGTGCGCACCTCCCCCCATTCCACCAGCGCCCATTGTGATAGCAGGCACTCCCTTAGAGAATGGAATATTAGAATTGGTAGATCCCACGCGGAGGTTTGGCTCTTCCTTGATAAACTGGGTCGCGGCAATAGCCCGCTGCACCAACGGATTTTTCTGATCGATACTGCCCGAAGGCCGGTCACCTACCATTTTAACATCAACCGTAAGGTCTGGTCCTAAACGTTTCATGGCGTTTTCTTCCTTCAAGGCGCGCCGTACGGCGGCCTGAAATAGCTTATCAATACCATTGAGCTGCGCAGGGCTTTCGGAACGCATATCTACTTGCATGTAAGATTCAAAAGGAATTGCATTGACCGAGGTACCTCCGCCAATGATCCCGACATTATAGGTAGTTCTTACTCCCTTCTTCGTGAATTTATCTGCTTCTTGGGTAAAGTAGTAGATAGCCCGAGCCAATGCACCGTGCGGATTTACTAATCCGAAAGCTCCCGAGGAGTGGCCACCCGGTCCTTTGAAAGTAACCTTGTACCGGTGCGAGCCAAGGCCCCGGTGGGTTATGCTGGTGTTACTAAGGCCATCAATGGCAATGTACGAATCGATTTTTAGTCCCGGAGTATCGAACAGTTTTTTAACGCCCCGTAAGTCGCCGAGGCCTTCTTCCCCAACGGTTCCGATAAAGAGTACGTTGGCCTCTGTCTCCACCCCCGTCTTTTCTATGACATCTAATACGGTAAGTACCATGGCCAAACCACGGGTATCGTCGCCCACGCCTGGCGCAAACAAAGAATCACCCCTATATTTTACCTTCACGTCGGTTCCTTCGGGAAAAACGGTGTCAAGGTGGGCTTCCAGGACAACCGTTTTGTTGCCTTTCTTTCCTTTTCGAAGCGCCAATACGTTGCCAACTTCGTCGATCCAAACCGAATCCGCACCCGCCGCTCGCAGCATTTCTGCGTAGGCTAACCCACGCTTATCCTCTTTAAAAGGAGGCGCCGGAATTTCGGTGAGGTAGATCAGATTTTTTAGAGTCCATACATTTCTTTCCTTGAATAGATCAAGGGCCTTTTTAACTTCTGGTTTAGAAGCCAATGTTTCAATTTCAGTAGCAAAGCGTTTTTCGGCCACTGCTACTTCTTTCTTCGAAGGACCATCTTCCTCCTCCTGGGCCTGAACAAATGAGAACGCCATTCCAGAAAAAAGAAGACAAAGGGTACCACTACGTATTAGTTTATTCATCAATTAAATGTTTAGGTTGTCGAATCTCTGACTTTTTAAAAGCCAAATATAGCATATCCTCCTAGCTACTTCATAGCAACAGCGGTTCGAATTTATCTTCTGCACAATCTCCGGCTAAGATTCGTAAATTTCAATCTTAGGTAATCAATATTATATGCTACCACCCGACCTACAACCAACTGACTGGTTTATAATAGGATTGTGATTAGGAACTAAATGGTAAATGCATAGACTGCGAAGCGTACTTGTCAAAAGGAAAAATCTAATTTTCATTTTATTGATATCCTTAAAAATCAGTGCCTTTATTATTTCAATGGTTCGGTAATTTTCGGGCAAATAGGTCAAGTAAAAAAAAGGCGTGTTAGTATTGGGTATCTGAAATCCAAACTAAAACACGCCCATGCAAGAGCAAGCCCTTACCGACGCAATAGTAGCAAAATCAGCCGAGCTGACCAAGTGCCGCCGCCGATTTCTAAGCCATATTCTCATGCTGTTCCTCAGTATCAACCACCGTATCAGTATCAACCACCGTATCAACTTCACCCAGCTGGCCCGCCACAGCGGGCGGTACTGTGCCCGTTGGATGCGGC
>JBDNFP010000166.1:0-9831 GCA_041689775.1 Spirosomataceae bacterium
CTTGGCTTTCAAGCCGAGGAAAACCCGCTGCTGGCGCTCGTCCAGTTGACTGTAATATCTGATTTCGTCTTCGCTGATCAATGTAAGTTAGTCGTGAGGTGAAAAGCAATTTTACCATCTTATTTTTTAATCGTTACTAAAATCACTAAAAATCAGTATTTGTGTAAAAAGTGAACTATTTATCCACAATTTGACCTAGATGGCCGCTCGACAACAAACTATATACGAGGTATGCATCGTTCCGTTGGTGAAAGCAAATCCTTTCACAACCCCGAGGAGATCGCTTACCTACTTTACGAATTTAAAAAAACGATTGACACCATTCAGATGGCTTTGGGCTCACAGGGATGGCCCATCGAAATAAGCTATTCGAGTGCCTATCGCAACATAAAGGAAAGAGGATATTACACGCATACCTTTGTGGTAGAAGGTGTCCGGTATTTTGAACTAAGGATTACAACGCAAATTATCAACCCCCACCTTACTTCGCTGGGAATTGATGATTTGCCTACACCGAGAAGAAAATAAACTACCTATTCTTTTGATCCAGGATGAAATTGTCTCCATTCTCCGCCTTTAATGTAGTCGGAGTAGCGAACAATCTCTTTCTTTACGACTGGCAGGAGGAAGAATAAACCGATCAGATTGGGGACTGACATTGCGAAAATCATGGCGTCCGAAAAGTCTGTGACCGCACTCAGGCTAGCCGCTGCACCTAGCACTACAAATACGCAAAAAATTACTTTATAAAGAATGTCATTGAATTTGGTCTTACCAAAAAGGAATAGCCATGCCTGCAGGCCGTAGTATGACCAAGAAATCATGGTAGAAAAAGCAAACATTACCACAGTCACTGTCAATACATAGGGGAACCATGGAATCACGGTAGCAAATGATTGCGAGGTCACTTCCACGCCACCCATTACACCCGCTTTATTATAATCACCGGTAATAATCACGACGATGGCCGTCATCGTACAGATCAATACTGTGTCAATGAAAGGTTCCAGTAGTGCTACGATTCCTTCACTGGCAGGATACTCCGTTTTAACAGCCGAGTGGGCAATCGCTGCCGAACCTACCCCTGCCTCGTTTGAAAAAGCGGCTCTGCGGAAACCTTGTACTAGTACTCCAACAAAACCACCTGCAACAGCTATTGGACTAAACGCCTCTCCGAAAATTTTGCTAATCGTAGCGGGCAAATTAGCTGCATTAACGATAATAACCACCAAAGCAGCTACCACATAAATACCGCACATAAATGGTACAATTTTTTCCGTAACAGCGCCAATCCGCTTGATACCACCTATGATCACCAAAGCCACCATAGCTGCCATAAAGAGACCAAAGAAAGTACCGGCGGAAGGAGATACGATACCTGTCATATCAAGGAATTGCTTCGCAGCCTGATTTGACTGAAACATGTTACCACCACCAAACGAGCCACCGATACACATGATCGCAAAAAATACCGCTAACACTTTACCAAGTTTTTCCTGGCCTTTTTCTTTTAGACCTTTGGTAAGGTAATACATCGGTCCACCGTACACTTTACCGTCAGGGCCAATCTCCCGGTAACGAACACCCAATGTACATTCAACAAATTTGGACGACATTCCCAACAAACCAGCCAGAATCATCCAAAAGGTAGCACCCGGGCCACCCAACGAAATGGCGATAGCAACTCCGGCAATATTACCTAACCCTACCGTGCCCGACACTGCCGCCGTCAAGGCTTGGAAGTGAGTCACCTCACCGGCGTCATTAGGATCGCTGTACGTACCTTTTACAGTTTTAATAGCTGTTCCAAAACCTCTGATATTGATAAACTTAAAATAGACAGTGAAGAAAATAGCGGAGCTGAGTAAGAAAATGATCACTAAGGGCATTGCCGTGGTAGCTTCATCGCCCAGCTGAATAGGAAAAAACACGATACTACTTACCAGGTCAGTAGCGGGCTGTACTATGTCATTAATCTGTTTATCCAGGCCTACTTTCTCTGTTTGGGCAAATAAAGATGGGCTAGCCAACAAACCAGTAATTAGTGTTAGCAGGTAAGTTTTTAGTCTCATAAATTAATTATGTTGAGTGTAAGGTTATGGTTAATAAATTAAAACATTGAAGATCCCCAGATCACTAAACTACTACAAAAATGCCCAATTACACAAAAGAGAGCCCGTGAGTATACTACCCACGGGCTCTCTTCTAGAAAGTATACTCTATTGTTCCTCTCGCATCTTACTGTGCTTTTTACCGTAGAAGAAGTACACCGCTAATCCGATTAATAACCAGATACCCAATCGGTACCAACTTTCTATGGGTAATGAATACATCAGATACAAACATACCCCAATACCCATAATCGGTACAAACGGAACCAACGGAGTCTTGAATGCACGAGGTAGGTCGGGCATGCGAATACGCAACAACCAAACACCGGCACAAACCAGGCAGAAGGCAAACAGTGTACCGATACTTACCATGTGCCCCAGATCGCTCACGGGTACGAATCCGGCAAATGCACTCACAAAAACTAGAAAGAAAAGGTTAGTTTTCCAGGGTGTGTGGAAGCGCTTGTGGATTTCACGGAAGAAAGGAGGAAGCAGACCGTCGTTGCTCATGGTATAGAATACGCGGCTTTGGCCAAGTAGCATTACCAGCATCACAGAGGTATAACCCGCCAGAATCGCTAATATCAGCGCATTTTGCAGGAAGTCATAGCCCGTCTTAGCAAAAGCTGTTGCGGCGGGTTTTGCATCGTTCGCAAACAAAGTATAGTTAACCAGTCCCGTCATTACGTGAGCAAATAGTACGTAAAGTATGGTACAGACAACCAAAGAACCAAGAATGCCAATGGGCATATCACGCTGTGGATTTTTAGCCTCCTGAGCTGCGGTCGATACCGCGTCAAAACCAATAAAGGCAAAGAATACTACGGCAGCACCGGTAGCAATACCAGACCAGCCAAAGTGCTCGTAGCTACCAGTATTTTCGGGAATATAAGGCGTGTAGTTGGCCGGATCAATGTGGCTCCATCCCAAAGTGATAAAAATTATAACCACGGCTACTTTCAAGATTACCAGAACATTGTTCATCAAAGCTGACCCCTGAGTACCTCTGATAAGTAGTAGCGAAAGTAAGCTCACGATCAGGATGGCAGGCAAGTTTATCATTCCACCTTCGATGATGGTTCCGTCACTCAGTTTCACAATCTCAAACGGGGAGCATACCAGCTCCACCGGAAGGTGTATGCCAAATCCATTGAGAAATTCAAGTAAATAGCGCGACCAGCTCACGGCGACCGTAGCTGCTCCCAAAGCATATTCAAGCACGAGATCCCACCCAATAATCCAGGCCACAAACTCACCCATTGTAGCGTAAGAATACGTGTAGGCACTACCGGCAATAGGAATCATCGAAGCAAACTCTGCGTAGCAAAGTCCGGCAAATGCACACCCGAAGGCGGCTAACACGAAGGAAATGGTAACAGCCGGACCAGCGTGTTCAGCCGCCGCAATCCCGGTGAGGGAAAATAGTCCTGCGCCGATAATCGCACCAATACCCAACGCCACCAAACTAGGTGCCCCCAAGGTTCGTTTCAGCTGATTACCTTCACCTGATGAATCCGCCATTAACTTGTCTAACGGCTTTTTTATCCAAAGTTGACTTGCCATTGTAGAAAGGATAAAATTATATGAATGAATGCTTTATTTACTAATACTAGTCTAAAAACAGGGAACAACGATATACCCTATAAAAATAGGGGGAAAACCAACGGTCCTCCCCCTATTTGTTCAAGTCAATCAGGCCTTAGAAACTTTGGCTTTTTTTCCAGATGGCGCAACTTCTACTACCACCGGGGCAGGCTCTTTCAATAGATCACGCTGAAGAATATCAACAACGATAGGAGCCGCCACAAATAGGGAAGAGTAAGTACCTACGATTACTCCGATCAACATCGAGAAGGTAAACCCACGGATTACTTCACCACCGAAGATAAGAAGTACTACCAGTACAAGCATAGTAGAAATACCCGTTACGGCCGTACGGCTTAGCGTGCTGTTCAAAGCATTATTAATAATCGTCGGAATACTTTCCTTCTTAGCACCTTTGTCGTTGAGGTATTCACGAATACGGTCGAAAATTACCACGGTATCGTTCATGGAGTAACCCATGATCGTAAGCACCGAACCAATAAACGCCTGGTCAATATCCAGCGAAAAAGGCAACCAACCGTTGAACAGAGAGAAGATGGCTAACAGTACGATTACGTCGTGGAAAAGGGCGGCTACCGCACCGTAGCTAAATGCCAACCGACGGAAACGAATAAAGATATAAGCAAAATTGACAACAACTGCCAACAGAATGGCCCACACCGCAGAAATCATAGTATCGTAGGCAATGGTAGGACCAACTTTCGCCGAACTAACGATCTCAGCTTTGTTATTATCCTTCACATTGGATACACCTTCCATGATCTTGGTCTCAGCGGTCTTATCGGCTTCGGGTGAAGTATCATCGATTAGATACGAGGTAGTCACTTTCACCTGATCAAAACCTCCGAATGTTTTTACTTCGGGAGCGGTACCAAGCGCGTCAGTCATTGCTTTACGTACTTCGTCGGTACTTACGTTTTTCTCAAAACGCACTACGTACGAGCGACCACCCTTGAAATCAATACCCAGGCCAAATCCTTTAAAAATGAAGGACCCGATACCAATGGCAATAATAGCAGATGATACAATATAGAAGCGCTTGCGCTGGGTTACGAAGTCAAAGTTGGTGTCCTTGAACCAGTTCTTAGTCAGACCAGAGTAAAATTTCAACGTTTTACCTCGCTTGATCGTAGCTTCCAAAAGCAACCGTGTAATAAAAATAGCGGCAAACAACGAGGTGAGCAAACCAATAACCAGCGTGGTCGCAAAGCCGAGTACCAGGCCCGTACCGAAGACAAACAGGATCACACCCGTCAAAAGGGTAGTGACGTTGGAGTCAATAATTGCCGATAGCGCATTCTTGAAACCATCTCTTACCGCTTGCGGGAAAGGCTTTCCGGCTTCCAGCTCTATTTTAATTCCTTCGTAAATAAGTACGTTGGCATCCACCGACATACCAATGGTCAGTACAATACCCGCAATACCCGACAGCGTAAGTACCGCGCCAAGGGACGCCATCACTCCCATCAGGAAGAACAAGTTAACAAAAAGAGCAATATCAGCGATCCAACCGGCACGGCTGTAATAAGCGCCCATAAATACTAATACTACAATGAGACCAATAATTGACGACAGGACACCCGCCGTTACGGCTTCCGAACCAAGCGTCGAACCAACCACTGCTTCCTCTACAATATTAGTAGGGGCAGGTAGCTTACCTGCTTTCAGTACGTTGGCCATATCTTTGGTTTCTTCTACAGTAAAGCTTCCGGAGATACTTGAATTTCCGTTGGGAATCTCGCCGTTTACGTTAGGAGCAGTATATACCTGATTGTCCAGGATGATAGCAATCTGACGACCCACGTTGTTGGCAGTCAGGGTACGCCACTTCCGTGCGCCTTCACCATTCATACGCATGCTCACCTCAGGACGGCCACGCTCATCGTAGTCGTTGGTAGCATCCACAATAACGTCACCTTCGAGAGGCGCTTTGTTATTGGGCTTCTTAATAAAGTAAAGTTGCAGAATCTGCTGTCCGTTTACCCCATCAATACCCTTACGATCCCACATAAATACCAGGTCAGACGGGAACATCGAACGAACTTCGGCACGGCGAAGAATTTCTCCGGCACGGCCAGTATCTTTCAAATAAACGCCTAGACCCTGAGGAAGGGGAACAAATAGGTTAGTCAAAGCAGCCGTTTGAGCAGCCAAAGCAGAGGTATCTGCCTGAGTAGAATCAGTTCTTTGGGCTAGCTGGGCTTCGAGGCTACTTCCGGCCGCGGCCTTGGTAGTATCAGCCGCTGCCGTAGCGGGGCGAGAAGATTTCTCAGCCGCATCTTCACGAGTTAGGTAAGCACCAAGTTCATCCAGGCCACTAGCTACCTCATTGGTATTGTATACTTCGGCAAATTCAAGCTTCGCAGCGCCAGAAAGCAGGCGACGTACTCGCTCAGGGTTATCTACACTGGGAAGCTCAACAAGAATCTGATTTTTTCCGGGTAGACGTTGCAGGTTCGGATTCGTTACTCCAAACTTATCTACACGAGCCTGAATAATCTTGAATGCGCGGTCAATCGCTCCTTCAACTTCTTCGTTCAAAAGTGCGATTACTTCCGAGTCAGAAGAAGTACTGTTGATCTTAGCCCGGTTGGCACTGTTAGCAAATACACTCGCCAGGCTAGAATTAGGGGCAGCTTCTTTATAGGCGGTAACAAAAAGGCTCACAAAACTACTTTGGCTACTTTTTTGAGCCTCTTCCGCGTTTTTCAAAGCGGTCTGAAACTGTGCGCTGCGAGCGTTACCTCCGGCAAGACCTTTGATGATTTCGGTAGGTGCTACTTCAAGTACCACGTGCATACCGCCTTGCAGGTCAAGACCAAGACCAAGCTCCCGCTCCATCACCTCTTGTAGGGCATGACCAATGTAAACCTCTTCGCGCCACAGTGAATCAATGTAGCTTTGCTTTTTGGTGTAATCCACCTTGCCTTCGGCATTGGTGGCGTAGGCCTCCGCGTCGGCTTTGACGCCTCGGGCTACAAATGTAAATGACAGATAGTAAACACTTATAAGTGCCAAAACTATTGCCAGTGCAATTATTCCAGTTTTGTTCTGCATGATTTATTAGTAGATAATGTGTTCAAAAAGGAAATGGATAAATAACCTGACTGTGGTATTTATCAAAACAACAGGTCATGAAGCAAACTTTTAAAGTCTACCCAACCTTGTAATGAACAATAAAACTAGGGAGCGTTGGGCGCAATGTGATGCCCAAAAACATGCTGAAAGTAGGAGAAGTAATAAAATGGGATACGACAAGCCAAAGGCACCGCTATTTTCTGCTGAACACTGTACTGAAACAGATAAGGCAGTACAAAAAGCGCCTTTTCGAAGTCGAAAGACACCGCCGGAATAACAACCGCATGCAATGATAATTCGCTTAGGCTAGCTGAGTCATCGGATGTTTTATTGGTAGTTTGCTCCGTTTTTTCTTTTACCTCCGAAATAGAGGAAACCGACCATGACTTACCAGCAACGGCCACCAACAGCATCAAAGCTGCCAATAAGCTGCTCATTATCTTGCTAATATGTCGTTCGTTAGATTTCAATCAGGCGTTCGGTTTTGATTACGGGATCGCAAAGTTCAGCCCAATTCATGAAAATTGCAAGTATTTGTGTGTTTTATCCAGAATACACCAAAGGATATCCTACTTAAATGATGTAACGATTATGTTTTTGCCTACCATGAGGTTTACGAAATAATTTCTGGCTCTGAACGGGGGCTGATTCAAGAATTTTTTGGGTTGCTTTGCGAGGAATCATGCCCTACCGTCGGAATTTTGCGGAATCTGATTTCAAAAAATTCCAAAAACCTTCCGCAAAAGGGTTCGCTTTTACCAAGGATCAGGATATATGCTTTGGTTCTCCATCACCAAACAGAGATTTTCCAACCCGATCAATGTGTGCTTTCAGGTCCTGATGTTTCAGGCCGTCGTAGTGTACTACATCCACAAAGTAAGGGATGGGTACTTCCTCATTCAGATAGCCGGCAATGTTGAGAGCCGTGTGCTCGCTGCATTTTGTCCCGATAATAGCAAGGTCAATATCACTGCCCGGCCGGTGCGTACCCTTGGCCCGACTGCCAAAAATTAATACATCCTCCACCTCGGGGTACTTTTGAAAAGCCTCCCGAATCAAACCGAAGCTTCTTTGTGAAATTCCGAAGAGGTTCATAGCTCACGTCTAAGTTTCTGGTATACTTCATTAATAGCTTCAAAGTACGTGCCGACAATGAGTCTATAAGCCAATTCTGCATTTTTTTCGTCGTAGGTATGGCTCATCAGGTTTCGTTTTTCCAGCATGTCTATCCAGATATCCCCGTCCAGGAGTTCGTATTTGAATCCCTCTTTAATGGTATCACGCGGAAACTTCACGGACACCTGATTCTCTTCTAGATAATCTTTGACGGTTTTCCAAGCTAGCTCAAAAGTGAACTCGTATACCTGAATAATACCCGCTTTTTCCAAATCCGATGGATTTTCTGTTTTAACAGCCGCCTGTAAACGCAAATAGGCCCTTTCGAGGTTCTGAAAACGCTGCTTCCATCGTATGTCTTGCTTATTCATGCGGTCGTTAAATTTGGTAACATGACTTCTCATTCAATAGTCAAATCTTTGGGAGTTCTTTTGAGTCTTCCCATACCACTTCTGCTAGAATTACACTCCGACCGTACTAGTCTCAAATTAGCTTTCTCGGTATGATATTTCCTGAAACTTTCAGTCCAACTACTGTCTTTGAAAATAATATGATTTTGCTCGTTTGATATGTATTCTATTGAGTCAATATCTACTTTGCAAACCTCCTTGAACCTATCTACTATAACCGAAAATGTATTTGGCTGCCTATGATCAACAACTAGTTCTGTCCATTTTGATAAAATTCCTGTTTCTTGGCATTTCACATGACCCTTCACTGAATTCTTTTCAAAATATGCCTGTTTAACCGCTCTAATATCATCATATGTAGAGTTTCTACATGCAATAGTAAATAATTTTTCGGGGGTATAATGAGTTTTATTGATAATCATTAAATACGACATATATAGACTTGACTTATCACTATAAAAGACCTCAAAACATTTTGTATTAAACTGAACCTTAGACACTTCAATATATTCAATAATCAATTCATCTTCAATATTTTCGTCATTCTCTACTTCTGACCTTGTGTCAATAATCCCGTTGCTTTGGACGTCTGAAATTTCACTTTCAGCCAAGTAGTTCAGGTAATCGTAATCAAGTAAGTCAATAAGATCATCGAAATCTGTTGGATTCAACGATTGGTTAAAATCATATGAGTTGAGAATGGCCCGGTAATGAGCAATCGCATCCTTCTTAAATTTGTATTCTTTTTGGCCTATTTTTAACGGCTTCCTCATTTCATGATCTATTTAATGGTTCATTGGATTATGAATATTGAGCACTAGCTCGTTGGGTTTGGGGTACTTCATTGGTAGAAGGTCAATTTTAAAAGGCAGTTCCATGTCTTTTAAATCCTCAATAGTTCGGTCGAGCAGTCCATTTTGGGCACAATAAGTATAAGTCAGTTTGAGATAGCGCCTGATTACCATCAAGGGTAAGAACCTCTCTCGATAAATCATCCACTCCATCAAGTCCTTCTTCCCTTTTGAGCTATTACACGTTCTACATGCAAAAATTAGATTCTCGGCATTATCTTGTCCACCGTACCTCTGGGGAAAAATATGGTCTAAGGCTAGTTTATGGGAAGATCCACAGTAATTACAAATCTGACCTGTCTGTAGCTTAATCTTCTCATCATCAAAAATCGTCCGCATACTCATTGTTCCATCTTTCAGGCCTTTGAATAATTTGGCCCGAATCATATAGTTGAGCATACCATATTTTTCTTGCTTCTTTTCAACAGCCATGTGCGCCATAGCTAAGTTTGCGTACGAATAATAAATGAGCTCACTGACGGTCTCAATTTTTTGTTTTGCCATTCTTCTGAGTTTTTTCCTTACTGCTAAATATAAGTAAGCAGGGTTTTCTTATAAAAATTAATACTCTTATAATTATATAAAATATGGTAAAAGTTTAGAAAAAAGTCTCGTATTTAGTAACCTTTGTGGTCGGTTGAACCTGAATCAGTACTAAAA
>JBDNFP010000167.1:0-10384 GCA_041689775.1 Spirosomataceae bacterium
GTGGGTCAGGTCGGCAAAATGGTCAGCCAGATTCGTGCAGGTGTAGTTGACTTGGCTCGAAAGAAGGTACTGGCAGTAAAGTTCGCGCGTTGTTTTCATCCCATAAGTTAATAAAATTTCAGTTTTGCGAAAGTCCTATCAAACTAAAACACACAGGCAATATTTCCTTTGGATAAAAACAGACTTGCGTAACATCAATTAATAATACAAACTAATTATGCTTTAGTACATAGTTGGTTTTTACTTAAAGTAGCCAGTTATATTGACATTAAAAAATCAGTTTAATAATGCCCTGGAAACCAAATAGCCTGATGCCTTGCCTTATGTTCAATGTAAGTGAATAAAAAATTGGGCTGTAATAAGCTTTGGCACAATATCGTAACCAATGCCAAAAAAGCCTTTGACATGATAGTCCGTATTTTCATAATAGCTTCTTACGCCCAGGTGCGCAATATCGGTAGTACCAGTTCCGTGTTTATAATTCAAATCAGTATAAAGTGTATATCTAGTTGTCAAATTGTAAAAAAGAGATGTAGCAGATTCGTTAAGTACACTTGAATAATTAGCCACAAAATCAACCTTGTTATTCGTAATCTTTGTGGCAATAAAGTACTCGCCATTCGCGAGTACGTATCCTGCCAGCCAAACTTTTTTATAGTCAACCCTGAAATGATTAGCCCATACACCAGCATGGTTATGGATACCATATTCCAGTAAAAGGTTAGGACCAGCATATCGAATATTAGCGCCTGGCTTAGCCCCGGTTATTCTTGTTTGGGCGTACGTTTCTACCTGACTTTGCCAAGTGGTTGGATTTGGCCTGAGAGTGGTGGTAGGTGTAATCAGATGCCCAATTCGTAGCTGCACCTTATCATTCAATTTGGCTATTAACTCGAAAGTGGGAATGGATAGCACAGTGGAATAGTTAGCCAATTGAATGAAAGCCTGTGATTCCACCTGAAAGGTATTTGATATGCGTTGTGTGAGTAGTGTTCCGATTCGGAATGAAGCCTGGGGTATTACTTGTAAGGTATCAGTTAGGAAAATCAGGTTTGACTTTAAACCGGCGTAAACACGGTTTATGACAGTGCTTTCACTTAATTTGATATTTTGCATCTGAGCATAACTCAGCTGAGTCGAAACAATAAAGATGAGGGAGAGGAAATGGCACTTTTTCATTTGGATAAATCTTAGAGGTTTTCATCGTGAGTAGGTAGACGTACGAGAATTATATTAAACCAGGAAGAACTATTGCTGCACTTTCACCGCTGAGCAGCGGGAAGCATATTCCTGATTGCTGAAATTAACCACTTACCTTTTGGTTTTACGACGATGAAAGTACTCCACATTTCACGGGTGGAACCGTCGGAGTTTTGTATGGTGTACCGGGCATCAGCGATGGCACTACGCTTGGTAATAAATCGTACCTTTTCCACTTTTAAGATCCGACTATTCGGCGAAGTTGCCGAGCTCCGTACCATTCCCGCCATAGAACCTTTAATACCCTCCCGCCACTCGCCCGTTGAAACTAGTTGATCTATATCTGAGGTAAGTATGCTTTTAAGCAATAGGGTATCCTGTCTTTCCCTGGCATCAGAATATTGATCAACTAAGGTGATTATGGGTTGTGACTTCTTATACGGTAAACTTTGCGCTTTTGCATAAAATGACGGAAAAGCTACCGACGTGAGGAGAGTAAAAAGGAATAATTTTTTCATAAAGTAATCTTGGTTTAAGGAGGTACAGTAGTATCAACAGTAAGGGTTAGAAAACCTTTTTTTACCCGCTACAGAATTGAAATTCAAGGGGTATAAAAAAAGCCCCTCGGGTAGGAGGGGCTTTCAAATTAGCTTTTGGATGGATCGAGGATCTTTTCTATCCTGACAATTGCATCTTGTATATGATACCTTGATAAGTCATCACGGAATCGATTTTGGGAGGCTTTTAGTTGTTGGTGCAATTTCACCAGTTCACCTCTGGCAATAGAACGAATATCCGACTGACTCACATTCACCGGGGTACCGTAGTTACCACGCCCGCGCGGAGGGTCAATATTCAGAATCGTATTCATGCGGTCAATGTAGGCCTTTTGCAGGTTACGACGATAGATATCAATCGTTCTGGCGTTTTGGAGTTCACTCCAAATTCCGTTTTGGAGTTGACGCAGCATATCAAGGCCGTTGTAATTCACATCATTCACTTCGTTTTCCATCAAACGAGCCATTCGGTCGGCTGATAATAAGCTATTCAAATGACGTTCCTGTAAGCTACGAATACTCTCTACGTGGCTGGCGTGGTGAATATTACGCGCAATCTTGGTTTGGTGCAACCACTCGGGAGAAGTGAAGGCGTTGGTCAACAGCCAGTCAAGCGAGGCAATTTGCTCCTTCGCGGTTACTGGGGTGAAAATATACCCATCCTGATTTGGCTTTTTGCGGTCTTCGTGTACACCACCTACGTTAGTAACTACATGCCCCACAAAGCGGCTCCAAACTCCTAGTAGCTCACCGTAAAGTTCGTCCAGATCATCGTAATCGTTAGTTTGTCCGGCGGTCCAGTCGTACAGTTTAGGAGCAACTTTTTTCAGGTTCTTCAAACCATAATCACTTGCCTTTACTACGTCAGCACCGATACCTTCGGTTTGGCTGTCAGGATCAAATCCGCCGCTTCCGCTACCAAATTGGTACATAGGGTTACCGGATTTTTCATTAATCCATTGTGATAGAGTCGGTACTTCTTCATTGGCATTTGTAGCACTAGATAGGTAACGATAGCCCCAATTGATCACATAATGATCGTAAGGCCCGAGTTGACGAACGAACCGTACTCCCTGATCACCCGGTTGGGCTACGTAATTGTAACGGGCGTAGTCCATGATGGTGGCCGCAATACCGTACTTCTGCGTGAATGCCGCGGAACGTAACGAATCGGTAGGATAAGCCGAGCTTGCCTTCATGTTGTGCGGAAGACCCAAGGCGTGACCAACTTCGTGCGTAATTACTTCTTTCATCATTTCTCCCAAATCGTCGATGGGAGTTTCGAGGGTTCGGGCGGTTATATTGGCGGCACCCGTTTCCAATAAATAGCGGTTCCGGTATGAGCGCAGGTGGTTGTGATACCAGATAATATCACTCTCAATGATCTCGCCGGAACGTGGATCCGATACGCTCGGTCCTACGGCGTTGCGGGTTGTACTCGCTACGTAACGAATGACCGAATAGCGAACGTCCTCGGGGCTAAAATCCGGATCTTCCTCGGGAGTAGGGGGGTATTTGGCAATGATGGCATTCTTAAAACCAGCAGTTTCGAAAGCTTCCTGCCACTGCTCTACGCCGGCTTTGATGTAAGGACGCAACTTTTCGGGAGTAGCCGGATCCAGGTAGTAAACGATGGGCTTAATGGGTTCTACCAGTTCGCCCCGGTTGTAGGCGGCGATATCTTTTGGTACCAGTTTCCAACGGCGGATATAGGTTTTCTCGTCGGCTTTGAGGGCCTCGGAGCCGTAATCAAACTGACGAACGGTAAAGTAACCAATCCGGTAATCATTGACGCGGGGTTGCATTGCGGTCTTTGGAAGCAGTACCATCGACTGATTCATCAGAATACTGATAGCGCCAGTCTCGGAGTTGGACGGTGGCTCAGCCGCGTCGAACGTAAAGTCTTGCTTTACTTCAATGTTCATAGGGAAACTCTTTGCACTTTGAATAAAGCTACGGCTATCGTCCAGCCGGGTTACTTTGTAGGTACGGCGCATGTCGGCATCCAACCCACTGAATGCTTTTACGTCGCTACTCAAAAACTTAGTGACTTCAATCAGGAAGCCAGCTGAGTCAGGAGTTAGAGCCGCAATATCAAAGGCATAAATAGTTGGCTGGTAGTTATTGGCTTGCACCGATAAGTTAATTGGTAAGGAATCGGCCGCAATGGAACGGTAAGATTTATTTTTAAGGAGTATTTTATCCCCAAATTTTCGCCACTCTACCATTTGCTCGTTAACCGAAGAACCAGCATTGACGTACCCACCACCTAGTCCGGAGGGCAAACCCACAAAACGGGTAATCCACAGGAAATCACGGGTCAAAAGAGAATCGGGGATTTGGTAGTAGTATTTATCGCCTACTTTATGAATCGTAAACAGGCCTTCGTCGGTTACCGCTTCTTTCGTTACGATTTCTTTATAGCTCTTCATGCCTCCTTTGGCGGCAGGTTTGGCCCTTTCTGGACTCTCGGCTTTTGGTGCCTCCGCCTTTGCTGTTTCTACGGCTTTGGGTGCATTAGAAGACTGCTGAGGCGCCTGTTTCACTGAGCAAGCCTGAGTAAGGGCAAGCAAGCAGGCAATGCTTATTGCCTGGTAATTTTTGAACATGGTTAATGGGTTATAGGATGAAAAATAGGCAGCCCTTGATGAAAGAACTGGTTAAAGATAGAAATCAATTTTTGAAAAAATTGTTTCAACAAGGAATTTGAGTTAAACGATTGGTGCCAGTTTTTAAAGCGAGTAACAAAATATTGCCGACTTTGGAGTCAAGGTAAGTAGGTTAATAGCTGTACATCCCTTTGATAATCTATTCAAGATAACGAACCTACAATTATGCAATCCCGGTATATTTTTTTACTTCTACTAGTAGTGTCACTTCCTGTGAGTGCCCAAGATGCTCAGATAATTTCTGATGTGTATCGTTGGGAAGGAGCGACGATTGAGAAAAATGCCAATTCTCAAAGTAGACAACTGGTAGAAGGCGCTACCCCGGCTTTTACGCACGTGAAAATACACGCCACGACGGTGGAGGTCGGGCATGCAGCCCATGCGGGGCATTCACATGCCGACGAGGAATTGATTATAGTGAAGGAAGGTACCCTGCGCGTAACGATTGAGGGTAAAACAGAACTTTTGGAAACAGGTAGTGTCGCTGTGATGATGCCGGGTGATGAACACGGTTTTGTGAATGGCGGGAATGGCCCGGTCAGCTACTATGTGATGCGCTATGAAACACCTCAGGTTGACGCTAAAAGGGGCCAAGGGGCGGGTGGGTCTTTTGTGAAGCACTGGAATGAGCTAGCCTACAAAACCAACGAAAAGGGAGGGCGTCGAAATGTGTTTGATCGCGCTACGGCCCAATCAGAGCGATTTGAAATGCATATCACTACTCTTAATGAAGGTTTGATGAGCCATCCACCGCACACCCATAAAGCAGCGGAGATACTACTACTCATTGACGGCGAGGCGGAGGAAAGTATTGACGGAAAGTGGATTCCGGCGGCAATAGGCGATATTATCTTCCTGCAATCCAACGTACCGCACGCAATCCGGAATACCGGGAAGGGTAGTTGTACCTATTTTGCATTTCAGTTTGAGTAGCTACGATCAACGTCGAACTCTTAGAGGTGCTTTGGCATTTATGAAAGTGCCTCATTACCAATCTCAATCCCCTGCAATTGTTTTTCAGCCTCCGGTAAAATCTCACAATTATCCCAAATGCCAGTAAGTAATGTTTGGGCATAACTGCTCGGTAAGCCTTTTTCTACCATCAGCTGGTTTGCTTGACGGTTGTCGTAGTTGAATGACTTAAAAGCAAAGGTTAGTTCTCCGGTAGAGTCATCCAGGAGTAGGTACCACACTCGCGGAGTACCGTCGTTGGCGGGCATTCCAATTACTCCGGCATTAATCCAGTGCTTGCCGTTAGTACTATCCGCAAAGGGTAACCCGGAGTGTCCGGCTAAAATAACCTCAGCTCCCATGGCTTTAAAGGTTTGCGCCTTTACTTCCCAGGGAGTAGATTTAAACACAAACTCGGCAATATTGGTAGCTGAACCGTGTACTACCCCGATGGTTTTTCCTGCATACCTAAACCTTAAACGATGGGGAATGGTAGCCAACCATTGCCGGGTTTGATCCGAAACAGAACGGGCCGCAAAGGGAAACCAATTCTGGGAAAAAAGGTCGCATCGGCTTCCTTCGTTGAAATTACAGCCGCAATCATCCTCTCCCGCAATAATATTTTCCTCCACATTACCCTGTATGAAATGAATTCCCCACTCCTTCACCACCCGGACCGTTTCCTCGGGCTGCGCACAATAGCCAATGATATCTCCCGTACAGATAATATTTGTGGGAGAGATGCCCTTTTGCAACGCAATGCCTTTGAGTTTGGTCAATGCTTGCAGATTAGAATAAGGGCCTCCAAATACCAATATTGGGCCGGTCAGCTCTCCTAAGGATTTGGTAATGACTGCGTCATTCATGGGGTTTTTTATTAAAAAGGATACTGATGAGGTATACTGAGAAACAGTAAGTGCTGGTAATAATGTTCACGCTCAGTAAAGAAGCGTACTTCCCTTCGGTGAATATAAGGAAGTCAGGAAGGGTACTGAACGATAATATGCCCCCAATTAATAACCCACCCACAACCGATAAATGAAAGGCAATGCGCGGTACTTCTTTGCTCCAGAACAAAAAAACCGGTGCTAAACCCAATACAACGGTACCACTGATCGTAGTAGCCGACAGTATGGTGGGGTCAAAGAAAACCGGAATAGTACCTAGTAACGTCAGAGCAATCATGGCCAAGCGTCCGGTAGAAACCTTTGGGATCGGACTACGCGATAAATCGATGCTGATGAGCTTAGAGAAAGAAGCCAAGGACGAATCGAGCGTAGAGGAAGCGGAGGTAACCATGATGAGGTTCATGAGCAAGAGCATGGGAGCGCCAAAGTACTTGGCCGCTGCCACCGGTGCCTCTCCTTCCAAACCCTGCAAACGAGCAAAAATGCCCACAAAACTAAAAAAGATAATGCAAGCCGCCCCAAGGGCACCCGCCCATAAAAAGGATTTTAGGGTAGTTTTGGTGTCAGATATAAACCCACGGTCGGTCAGGACCGGATCGTGAAAGGGATAGCTAAAACACTGAATTACGGCTACGAGTAAAAGGTCAAGCCCATGACCCATATCCCAGGTTCCGCTGCTTATGAATGGCTGGATGGTTCCGCCTTGTTCCGGTAAAATGAAACCCATGATGACCCCAAGCAGCACTATGAACAAAGCCATCTGAATTACGTCCGTCATGATGGAGCTACCCATACCCCCTTTGAGGGTATAGGCAAGAGTAAGGAGGGTAAATACAACAATGGCGGCGTAGTAACTGAATGTACCCGTTTCACCAAAATAGGTACCGATAACGATGGTGTTAGACCAGATTTCGTTGTAGAGACGTATAATGATCAGGAAGGTAAAGACGACAACCGCCATCCGGCCAAATTTACTTTCCAGAAAATGGTGGATACTTCGGTAGCCTCCTTTGTTACGAAGCTGAACAATGACGAATCCCGCTACGATAAAGGATAGATAGTACCCAGCATAGGCCACTCCGCCTACCAAGCCAAAACTTTGGCCCAAGTTAGCGGCATTCGTTATAGACTTGGCAAAGAGCCAGGAAATTACCAGACTACTCGTCAGAAATACCGTGTTGGGGGCTCTTTCGCGTCGGTTACCCTGAAAAAATTCAGCAGCGGTTTTTGAAAGGGGAGAAATGAAGTACAGGATAATGCTCGACACAAGTACTAGTACCCATTGGGTAGTATAGACAGTCATATAGCTATTGGCGATGGGCTTTTGGCTTGCGGCTTCTTCGACTATTTAGTACATGATAAATCATAGCTATGTAGCTGTCAGCTATTAGATTATAGCGATTATTTTTTTGCAAGTATTTGATATGTAAATAGTTGTATAGAATTTATGTAGCTTTCTTATTGTGCTGCCCACCAAACTGGTACATTCACACTATTGCCTTGGGTTTTGTCAGCAGCCTTTTTGAACTCGACCCCGTTGAGCGCACTTTCACTGTTGGGGTAGGGCATCCGGATAGGTATCAAATTATTGTTCAGGCTGGCTGATATCGTTTTTAGCTTTGGAAAGCCCGTTCTTCGGTATTCATTCCAGCCCTCATAGCCATTGTTCAGGTTGGCCAGCCATTTCTGGGTGATGATTTGTTCAACTGGGTTCTGACCATTGGTTTTGTAAGCCACTTTCTCGCTGGTTAAATAGGATGCGGGTAAGCTGGTCCGCCAGTAACTGAATGCCAAAGTAATCCCTTTTTCATATAATTCCTTCGCGGAGGCCGCAATTAAGCCCTTTTCCGCCGCCTCGGCGAGCAAAAAGCTTGTTTCATAAGCAGTACTATAATTAGCATACAGCTGGTCGGAATTTTCCCGAAAAACTGAACCCGTCAGCGAGTAGTTGGAAATAGAAATGGACAGCTTGGAAGCATCCGGGCCATTGAGCAAACCCTTGTACTGGGTTGGGTTAGCAGCCGTTGGGCGGAAATAAACGCCTATCCGTGGGTCTTGTAATTCGGCAAGTTTTTCTTCCATTGTTTTGGACATAATGAAGAGGTTATAATCGCCAATACGGGCGGTGGCCATCCGGAAGTTGGTGGGCTGAGAAGCAGTAAATTTAAACTGGGCATTATCTGTACTAGCCTTAATATAATTACCCTCGTTAAAGATTGTCTGCAATTGCGCTTTTACGTCCACCTTTTCCGATATGCGCATCAGGTACTTGATGCGTAGTGAATTAGCAAACAGTATCCATTTCGTCCGATTGCCATTGTAAAGAATATCGCCTTCCAGGGGAGTAGCTCCCTTGTAGTTTTGGATGGAGGTAATGGCCTTGCTTAGATTATCAAGTAGGCCTCCCGATGCGGTGAATATTGCTTCTTGACTATCGTAGGTAGGAGAAATGATACCTTCCTTTCCGGCTAGTGCCTGGCTATATGGAACGTCGCCGTAGAGATCAGTTAAACCCGCGGTCATGTAAGCTTTCATGATGAGGGCAGGACCCTCGTACACGGCAAAGGCTGGGTTGGCCCTTGATTTTTCCAGTAGAATCTCGTTGTCCCGGAGATTGGTATACATAAATGGCCAGGGATTACCACCGTATTGGGGCTCGGTCAGGCTGTGGCGGTCAAACAAGTTAAAATCGATGGCCGTGAAATATTGTCCCAGCAAGTTGCCGGCCACAAAGGCTTCGTAGGACATTTGCTCACCGTAATCAAAGAGTACCTTGCGGAACAAAAGCGACGGTTGCACATCCACGGGCGCGTTAGGATTGGTATTGATTTCCTGAAAGTCTTTGGTACAGCCAAGTGTGGTACCAAGGAATAGCAGCAGGGTTATTTTCTTATGGAATGATTTCATTTTTTTATTGAAAATTAAAAGCTCACGCTCAGTTTTACACCAATATTGCGGCTAGTAGGGTAGCTCATATCTTCTACGCCACTTTGAAGCTGTTGTCCCTGGAAAGAAGTTTGCTCCGGGTCAAAGTGGGGTATTTCTGAGAAGGCAAACAAATTACGACCTACCAGAGAAACACTAAGTTGCTGGATTTCCAATTTCTGCAACAGAGAGCAGCTTTGCGGAATGGTATAACCAAGGGACAATTCACGCAGTTTCAAATAGGAGGCGTTATAAACGTTATTTTCTTCATGATTACGGTCGTAATACATCCGGTAGTACGTTTCCGCTGGTACCGCCTTGGTGTTTGGGATGTAGGTAGGGTTTTCTTTTGTTCCGGTGTTAACAACTCCATGGGCTATAATGCCACCCTCCGGACGGTCGGACGTTTCGATCAATTGACCCGCCACTGCGGCCAACGAAAGGGTACGGGATACCAGAATGCCACCTTGCCGCCAATCAAACAGGAATCCAAGGTTCCAGTGTTTTACCCGTACCTGATTGTATAGCCCCAACATGAAATTAGGATTATAGTTGCCGAGTTTTTTGAGGGTATTATCGACAATATAACGTCCGTTTGTTCCGATAATAAAGTCGCCGTTATCGTTTTTGCGATATCCGGTGCCCCAGATATCACCCATGCGATCGCCTTCGCGTACCTGGTACCATACGGTTTGGTTTACGTTATCGTAAATCCGGTTGTACCCAAGCGTAAGGGTACCGGCATCGTCGGGTAGGGATACTACCGTAGTCCGGTTGCGGCTAAAATTCAAGGTTACGTTCCACCGTATATCTTTGGTCAGCACGGGTACGTAGTTTACAATGGCTTCCAAGCCCTTAGAACGCACCGAACCACCATTGATTACGCGCTCGCCGTACCCGGTCGAAATGGCAATTGGCAACGCCAGAATCTGATTGGTAGTTAAGGCGTCATAGTACGTAAGATCAAAACCAAGGCGGTCGTCAAAAAAGCGAACATCAGCACCTAACTCGTAGGATGTAGTTGATTCTGGTTTCAGGTTAGCGTTTGCAATCGTGTTCTGATCGCTGAATGTAGGTTGAGAGAATACCGGAGTTTTGGCGTTGAATACCCCGGAGGTTTGGTAAGGGCTGGTGTCGTTGCCCACGTTGGCTACGCTCGCCCGTACTTTGGCAA
>JBDNFP010000168.1:0-12152 GCA_041689775.1 Spirosomataceae bacterium
ACGTTCGGGTATAGTCTTTTTTGTCCGTCCGCCAATCTTAGCACCACAAGGCTATCCTTCGGCATTTTGTCTGGCTTTACTTTGGCTTTTTTGGCTTGTCTAACTTTTTCGAGCTGAGGTTTAATTTTGGCCACGAAGTAAGCACCATCAGCCGAAAATTGTCCGTCGTACCCCCTTGCTATAACCACTTCACGAATGCGCGAAGGCGATTCAACGACTATTTCCCCATCCCCTTCCTGAGGATTAATTTCGTAAGCCACCCACTGACCATTTCCTGATAGGTTAGCCTTTTGGATGCTCTTCCATGAATCATAATCGCCATGATTCAATGGTCTTTTTGTAGTTTGTGCCCATGACTGTACTACAAACAGTAGCAAGATTGAAGCGTAATAAATTTTGTTCATTAAGTGTAAGGATTGGTTTAGATAAGTCGTAAAAATAGAAAAGGCCTCGATAGCGAATGCTATCAAGGCCTTAATTTCTTTGCGTTAAACCTACGTGTTAGGCTAGCGTCGTTACAAACTTAGCAAGCTTGGACTTCTGATTAGCTGCTTTATTTTTGTGAATAACGTTTTTCTTGGCTAAACGATCCAACATGGAAGATACAGTCTTGTATACTTCAACGGCCACTGCATGGTCCGTAATTGAACGCAGCTTCTTAACAAATGAACGCGTAGTTTTGTGCTGGTAGCGATTTCTCAAACGCTTTGTCTCGTTAGCACGAATTCTTTTTAATGCTGATTTATGATTTGCCATTTCTTCTTTTGATGTTTTCTTTTCCTGAAAAGGTGTGCAAAAGTAGCCATATAAACCTAAAATGGCAAATGTTCCCTGCTAAATTTACACAATTTTGAGTATTTACGTGTTCAAATCAAATAATTGTCGGTTCTCAAATAACTTTTCGATGATTAATTGAGGTATTCTTTCAACCGTAATTCAAGTTCTGATGCCGGAATATTATTATACATTTCACCATCCAAAGAAAGTGAAATACGTCCCGTCTGTTCAGATATCACAATCACGGCTGCGTCGGTCGCTTCGCTCATTCCCAAGGCGGCCCGGTGCCTAAAACCCACCGATGATGGGATATCCCGACCATCTGCAACCGGGAGTATACAACGTGAGGCACTAATTCGTCCGTCGGCAATAATTACTGCACCATCGTGTAAGGCGCTGTATTGATTAAATAATGAAATTAACAGAGGCTTCGATATCACCGCATCCAAGCGCTCGCCCGTTTCCACGTACTTTTCCAGATCGTCCTCTTTTTTGATTACCATGAGGGAGCCGTTAAAATCAGAGGCAATGGAGCGACAAGCATCCACAATCACACTGAGATCTTTGCCTTTGGGTCCCAAATCAGTTGAACCAACGAAAGCATTAAAAAAACGACTGTTTGTAAACGCTGTTGATTTTCCAATAATTAACAGAAACCGGCGAATTTCTTGCTGAAAAATCACGATCAACGCGACTGCTCCAACCCCCATAAAGTATTGCAGTATCATGGTCAATAACTCTAACTTTAAGCCTTTCACAATTAAATAGAAGACGTACACGAACAGGTATCCCAGGAACACCCTACTGGCAATACTACCCCGTACGAGGTAATAAACTTGGTAGAGTAAGGCAGCAACCAGAATTATATCTAGGAAGTCAGTCCAATGTATTATCAGGAATCCTATTCGCATAAAGAATTATTTTTCAGCTTCAATTCAAGTTTGACTTTTGCCGCTCACCCACCGTGAGCTGCCATAGTTTTATGGTTTCCCTTGCTTCCTTCACGTCATGTACCCGCAGTACATTGGCCCCCTTCATAAGCGCAGTGATATTTAGAGCCGTAGTCCCATTCAGGGACTCATCGGCGGTGCATCCAAGACTTTTCCATACCATCGATTTCCGCGATACCCCAATGAGTAATGGAGCATTTAATTCGCAAAAGTAAGGCAAGGAATTAAGTAGTTCAAAATTTTGATCAATCGTTTTCGCAAAGCCAAATCCGGGGTCGATCAGCACATCAGCTATCCCCAAGCCTCTGAGAATAGAGAGTTTTTGGCTTAACTCTTGACAAATATCAGTAACAAGGTGCGAATAACTCGTAAGCCCCTTCATGGTTTGGGGCGTACCTCGCATGTGCATGAGTACATAGGGCACTCCACACCCGGCTACTGTTTCAAACATCCGCTCGTCTAGGTTACCACCCGAAACGTCGTTAACCATACATGCTCCGGCCTCAACGGCCGCCTTTGCTACCCGTGATCGAAACGTATCAATGGATATTGCAACGCCTGGATATTTCTTTGAAAGGCTCTCAATAACCGGTACTACCCTATTAATCTCCTCTTCCTCGCTTACATCAGCAGCACCTGGTCGGGTGGAGTAACCACCAATGTCCAGGATTTTAACACCATCCTGAATCATCTGACCAGCTGATCCAAGAACTTCCTCATTATGTGCATCAAACCGGCTTCTTGCATAAAAGGAGTCGGGCGTGATATTCAATACACCCATGATAATGGGCGTATTGAGATCGAGTAGTTGGCCTCCTAAATTGAGCATTTTTTTACTATCTTGCGGTACTTTCATCATTCTTCACAAAGAAAAAAATAATATCAACCAGTGAAACTTACCGAAGTTGAATACCAGGAAATTATCCAACAGTGCCGCGATTTGTTTGAGAAAAAGAATAAAGATTATGGCACTTCCTGGCGAATCCTACGTTTACCTTCTATTACGGATCAAATTTACATCAAAGCCCAACGCATTCGTACAATTCAGGCTAAAGGTAATCAAAAAGTTAATGATGGAATCAACGATGAATTTGTCGGGATCATTAATTATTGCGTCATGGCACTGATTCAAATTACCTCCCAAGGGAGTGACCAGGAACCAGGCCTGACCCCACTTACCCAGATATATGATGAGCAAGTAACCGAAGTGGCTGAACTTCTTTTCAATAAGAATCACGACTACGGTGAAGCTTGGAGGGAGATGAGAGTTAGTTCAATGACAGATATTATTCTAATGAAATTATTACGAATCAAACAAATTGAGGACAATTCGGGTGTAACGATTGCCTCAGAAGGGGTCAAATCAGGCTACCAAGATATGATTAATTATGCCGTTTTTTGTCTCATCAAATCCAACGGATTACTTACCAATTAACCAATACTAACTACCACAACTTTTTATTTCATGAAACTAATTTCCCAAATAGCGAAAGTTATCGTTGGTGTCATTTTTATTTTCTCCGGTCTGATCAAATTAAACGATCCGGTGGGTACCCAAATTAAACTGGAAGAATATTTTGAAGTATTCGCGACTGACCTTCCAGCCCTTCATGATTTTTTCATGCTACTCATGCCCACAGCTCTCTATTTGTCGGTCATTTTGTGTGCGGCAGAAGTGGTACTAGGCGTGGCCCTGTTGGTTGGGTATAAACCCAAAACAACCTCGTGGCTGCTCTTGCTCCTCGTTATATTTTTCACTTTCCTCACCTTTTATTCAGCCTACTTTAATAAGGTTACCGATTGTGGTTGCTTTGGAGATGCCATCAAGCTCAAACCGTGGACATCTTTTAGTAAGGATATCTTCCTTCTGGTACTGATACTTTTAATTCTGTACAAACGAAATGAGTTTAAATCACTACCTACCGGGGGTGTAGTTATATTGGTAACTGTCGCTTCTCTGGGAATAGCCTTTTATGCCATTCGGCATCTACCCATTTTGGATCTTCTTCCTTATAAAATCGGTGCAAGTATCCCTAATCAAATGAAACCCTCAGAAGAAATACGGTACCAATACATATTTGAAAAGGACGGGGATACTTTCGAATTCGAGAAATTCCCAAGCGATACCACCTTGGTTTTCAAGGAAATGGTCATTCTAAACGAGGAGGCTAAACCAAAAATCACTGATTACAGAGCCTGGAATGATGAAGGAGACTTTACCGAATTCACACTTCAAGGAAATAAACTCATTATTATCATTAAAAATCTTGAAGACATTAACAAAGCGGCCTTTCTTGAAATACGGCAACTGGTAAAGAGCGTAAAAGGAAAGGGGTTGGAAGCAATTATACTCACTTCCGCCAGTAGTAGTGAAATCGACGATTTCAAAAAAGCACAGCAACTTGATATCCCTTACTACTACGCAGATGCCACGGTATTAAAAACAATATCTCGCTCAAATCCAGGCATTTTGCTATTAAAGAACGGTATTGTTAAAGGAAAATGGCATTATAACGATACTCCTTCCGCCCAAACTGTTCTGGAAAGAAAGCAATAAGTAGCGCGCTGAGTATGAAAAATATATTTCTGGTAGGAATGCCTTCTTCGGGAAAATCCACCCTAGGAAAGAAATTGGCCAGAGCCTTGAATTACCGCTTTATCGACCTGGATAAAATGATAATCAAGGAGGAGAAAAAAAGCATCAATCAACTGTTCGGTGAAAATGGAGAAGGTTATTTTAGGGAGGTTGAAAGCCGGTTGCTGAAAGGAATAAAACCTGAACATTGGCTCGTGATCGCTACGGGAGGTGGAGCACCCTGTTTCTTTGATAACATGGATTTCATAAAAGGGAATGGACTTAGTATTTTTTTGAACATCCCGGCTTCTGAGCTTGCTGAACGAATTAGTAGGCACAATAAGGATGATAGACCTTTGCTGTCTGGCATTGAAGGTCTCGAACAAGAGCTAGAAAGCAAACATAAAATTCGTTTCCCATATTACTCCCGCGCAGATTATATAATTACAGAAGACACAACCGTACGACAACTAGTAGATTTGGTTAAACCGATTATTTAGGTTGTCTAAGAGCCTGTCGGACTTAAATAAAAGAATGTGGACAAGTGTGCGAAAATCAAATAAAAGCGACTTTTGACTCTTCTACATTTCGATAGTTGAAGGGTGAATGTGTACTTGGTTGTTAATATTGAATTCTCAGCAGTCAAATGTGTTAAGTCCGACACACTCCTAGGGTATTAAAAGCGAGAAGCCACCAATTATTGGCGGCTTCTCGCTTTTAGGTAAGTGATTTACTCAGACTTTCAAAAAAAAGTACCTAAGCTAAATAAGACATTCACAGAACGGTTGGTAATATCTACCGATGCGTAGTCGCGGGAATTGTTTAAATTATATGGGGTAAAAGCCGACTTGTAGGTGTTGTAGATACCGGTAACATCTACAAAAAAACGCTCCGAACGAAACCCAACACCACCTGAAAGTAGAACTTTACTGCGGTTGATGTTATCGAACTTTACCCGATAAGGGTCACTGAGATAAGCTACACCAGCCCTAGCTCTAAAAACACCAAGCCGGTATTCGCCGCCAAGTCTTACATTCACAGCACTATTGTAAGTATTTTGGACCTCACGCTTGTTGTTGTTTCTGAAATCAGAGTTATCAATGGCACTCAGATTCGTTGTACTTACTCTCATGCCCGGGTACCCAACGTATTCTAAGGTACCCGTAATAAAACCACCCTTCCCAACAAAATAAGTAATACCGCCCGACGCCCGAAATGGCCCCGTAATGGAATACTCAAAATCGTAAGGTACCAGTCCTATTTGGGTAACATCTGGTACAAACGTAGTTGGGTTTCCGTTTGGATCCTGAGTAGGTATGCCAATTATGTCAGCGCTTACGATCTCGTTGAAGGTTTCCTTCATGGTTGAGAAAGTAGGAGACGTGACCGAAGCACCAAATTGAATTTGTGGGCTAGCCTTATAAATGATCCCCAGCGAAACCTTAACGCCATTGCCAGATACTTGCAAGTCTTCGGTATGGTTGGATCCTCTAAAAACGGTTCCATTTACGAAAGTATCGTTCAGGCTATTAGTGTAATTATAACGGATACGGTTAAAACTGACGGATGCACCTACGTAAAGCTTATCGTCGTAGTTGCCTGCATACGCAAATGACCAATCTGTATGTGCGCCGGTTGATTCAAAAGTACCAGACTGATCCGTTGGGATTTCGCGGTCGTAGCGCACGTAAGGTGGGCCCAACGCAGTACTTGGGTTGATCATGTAAAGCTGGTAGTAGGCACCATCTAACGAATTGGCAGTTTGAGTTTTAGTATCATAATCCTTATCAAGCTCCTCAGAGGATATATTACGGTTATTGGCCTTTTCAATGGCTGCATCTGCGTAGGCACTACGGTTGTTGCGTCCAGAATAATTAAATACGTTTTGAAAGGATTGCTGTCGTGTGTAGGATATTCCAATGGAAGTTCGCTTCCACTTGCTATTGATACTTTGCGGACTACCAGCAATAATCAGCGAAGCTTGGGCCACATTTGGGTTGATTTTACTATCAGTCGTTATCCGGTTGATGTAGGTGCTGCTAGTATTGATGGAGTTGAAAGATGGGCTAATACTCAGCTCCGAGCGGTTATAAAAACCCAGGCCCGCAGGGTTGCCACTAACGGCACTTGCATCGCCTCCCAATCCCGCGTGGTTTCCTCCCACACCTTGGAAACGAGCGGTACCTGTCTGAGTGATTTCGGAGAAGCGAAATGCATCTCCCACGTATTGTCCAAGCGAGAGGGTGGTACTCGCCAGCACAAATAGTACTATCTTTAAGGCTTTCAAAATATTCATGGTCGATAGATTGTATTAGAATTCACAAAGCTACTTATTTAACGAAAGACCCTGCAAATATGATTTTTTGCAGGGTCTTTTTATTTGTTGGTGACTAGTATTTAATTCAGGATCAGCGTGGCCCGCGTGAGCGAGGTGCGCTACTTCCGGAGGAACTGCTACTGGGTGCAGGAGCACTTACGCTGCCTCGGCTCGAATTATTATAAGTCGGAGATGATGTACGAGCACCGCTTTCAAACGTTCTGTTTGATTGGGTGTTGTAGTTTTCACGGCTAGTGTTGTTGTAGGTTCTGCTTTCAACTGAATTTGATGAACGAGCATTACCCGTACTGTAAGCACTACTAGAACTCCGCGGACTGGAATAGTTATAACTTGTTCCGGAACTCGATGAGCGGTTTGTGTAAGTACCTACACTTGGTGAGCTTGTACGACCAGAACTACCAGTAGCGTTGTAGTAAGTACCACTGCTATTGGATCTCGGCCGAGCGTAGTAAGTATCAGTGGTAGCTGATCGGGTAGTGCTGGGTGATGAGGTAGCCTCACGTCCACCATTTGACCTTGACGTCCGTACAGTGTTATTGAAATCACGGTTGTAGGTATCGTTGCTTCGAACCTGACCCGAAGTCCGGGGACCATACCCGCGATTTACGGTATTTCTATCATTGAAATTATTAACCACCAACACACGATTACCAAAACCACCGTAGTAGGGGTTAAAGCTATTGAAACCGCCTAGCCCGTAAGGATTTCCAAAACCGTTGTTGAAGCCGTTAAAACCAAATGGACTATTGAACCCAAATGGGCTGTTAAAACCTCCATAGGCCATACTAGAACCCCAAAATGGATCATACCCAAAACCACCCATTCCAGAGTATCCCCCCCAAGGGTTGTAGCCAAAGGAATTGAATCGGTACGGATTCATAAATGGATTCATGCCAAACTGTAATGAACGAGCCATTCCTAGTTGAAATCCTGCGTTGAAAGGGGATCCCATCATGGGCCAATAAGAACCATATCCCATTGGATTCATGAATATTGAATTATTGGACTGAGGTTGTCCGGCAAAATATCCATCATTAAAGCCAGAATTATATCCGGGAGAGTCCGAAACAGTTCGTCGGGCGTTGCGGGATGTTACGTAAGATTCGTCATAGTAATCAGCCTCGTTCGGGGCTATTCCTTGGCTTGTACCCTGGTATTCAGGATTTGCATAGCGGCTATCTCTTTGAGTAGTGGTATTTGCTGCAATCTGTACATCAGATGATGAACCGTACAAGTCATCGTAGCCTGAACCTGTCCTTGATGCAAACTGATTGGAAGAACATCCCCACATACCAAATAGAGCAACCACTGAAAGATAAGTTATTCTTTTCATGGTAGTCACGGTATAGATTAATTAGTTTTGTTGAAATATATATTAATTGGCACTAAGTTCGTGCCGTTTGATCTTAAAACGACAAAACGACTTAGATCATTACAAATATAGCATAAAAAACTATATTTGCAACCCTAATTACAGGCTATAACCTGACACTTAGTCATACCTTACGTTTCAACCCAAAATATCATGAGTAAAGGATTACCCACTCGTAGTGAAAACTACTCCGAATGGTACAACGAACTGGTAAAGAGGGCCGATTTGGCCGAAAATTCAGCCGTTCGTGGCTGTATGGTGATTAAGCCTTACGGCTTTTCTATCTGGGAAAAAATGCAGAGGGCCCTCGACGATATGTTCAAAGAGACCGGGCACAGCAATGCCTACTTCCCTCTATTCATTCCAAAATCATTCCTTAGCAAGGAGGCTGACCACGTGGAAGGGTTTGCAAAGGAGTGCGCAGTTGTAACTCACTATAGACTCAAAAATGATCCCAACGGCGGTGGCCTAATTGTAGATCCAAGTGCCAAGCTCGAGGAAGAGTTGATCATCCGCCCAACTTCAGAAACCGTCATTTGGAGTACCTATAAAAACTGGATTCAGTCTTACAGGGACCTTCCCCTGCTGATTAATCAATGGGCTAACGTAGTGCGTTGGGAAATGCGCACCCGAATATTCCTGCGTACTTCTGAGTTTTTATGGCAGGAGGGCCATACAGCCCACGCTACCTCTGCCGAAGCTATCGCAGAAACCGAACAAATGCTTAATGTGTACGCCACTTTTGCGGAAGAGTGGATGGCAATGCCAGTATTACGTGGCATCAAGACACCAAATGAACGTTTTGCCGGCGCCGTTGAAACCTACTGTATTGAGGCACTAATGCAAGATACCAAAGCATTACAAGCAGGTACTTCTCACTTCTTGGGCCAAAACTTTGCCAAAGCTTTTGATGTAAAGTTTCAGGATAAAGAGGGTAATCTAGAATACGTTTGGGGTACTTCCTGGGGGTCGAGTACCCGGTTAATGGGTGCCCTAATCATGGCCCATTCGGATGATAGCGGTCTGGTACTACCTCCTAAATTAGCTCCCATTCAAGTAGTAATTATACCAATCTACAGGGATGAAAACCAATTAGCTGCCATTTCTGAAAAAGTTACCGGGCTTACCAAAGATCTTAAAAAGCGGGGTATTAGCGTTAAGTTTGATAATAATGACGCTTACAAACCTGGATACAAATTCGCTGACTATGAACTTCGCGGTGTTCCTATTCGTCTAGCGATGGGTATGCGTGATTTAGAAAATGGCACCGTGGAGGTAGCACGCCGTGATACAAAAGTCAAAGAAACTATTTCATTTGAGGGCATTGCAAACTACATTGAAAACTTGCTGAAAGATATTCAACAGTCAATCTACAATAAAGCGTTGGCCTTTAAAGAAGCAAATACGCACTCGGTAGAAACGTACGAAGAGTTTAAACAAGTCCTTGAAGCAAAAGGTGGCTTTATTTATGCCCACTGGGATGGTACATCCGAGACAGAAGAGAAAATAAAAGAAGAAACAAAAGCAACGATTCGTTGTGTTCCGTTGGATGCACCAGAGGAGAATGGAGTTTGTATGTACTCGGGAAAACCTTCGAGTCGCCGGGTAGTGTTTGCACGTGCGTACTAAATAAATGAACGATTTAAAGCTCATTTGTTGTTTAAGTACTTTACTAATTCCATCAAAACAGGAAATATTATGAAACTAGCTCAATCAGGAGATAACGTACACGTTCATTACACCGGCACCCTACCAGACGGACAGTTATTTGATTCATCAAATGGCCGTGAGCCACTTGCTTTCCAATTAGGAAGCGGACAGGTGATTAAAGGCTTTGACGATGGTGTAACCGGAATGCAGATTGGCGACAAGAAGACCATTAATATTCCTTGCAATGATGCCTATGGCCCCGTCAATGAGGAGCTTTTGATCAACTTTGATCGCAGCCAAATTCCTACTGACATTCCATTGGAAACAGGCGTAACATTAAACATGCACCAGGAAGGTAATGGGCAAGTAATACCCGTAGTTATTAAAGAGATAGCTGAAAGGCACGTGATTTTAGATGCAAATCACCCCCTTGCCGGACAAGATCTAACGTTCGAATTAGAATTGGTGTCAATACAATAAAAATTTGCGATACAATATTGACTAGCGGGTGGAATTCATTCTCACCCGCTTTTTTATTGAACAAGTTTAAGACTGTACTGTGCTGTTTTACCGCCCCCTCTTGCCAGCAAAATATTCTTATTTTCCAGATCAATCAGCATTTTTGACGCTCGTTTGTCTGAAACATTAACTAGTTGAGAAAGCTCCTTTTCAGTGATACCGTCGTTCTGCTTTAAATACTGAATAATTTTCTTCACCGGACGGGAAGAAAGTAGTTTATCCGTGATCGGGTCTCCCTCACCCCGAAGCATTAACCGATTTGTGGGTACTGATTTATCTTTCGTTCTGACATAAATAATTTTTTGGCCCTTCTCATTTATTGCAAAATGTGGTTTTTGCTCGCTCTCATCCACCTCCACCCGTAACACTTTTTTTTGCCCAAAGGGCACAATTCTGCATCGAATTAATAGCTCCGGCTCAACTAATAAACTACTGGCCCGTTCTAGTTTTGATAATTCTCTAAGCTCAGAGACAATTCCAATAGTTTCTCTATTATCCGTTATTCCAATCAACAGGATGCCACCCGATGTGTTTGCAAAGGATGTTAAAGTTTTTGCGATCTTATAGGGGCTATCAACCGTTCTCTTGAATTCAATGGTTAGCCCCTCCCCTAGTTGTAGTAGTTCAAGTGTCGTCTTTGTGAAGTCAATCATATAATCAGATTAGGGAGTACTTCTTACCCGGTAAGGACCGGACCATTCCCTGAAATTCCAGATTTAACAATAAAGTGGCGATTTTACCCAGGTGGAGACCACTTTGCCAGCTTAAATCATCGACTTGCATGTCACCATTTTTTTTAAGCAGGGACAATACCTGCCCTTCATCCTGTGTAAACCCATCAAAAATCAACTCGCCTGCCGGCACAGCAAATTTTTCCTGAGTACTCATAACTTGATCATTTAGTTTCCATTGTAAATCCTGTACCAAGTCATCCACGCTCGTAAAGAGAGCGGCTTTATTGACCCGGATCAACTGATTACAGCCTTCGGATAAAGGATTGCCAATATTTCCGGGTACGGCATATACTTGTCGGTGGTAGTTTTGTGCATATTCAGCTGTAATCAAACTACCTCCCCTACTAGCCGATTCTATCACAATTGTAATATCACTAAGGCCAGCAATGATTCTATTTCTGGCAGGAAATCGCATAAAATCGGGCTTGGTACCCATTGGGGCCTCCGTCACAATACCTCCATTACTCTGCATTTCCATCGAAGTTTTAGCGTGCACAGCAGGATAAATAACGTCCAGCCCACTTGCCATCACACCTACCGTATGCAGGTTATTTTTCAAACAGGCCCGGTGTGCGGTGATATCGACACCATAAGCCAATCCACTCACTACCAAGGGTTCATAGGGGGCTATCTCCCGAATAAGAGCTTCCGTCACAGATTTGCCGTAGTCGGTGATTTTTCTGGTTCCAACAATTCCAATAGTACGTTGGGTATTATAATTGACCTCCCCTTTTGAATAGAGCAATACTGGTGAATCATACAAACACTTCAATCGTTTCGGATAGTTGGAATCAGTATAAAAAGTAAGGGCTACCCCTTCCTTCAAGCATCGCTCCCATTCTTTTTCAGCCTCAGTCCAATTTTCTTTCTTCAAAAGGCTTCTTGCCACCTTATCTCCTACCCCCGGCACTTTTATCAAGCGCTTGTAATCAGCTGAAAAAATATTTTTCGCCCCACCACAGTAACTTATTAACTGCTTTATAGTCACAGACCCAACACCGGGTGTTCGTACCAAAGCCAATATGGCAATCTTTTCATCAGAATTGGTTTGATCCATCAATGAAGTAAGCCTTTAAACATGGATAACGAGTTTAATTGTTCTTTTTACTTTTTTTACCTAGTGAAAGTTCTCTTCCTACCCGCCAAATAATCCCAATAGAGCCTTACACTATAATGACGTGTAAGTTGATCCGGGCCGGAAACAAACACGTCACTACTACCTCAATCGGAATGGGAC
>JBDNFP010000169.1:0-4522 GCA_041689775.1 Spirosomataceae bacterium
GAGTCCATTTTTAGAAGAGGGTATAGCGTGTTCTGCCAGTTTTGCCAGAAAATTGAACTTTTCCTGGGATGGATGATGGCCAATCTCGGAAAGCCGATCAGGTACGCATCACCGTAAATTCTAAAATGTCCAGTAATCAGACCTTTATATCTGACAATCAATTGGTTATAGCTTTCAAAGTGGGAATTGCTGCTGATGCAATATCATTGCGGGTTCGCCGGTCGTATGCCCCTACGGAAGAAGCCAAACTCCTGAAAAAAATCAACAAAGGTTTCCTATCAATCAGGTTCAAAGGCTCCGAGTACTTAATTTAAAACGAAAAGATTTTGGCATTTCAAATGAAGAGGAAGTCGAATTGTTTGGTCTAGTCGAGAAAAGTGAGAAGTATACCCTCGGCCGTCTTAAATAACTTTAACCCGCCTACGTAATATTTCGGTTCGGGAGTTAACGACGGACTTAGGTATAGCCGCCACGCATGACTAACGTTTCCAAGTCACTCAAAAAATTAATTATGAGTCGAGCACAAGGCTATTGTGAATATTGCAAATCACCGGCTGATTTTACCACAGAGCCATTTTTAATTGAGCACATCTTTCCAAGATCCCGGCAAGGTACTAACACGGCAGAAAATCTAGCCTACTCGTGTATTGGCTGCAATGTTAATAAATCCGACCTAACAGATTTTCTAGATATGGTCTCTCAGGAAATTGTGCCTTTATTCAATCCACGGACAATGGCCCGGAACGAACACTTTATATAGGACGAGTCATTAACCGCACTTGTCGGAAAAATACCTATTGGCAGGGTTACCATCGAAGCGCTAAAACTAAACCAAAAACCACTCAAAAACCTCAGGCGAGCCTTGATTGCAATATATGAACACCCTCCTGTTATTGAATAGATGAGACCTTGATAATTAAAAAGTCTGTACGATTTTAAAGGGTAAATTCTCGTAGCCCGAATCAACAATTTCTACTTCATAAACTTCCTCACAAAAAAATCAGCGGCGGCGTTGTACACCATGACCGAATTCGTCCATTTCATCCAGTGGTGGGTATCGTCAACTACCATCAAGGTTTCGTAGGGAACACCTTGTTTTTCCAACCTCTGAATCAGATCGGTACTTTGGTTGAAACGTACATTCCGATCATCATCGCCATGGATAATCAGGACTGGCGATTTCCAGGTATTGACGTACGCGACTGGTGAGGAAAGCCAGGCTGTCTGCACTGCTTTTTCATAATCGGGTGCCTTATCGGTTTTGTTGGCATACAGGGTCATGATGGAACGCGCAGCACCCATATCGTGTACCCCGTGGATGTCCACCCCAGCGGCAAAGAGTTTTGAATCTTTGGCTAAGGCAATAGCCGTAAGGTATCCACCGTAGGAGCCGCCATAAATCCCAATTTTTGAGGCGTCCACAAAGCTTTGATTTTTAAGCCACTCGCCTGCCGCCTTTATGTCCCGATACTCGGCTGCTCCCTGAATTCCACTATTTGGCGCATTATGAAAGTCGTATCCGTAGCCAATACCTAGGCGATAGTTGACAGATAGCACCACAAAGCCCAGACTCGCTAGGTACTGATTGGATGCATAGGCGCTGGAATAATAGTCTGAATAATTCCATCCCAAGAGCATTTGCCGGGGTGGGCCACCGTGTACGTATACGATAGCGGGCTTTTTAGTAATTCCAGCCGGCGGTTCAAACAAATCGGCATGAACCACCACCCCATCTGCCGCCGTAAACGTGACTAATTTGGGAGTAACCAGTTTATCTATTGGGAAATCAGAGGGAAGTAAATCTGTTCCTAGTACCTTAATTTTACCTTTATCCTCCCCACCCAGATTCAGGATGGCGAGCATGGGGGGCTGTTGCGCCGTAGCGCTAATGAAGGCTACTTTTCTTCCACTCTCAGTTAATACCGGTGTCCATTCCAGCCCACTTCCCGGACTAAGTACCCGCATATCAGACTTATCTACGCTAACTATGGCAGCGTGTCTTCTTTCCAGATCGAGCTTATCCGGGCCCGTATTGGCACTGAAAGTTACAGATTTTTTATCCGCGCTCAGCGCAATATGCTCGCAGATGAAGTTGCCGGGAGTAAGCAACAAGGGCTTACCTCCGCTAGTATCCATTGAGTACAGATGTGGCCAACCGTCCTGGTAGGATAAAAATACAATTTTGTTCCCCGCTGCCCAGTGCAGATTAAAGCCACCGTGGGTATTAGGCACGGAGCCTTTCAGCGTCCGGGGTGCTTCCCACAGGCGCCTGACGGTACGGGTAGTGACGTCAGCCGTATATATACTCCACGGCCGGTGTCGGCGGTTAAGCAATGAATCAGGCGAACCACCGGTGCCGGGCATCCTGACAAAAACAATTTTCTTACCATCCGGTGACCATCTGGGCGATACATCCACGCTGAACGAGGGAGCAATCCATTGGAGAGGGGTAGTGGCGTCGGTATAGACACCAATGAGAGAATGGTCGCCACGGTCAGAAACAAACAAGAGCGAAGACCCGTCGGGGTTCCATTCCAGTGAGTGAACTGTACCTCTGGTTTTAAACAAACTTTTTGCCGTTTGGATACTGTCAATGGGTGCCGACCAAACCTGCCCCGCTTTGATAAAAGTAACCCGTTTGCTATCGGGAGAAATGACCGGATAGTCTCCGTCAGAAAAGGTTTTTTCCACTCCTCCCTTGAATGGGATACTGACTATTTTTATATCAGAGGGGAATGGATCGGCCATTGGATTCACAGCTGCCTGATCATCCCAATTGCTCCCATGGTCGCCCCCCCGAACAAACACCACCGAATTACCATCCCCGGAAATGGACACACTGCTGATTTCCTGTCCGTCGTCCCGCGTATAACTGGTGAGTTTTCTGGGGTTATAATCGGGCCCTTCGGCAACGTATACATTACGTTTTCCCTGTTCGTCCAAAGCCCAAGTCAATTTAGACCCCACCCCCGTGGCGCATAATTCGGTAGGAAATGGGTATTTCTTAAATGATACGAGCGGAATATTTTGTGCAAATACACAGATTGGGAGCACCAACAGCAAGAAAATTTTTTTCATCAGGAGTGTCGTCAATTGGGATTTTGGAAAGATCCTGAAAATATAGGGAAAAGTCGGTTGCCAGACGGCGAAGCGCAACGATATATTATACTTTGTTATGCCTTGGCTACTCTCTTTCAGGATTTTCCTACAAGGAGAAATAATAGCCGCTGTACTTTTATCCAGAACTTACACCTGTAACTAACACTTCCCACGACCGATGCAATTTCAAACACAAAAGAACTATTTCTATACAGGTTTGTACATGGCTTACATGATTGCGGTCACCGCCATGCTTTTGCCGGTGGCCGCCCAAGTACAAAACAAATCCGGATCACAATCTACCAGTATCCAAACGGCATTTTTACAAATGCTGGATCGTCCCAGAGTACCTATGGCACCGGAGGTTAAGGCATTGCCTGATCTGGAAGGCCTTAGTTACGAGCACTTTGCGTTTTCTTCCGAGCAGGGGCAGCGGGTTCCGGGTATTCTGCTGAAAAAGCCTACCCAGGAGCGTCGGCCAGTGGTGGTGGTTATGTCAGGAACGGGTGGAACGAAGGGAGGACAACTGGCGATACTAAAAACGCTGGCTGATCTCGGATTTGTGGCAGTTTCGATTGACGGACGGTACCACGGTGAACGGCAAACCGGCACCGGCGCTACTCAATACGTAGCCGCTATGCTGGAAACGTATCGAACCGGCAAAGGGCGTCCTTTCCTGTACGACACCGTGTGGGATCTGATGCGGCTATTGGATTATCTGGAAACCCGATCTGACGTGGACGCAACCCGCATTGGCATGACGGGCTTCTCGAAAGGTGGTATGGAAACCTACCTGACCGCCACGGTGGACCCACGCATTGCCGTAGCCGTGCCCATGATCGGGGTACAGAGTTTCAATTGGTCACTCGAACACAATATGTGGATGTCGCGGGTGGGTACTTTCCAGGCCGCAGTCGATGAAGCAGCCAAAGAGGCAGGGGTTGGCAAGGTTGACGCCGCCTTTATCCGCACATTTTACGACCGGGTAGTACCAGGAATCTATACGAAATTTGACGGCCCGGCCATGGTGCCTCTCATCGTCCCGCGCCCCTTGCTGGTCATTAATGGCGATTCCGATGCCCGCACCCCCCTACCCGGCCTGATGGACTGCATTACCCCTACGGAGCAGGCATATAGAAGCGCCAATGCGGCCGACAAGTTTAAGCTATATCTTCAAAAGGACACTGGCCATGCTGTAAAGCCGGAAGCGCTACGAGCCACGATGGACTGGTTTGTGACCTGGCTTAAACCCTGACTTTTAATAAAACCAATGGTTGCAACCGAATGTGCTGAGTACAAATAATTGGTAATGGATTATATGGGTTGATTTCGCTATATTGGTGTCATGCTACATACTCATCCCATCCTGTGCCCCCATTGCGATAGTTCCGACACGGTCAAGAACGGCCACCGCCCCAACGGC
>JBDNFP010000170.1:0-18887 GCA_041689775.1 Spirosomataceae bacterium
TAAAGATAATAGAATAATAACTCAACTTAAAGATTCTGATGGAAAAGATATTTATAACAATTATCCTTTCTTTACTTATGAGGCTCTTTATACAATGGGTCAATTAGAAATGACTAGAAATGGTACAGGTGATTTAGCTTATTATAAAGACCCTGCTAAACGATTGTATGGACTTACTTCTGCTAAAAGTAACATTAGACATGATGAAGCTTATATAAAAGAGTACAATGAATTACATGGAACAAAAATAAACAACCATACTAAAAGTTTAATTATAAAAGATGTAGAAATTCCAACTGATCTATATCCTGACTTAGAAGTAAATGGTACAGATGCTCAAGGATATATGAATTATGAGAGCTATGTATTTATGATGCGTAGTAGTGGTATGTTTGATGAAAATGCAGAAGAATTACATAAGATAATAAAGAATAGTAAAGACGTTGCAGAAATTGAAGCTGCTTATAAAGATATTCAAGCGTATCAAAAAGTTATTAAGCCCCAAGGATTTGGTTTTAATGAAAAAGGACATCCAGTTTTTTACAAACTCTCTGTAATTCCTTTAGATAAACACTTAACTAAAGGAAAAAATCTTGACAATATACGTAAGTTGATGGATAGTAAAAACTTAGATATTGTTATGTTTGAGTCTGCTGTTAAAGTAGGAGGTAAAAGTGTACATAGAATGTACGAGGAGAATGGAGATTATAATACTAATTTGGAACAACAAGTTACAGAAGATTCAGATGCTATTCACCTTCTTGAATGGAAATGGTATAACATTCAAGTAGAAACGAGTAATCCTCACGAAAAAGTTACTAGTGGTACTCAGTTTAGAAAACAAATGTTTGTTGATTTAAAGCCAGATGCTATAGTAAATGGTCTAAACAAGCAAGAACTTGTTATGCTACATGACGAGTTAATGAATGAGAAGACAGACGGAATGTTAAAAGCATTAAAAGAAAAACTTCAAATTAATGATAGATTTGAATTAGATAAGCTTAAAGATATATCAAAGATTAAATCTACATTATTAAGAGAAGCTGTAAATCGTGGATTACCAATTGATTTTCAAACTCATATAGAAAATTTAACAAAATTTGATTTAATTTCTGGAAAAGAGAAGTTAGAAGCTATTATACTAAAGATGATAGATATGTCTAAACATAAAATGTTTGGAGATATGAAAGTTCAAGTAAGTAGTGTTGGATTTGAGGCTGAGGGAGGAAATATAAAAACTAGTAGAGATTTACAATATGTAGATGGAAAAATGGAAATATATCTTCCTTTTGAGTACAAAGATTATTTTGCAAACTCAGTGGTATTTAATCCTGAAACTAATATATATGAATTAAAAGAAGGCGTAGAGTTGCCTACTATGATTTCTTACCGTATTCCCACACAGTATTTAAACTCTATTGATCGTACAATTGTAAAAGGATTTTTGCCAGAAATGTATGGTAATGCAGTTGTAGTTCCTTTTGAAATTACAACTAAAACGGGATCAGATTTTGATATAAATAAATTATTCATTTATTATCCTGCATTCAAGGTGAATTTTCAAAAATTGTTAGATACAACCTTACTTGTTGCAATAAGTATATCTGAAAAAATACCAGAAATAGTAGAGTATCTTCAATATTCTTACAATATTGAAGGCTCTACTTATAATTCAACAAAAGATAAAGTGGTATTATATGAACTATATAAAAATAATAATCCGAAAAATGCCATCGAAAAACAAGCTTTAGATTGGATCAATGATTATATAGAAAAATACAGAAAGAACTTTTCTGAATACGATGTAGAAAATGTTGATAATAAATTAATGAATTTGTATAATGATATTTTAACTCATCAAAAAGAATTAGTATTAAAACCAGATAATCAAGATATTATAAATCCTATCTTTGACGCTATTCAAAAAGCAAAAGGAGTTAGTACTTACATGAGTAGAAAAGATTATTTAGACCCAACTAAAGTTATAAATAAACGAAATGGATTTTTATCAGCAAAAGATACACTTGGTATTCAAAATATAAATAGTAGTAGTCATGCAATTTGTCAAATGTATGATGTTGGTATTAAAGATGTACCAATTAATATAATGGTTAAAAAAGCTCTAACAGAAATACCTAAATTATCTACTCTATTAGAAAGCTTTAAGAATGTACCTAAACCACGAGGAGGAGTATTACCTTTAAATAGAATAGAGAACGTTAATGGAGAATTTATATCACAGATATTTTCTCAAACTATAGGTTCTACTGTAGACGTTGCAAACGACGATAGAATTAGTGTAGTAAACTTTAATCCCGAAACTACAAAAGTAGTAAATTTATTGATAAGACTAAGAGTAAGTGTTGAAGAAATATTCTATCTAATTAATAATACTGCGGTTATAGATTATATAAATAAAAAACAGAATAACAAATCTGGAAGTGTTTTAAACAAAGATTATAGTGTTTATGATTATATTCCTTTTAAAGCTGGTAAAGTAGATGTAGTTAAGAATCTTAAAGCAGATTTAGACTCTCCTGCAAGTAAGAGGATTTTAGCCCTATATAAAAATTTAGAGTATCATGGAGATTTACTAGACAAGTTTAACAAAGTAATTAGCTTTGATACAAAAGGAGTTGGTACTACTATATCAGAAAACCTTTTTATTACAGAACAATTTAAGATGTACGAAAATCAGCTTATGCGATACTTTTCTAATTTTAATAGAGTATTTCAATACACGGATAGTTCAGGTAAATTAAAAGAAACATTTTTAGGCAAGTTTAAAACTCTTGCAAACAATACTAAAAATCTTACTGATAAAATGTTTCCTTTAAAAGCTTTACTTAGAGAAAATGGAATTAAAACTGTTAGAGATATAATTGATTCTAAAGATTCTCAAGTAAGAAAGGTTAGAGATATTGCAACTAGAGAAGCACGAGTAGCTACTTATTTAATTCAACAAAAGCTAACTAATACGTATCCAGGACTTAAAAGAGAAGTTAAAGCAAAAATGCTAGAACTTAAAGCTTTGCATGCTAAAGCTACAGAGCAGTATGTTAATAAATTACTAGAAGATTTAATTTTTAATGTAGAAGATGGAAAAGAAGTAGTTTCTTTGTATGGAGGAGCAGCTTTAAATAGTGAAGAATCTAATCTTTACACAAGAAGTTGGTTGGAATTATATGATAGACATTCTAAAGAAGCATTAATGTTAGCAGTAAAGAGTTATTTTCAGTCTGGTACTATAAATAGTCCTATTACAATGTATAATGTTATGCCTTATGAAATTAAGAAAGTTTTAGGTACAGTAGAACTTGACTTTACTTCTATAACTGATATAGAAAAACTTCTATTAGATGCAAAATCTACTAAAATTTTTGGAGAAGATTATACTAAAAACATTAAAGATAATGAAATGTATAATGAAACAGAAGAAGATAGACTTTATACTTTAGCTAAAACTTTTAATGTTAATAAAAATGGTAATACTTCTGTAAGTTACACTGATGAGCAGATAAAAAAAGGAATTGAATGTTTTAACGTATTTAAAAAATGATTTGTCCCAACATAACCTCGCCGGAATTTAAACCTAGCTCGTAAAAATTTGGAGAGTTTAAAGCTAACACATTGATAAAGATAATTTTATTGTCAAAAAAAGTACAGTTTAAAAAATATATTATTTGAAGAGTCAGCAAGGTACCTATCAGCTAGTATGGCTTAATAGAATTTCGATTAAGACCAAGCGGTAATTCTTACCACGGTTCAATCTCGTGGCGTGGATAGTTAATTCAGTGGCCTGGTAGAAGTCACCCGTGGATGTGTGGTACCCAACGTCTTAGAAAAATGTTGAGTTGGATGATGAGAGATGATACCTGACAGGTTTCAAAAACCTATCAGGTATTCGTTTTTTGATCAGTCCGCTATACAGCCGTGTCAGGTTGGCCGATTGCCGCGTACTTGAAAACGTCCGGGCGGGCGTAGTGGCCTGTTACGTCAAAATCTAGTTTGCTTTTGGCCAATACGGAGAAATCTAGCTCGGCGGTGAGGAGGCCTTCTTGGTTCCAGAGGGGCCCGGCGAGCACTTCCCCCATCGGCGACATGATTACACTTCCTCCCCCCGACATGATCTCGGGCTCGTCTTGGAGTTCAGCCTGAAAGCGTTCGGGATAATCGGCTTTGGTGATGTATTGGTTGCAGGAGAGCACAAAACAGCGGCCTTCCAACGCAATGTGCTGCATGGTAGACTGCCACGATTCGCGGGCGTCGGCCGTAGGGGCGAGGTAAATCTCCACGCCCTTTTGGTACATAGCCATGCGGGCCAGGGGCATGTAGTTTTCCCAGCAGATCAATCCGCCCAGGGTTCCGAGGGGTGTTTGGTAGGTATGCAGGGTGCTGCCGTCACTTTCGGCCCAAACGTAGCGTTCAAGCCCGGTGGGTTTGAGTTTGCGATGCGAGCCTAGTAACGTACCATCGGGGCCAAAATACAGTAATGAACAGTACAGCGAACCACCCACGGCTTCCCGTTCGGTGACTCCCAATCCCACGTACATGCCGGCTCTTTTGATCGCTTCTTTGATGGGTTCGAGCACGTCGGAGGTCACATCCACGCTGTTGGTCCAGTAGTCGAGCCAAGTACTTCGACCGGCGTCGGTGCGGCGGCCCACTACGGCATCAAAACGTAAGCCGCGGGGGTAGCCTGGTAAAAACGACTCCGGAAAAAGTAATAATTGGCAACCTGTTTCTTTGCCTTTTTCTATCCATTCGACTACTTTCTCAATGCTCTTTTTGAGATCGAAAAATACGGGAGTTGCCTGCACGACGCCTACTTGAATCTTCTGTAAGTTCATGATTTTGGTTCTTTACCGGTTCTTTGTTTTCCTACTTTCGACAAGGCCCCAAAGGTACGGGTTAACTTCCTCATGTAGGCTGTTTTTCGGAAACGTAGCGTACGCCAATCTTCATCAATCGCCACCATTCTTACGCCTTCCAGACCAAAGTCGCCCAAGGTTTGCCACTCCCTATCCCGGTTGAAGTCGCGATGGTATTTTTTGGAACTACCGTTGGGGTTATATACCCAAAGGATTGCGTCGCCTTGTAATCTTGGGCTGATCATGGGTAAAAATCTATTTCGCTTTTCAATAAGGTCTTAGTGTGGTGGCTGAGGGTGCGCGCGTTTAAAACGTGCTTCCTCACTCCGTTCGCGTTTCAAACGTAAACGAGCCCAATTGCTAACAACCTAACCGCTAACAACCTACTTAGCTGCCCGAATGGCTTTGAACTCGGAACCTTCTTTCCATTGGGGCCATTTTTCTTCAAAAGCCAGGCGCCTACCAACCTGAAACAATAGTTTTAATTCCGAAACGGCACCTAGCATGGTCCAGGTGGCGGGGTCATACTCATCGGAAGGTTTATGGTAATCGTTGGCGGTGTATTCATTCTGTAACTTTTCACCGTAGGCTCTTCCTTTTCCAACGACGTCCACGCCACTTTCGAGGTAAAGAGCCGGGATACCCACTTTGGCAAAATTGAAGTGATCGGAGCGGTAGTAATAGCCGGCCTCCGGGTGGGTTTCCACCGAAATATAACCTCCGTCTTTTTCGATGATTTCGCGGGTATATTCTTCGAGTTCAGACTGTCCTTCGCCCACGAGTACCATGTCTTTGGTGGGTTCGAAGCGATTCAGGCCGTCCATGTTGATGTTAGCGACGGTATTTTTAACTGGGTAAATTGGGTTTTGCGCGTAGTAAGCTGAGCCCCACAATCCTTGCTCTTCGGCTGTAACCGACAGAAAGATAATGGTCCGCTCGGGTTGGGTCTTCATGCTTTTGAAAGCCCGGGCCAGTTCTAGTAATCCGGCGGTACCCGTGGCGTTATCCAAAGCTCCGTTATAGATAGAATCCCCGGTGGCGTCAGGAGTGCCAATGCCCAGGTGGTCCCAGTGGGCGGTATAAATGATAACTTCGTCGGGGCGCTTCGAACCTATAATTTTACCTATCACGTTGTAGGTTTTGTTGTAGGTTGTGTTTACTCGCATGGAAGTACTAAGTTTTACGCCGAGCGGTATTGCTTTGAAACCTTTCTGGTCGGCTTTTTTGAAGACCTCAGCGGTTTGCCCTCCGGCTTCTAATAGCTTGATACCGATTGTTTCGGGTACCCAACCAATGACGTCACAGTTTGGGATATCCTTACCGCGGTTATCCAATTGGAGGCGGGAGGTATTGAAATTGTTTTGCTGAACGGCAAAAGGGTAACCGGCCGCGTCGGTGCGGTGGATGATGAGGCAGCCTTTGGCACCTTGACGCGCAGCTTCTTCAAATTTGTAGGTCCAGCGACCGTAGTAGGTCATTTCTTTGCCCTTAAAGAGGGTTGTATCTCCAGCCCAGAAACCTGGATCATTGACCATCACCAGCACCACTTTACCCTTTACATCGAGGCCTTCGTAGTCGTTCCAATTGTATTCGGGCGCTACCACGCCGTAGCCGGCAAAGACTAGTTCGGAGTTATCAAGACTAATAGTTGCTTCGGTCCGGTCGGTCCAGATTACGTAATCGTCGAATGCTTTCAAGGTCATGCTTCCTTTCGGCGATTGTACTTGCATGGTAGGGGCGGCCTCCGCTTCAATATTGACCATCGGTACTTCCTGTAAGTAGCTATCGCCGTTGCCGGGTTCGAGACCCACGGTGGTATATTGGGCTTGCAGATACTCAATCGTTTTGGTTTCGCCTTCGGTAAAGGGCATTCGACCCATAAAGTCATCCGAGGAAAGTACGGCCACGTGTTTCTTCAAACTGTCGGCGTTCAAAGATGCCAATCCGTCCTGATCATCGACGGTACTATCACTGGACGAACAAGCCGTAAGTAAGGCTAGTCCGAGTACTCCGAGGTAGTTTTTAAATTGATTCATATAGGGGGGGGTAAAGGAATAGGAAATATTGGCTTGGTGTTAATGATTGTTGATTTTAGTATTGAAAGATAAATCATAATTACGAATTCGGGATTGTTCTTTTCTTGGCGACGAGTAAGAAAAAGTAAAGCCCCGCCAAAACATAATTGACAGGGCTTTCAAACACCAAAGGAGATCCGATTTTAATCACCGTACGACTTCGTTTTTTTCTTCGCATCTTTTTCTGCTTTCTTCTCTTTCGGAGTTTTCTCAGACTTCTTTTTGATGTTCTTCTGAACTGGTTTTCCTTTTGCCATTAGCTTAAATGTTTTTGGAAGATAATGCTATTCTCTTAAATAAATATCTTTCCTTGTGAATTTTTGATTATAATTAATCAGGTATATCCTTTTGAAGATGTACAAATTGTCCGGACACCTACGAAGGTAGTTTCGGATAGAATTAACTCACTTACTTATGAAAAAAATAGTATTGGTTGCTGCCCTGCTTTCGCTCGGGTTACAACCGGGCTTTGCCCAATCTCAAAACCCTCCTTCCCTGCAAGTTAAAACCGCGAATGGTGTACTAGAAGGAGTGGATGGGTCAGGAATACGTGCCTTTAAGGGTGTGCCCTTCGCCGCGCCACCCGTTGGAAACCTTCGTTGGCGTGAGCCTCAACCCGCTAAAAACTGGGAGGGGGTTCGTCCTGCCCACGATTTTGGCCCTCGGGCTGTTCAGCTTCCCCTTTTTGGAGATATGGGATTCCGGTCGGATGGTATCAGCGAAGATTGTTTGCACCTCAACGTGTGGACACCCTCCCAAAACACCACCGACCGACTGCCAGTAATGGTTTATTTCTACGGCGGGGGCCTCATGGCCGGTGATGGCTCCGAACCTCGGTACGATGGCGAAAGTCTGGCCCGTCACGGAATCGTAACGGTTACGGTCAATTATCGGTTGAGTGTGTTTGGTTTTTTCTCCCATCCAGAACTGACCAAAGAATCTCCTCATAAAGCATCGGGTAATTACGGCTTGATGGATCAATATGCTGCCTTGCAATGGGTGCAAAAAAACATTGCCGCTTTTGGCGGTGATCCCAAGCGGGTAACTATTGCGGGGGAGTCGGCTGGTTCTTATTCTGTGAGTGCTCAAATGGCCTCACCTTTATCAATAAATATGATTGCCGGAGCGATTGCCGAAAGCGGCTCGCTGTTGAGTTTTCGTCCCATCGCTACCCTAGGGGAGGCCGAAAAGATGGGTACTGAGTTTGGTGCTAAGGTAGGTGCAACGTCGTTGGCAGCGTTGCGGGCTATGCCTGCGCAGGCCTTGATCGACGCAACTGCTAAGCCGGGTACGCCGAGGTTCTCTCCGGTGGTGGATGGCTATTTTTTTTCGAAGTCGCCCGCGGAGGTATTTGCCGCCGGAGAGCAAGCCAAGGTACCCTTGCTGGCTGGTTGGAATTCGCAGGAAAGCGGATATCAGGGTATTATGGCTAAGGAGGCACTTACTAAGGCTAATTACGTAGCGGCGGTTCAAAAAATGTACGGCGCTCAGGCGGCGGCGGTGTTGAAAGTATACAACCCTTCGGCCGACGCCGAAGTAGAGCAGGTAGCTACTGATTTGGCGGGAGATCGTTTTATTGGGTTCAGCACTTGGAAACTTTCGGATATTCATGCACAAACCGGAGGGAAGCCAGTTTTTAGGTATTTTTATGAGCGTCCACGTCCCGAAATGCGCGCCGAAATGGGGAATGTAGAAGCTGGATTAGCCGGAGGAATCGTTAAAAGCGAGGCAACTACCAAAGCCCCGCGTCCGAAAGGTGCCGTGCACTCCGCTGAAATTGAGTACGCTTTGGGTAATTTGCCGACCAACCGGGTATATGATTGGCAGCCGGAAGACTATAAGGTTTCGGAAATTATGCAGTTGTTCTTTGCTAATTTTATTAAAACAGGAAACCCCAACGGATTAGGGGTACCGTATTGGCCAGCAATAAAAAGCAAACAGCCCGCCGATGTAATGCGCATCGATGTACAAACCCGGTCAGAAACCGAAAAGCATCGGGACCGGTATTTACAGATGAATGAATTTTATTTAGAAGCTTTGAAGAAGTAAGTTGTATCTGATATTATTATGAATAAGGAGCAGACAGCTATTGGCTATCTACTTTTTGGTAATGTAGCTATCAACTACGCAATGTTTTCTTTTTTGGGCTGTTTAATGGTGTCATTTCCGCCAAGTAGTAGCACCAAGACCTCCGCTCCCTCCACTTTTCCCGCTACGAGTCATAGAATAGCGGCGAAAGGTATAAAAAGGATCATTCCCGAACCGCCCCAAAGAATGCCACCCGCTAAGATGATAACCAAAGTAGCCAAGGTATTTAAGTTAACCCGTTGACTCACCGCCCAGGGGAATATTAGGTTTGCTTCAAGGTACCGCACGACCGCATAAATAACAATGACCCCGATGGGAGGCCAAATGGAATCATACAGAGACCAGGAAACCGCAATGGGAAGGAGGGAGGCGATCATAATGCCTACGTAAGGAATAAATGTCATGATGGAGGCTATGAAGCCAAAGAGCAAAGCGTGCGGTATACCAAGGATCAGCAAACCCGTACTATTGAGTATACCAACGATCAGGTACACGGTCATCATTCCTTTAATAAATTCCACGTACGAATTGACAGACTCTGACATAATGCTGCTCATCTGTGATTGCATCCGGTCGGGAACAAGCAAAGTCAGTGCTCTAACAAATTGCGTACGGTAAAACAGGATTAGGTAGGTATAGATGGGAATGAGTAACAAGTTGACAACCGAGCTGATGGACCTCCCCAAAGCATTTCCAAGGATGCCGAATAATGATCCCAAGGATTTTTCAAAGCCTTGGGATAGTAATTGGTTACCTTGTTCCTGGGTAATATTCAAATATTGTCCGAGGTCGTTAGTCCATTGAGTCATCGATACTTGTAGTTTAGCTTTCAGGCCGGGCCAAAGTACCTGCAACTCGGCTAGTTGCCTGAACAGTAAGTATATAATTATACCGAGCAGAATAGATAGTAAACCAAGGGATAGTAAAATCGACAAGGGGCGACTCACTTTTTTCTGCTCTAACCAGCGACAAACAGGATACAAGAGCAGCGCAATAAAAAGTCCGTAACTAAGGGGTATAAATAAGGCCCGACCGAAATAAAGGATGGCTCCTCCAAAAACGATCTGAAATAAAGTTTGGCTAACCGAATCGCTGGACATAGGGATACACTTTTGATTTAAGCTATTCAATAAACTACCAAAAAAATGGGACTATTCCTTCGAATGGGAAGGATAATTCAGGTAAAGTTTTCAGCTAACGTACCTCACCGTACGAGGATTGAATCTTATTGAGCTTTTTACCCATTGTTTCACCTCAGCGACTAGCTATTTTAATAGTATCATCATTGGGTGATACTAGCCAATAGGCTCGTGAGTCCATCAGCACTTCGGGCAGATGAGGGGTAGTAATAGTCGACACAAAATCATATTTATTGATGCTTGACGAAACTGCTGCATACCTGCTCGTCGAGGTTATAGCTCGGATCTGGATTGTACACGGTATCAATTTGCCGATTGATCATTTAATAAAATGACAGCTACTATTTTCTAAAAACGAGTGCAGTGAGTGTCCAATAAATAATCCTCGAACCTTTGAAAAACTATCAAGGGATTGTTCCTATATTTCGATGTTTTACCGTAATCTACTGCATGGAAAAAGATCCTATTGACTTCAAAAGGTCGCTTGGCCTGATTGATTCCACTCTTATTGTTTCCGGCTCCATGATTGGCTCCGGAATTTTTATTGTTACCGCCGATATGTCCCGAAACGTGGGCTCCTCGGGTTGGTTACTTTTTACCTGGATTTTTACGGGCATTATCACCGTAGCTGCGGCCCTCAGCTACGGCGAATTAGCCGGAATGATGCCAAAAGCCGGGGGGCAATTTGTGTATATCGAAAGAGCCTACAATAAGCTTTTGGGCTTCGTATACGGCTGGACGGTATTCACGGTAATACAGTCTGGTACCATTGCGGCGGTCGCGGTTGCCTTTACCAAATTTACCGCGGTGTTTATTCCGGCTCTGAATCCGGAAAATGTTATCTTTTCCATCGGCTCTTTTTCCATTAGTACCTCCTCCGTCTTCGCGATGGGAAGTATTATTTTATTGACCTATATCAACAGCCTTGGGGTAGAAACAGGCAAATGGATTCAGAATATTTTTACCTCCACCAAGCTATTGGCCCTGTTGGCGATCATCGTCATTGGTATTGCTTTTGGCACTAATTCCGGGATGCTCCAACAAAATTTCAGCAACGCCTGGGAGGCTGTTTCGCTGGGAACGGATGGTTCCGTAATTCCCCTGACGGGTCTCGCTCTCGTAATGGCCATTGGTGTATCAATGATCGGGTCGTTATTCTCCGCGGACGCCTGGAACAACGTTACCTTCATTGCCGGCGAAATCAAAGATCCCAAACGTAATATTCCGTTGAGTTTATTTTTTGGCACATTGATCGTAACGACCATCTACGTGCTTTGCAATATTGCGTATTTGTCATTGCTACCCATTCAGGGCTCTCCGGCGGGGCAGGATGTAATTGAGCGCGGAATAGCCTTTGCCGCCTACGATCGGGTGGGTACGGCCGCGACGGAAGTTTTATTTGGGAGTATTTCCGTGACCATTATGGCGGTTTTGATTATGGTTTCGACCTTTGGGTGTAATAACGGGCTGATACTTGCCGGGGCGAGATTGTACTACGCCATGGCCAAAGAAGGCGTATTCCTGAAACAAGCCGGTGAACTCAACAAGAATCAGGTACCCGCCAAGGCGTTATGGGTACAATGCGCCTGGGCTTGCGCACTGTGCCTGAGCGGTACTTACGGGCAGTTGCTCAACTATTGCACATTTGGGTCACTCGTATTTTATATCATCACCATTGTCGGAATTTTTATCCTAAGAAAGAAAGAACCCACCACGGAGCGGCCCTACAAAGCCTTTGGGTACCCATTTGTTCCTGCTTTCTATATCGTTGCTACGAGCCTGATTTGTTTGATTCTGCTCATTGATCCTAAGACCAGAATGGATACAGGAATGGGTGTTCTCATCGCTGGGCTTGGTGTTCCGGTCTACTATTTGACCAGGAGAAAAAAAGTCAATTAATTGGTGGCAAGTAGCCGTTAGCAATTTGTCATTGCCTACAATAGGTTGACCGTTCTTGAACAAGAGCAGAATTTTCATCACCTAAAAAAGGGGATTTAGGATCAATTTGTTTTTCAGATAAGCAGTGTTGTAAACCGCCTAAATCCTTGAATAATAAAACCTCCCCGTCAATTTCGACAGGGAGGTTTTATGTGTTTAGCTAAGTTCTAATTTAACTTGTAATACTTTCCCCTTTTGATTGGATCGAATACCTCGGTACTCTTTCCAAATCCCTTGGTCAGGTTCACCTACCCGAATCGTATATTTACCTTTTTCGAATACGGGGGGACGAAACTGAGAGCCTTTTATCCGGAGAGTATATTCAATTTCCTTCGTTTTGTCATTTATTACCTGCACCACCGCATTGGGGTAATTTTCCACCTCAATCTCGGGTAAATATCCGTAGGGAGTGCGTGCGTAGTTATCAGTTTGTTGGATCGTGATGGGCCACCCGTCGTACTGACTATCCTCAGTAGGCTGAGCAGGATCGGCACTACGCTTCCAGCATTCAAACGTGGTAAGCCGGGTTTCGGGATTTATCTTCACAATACCGTAGCCCGTTACCCGATCGTGAATGATGGCCGGTTTTAGTCCGGTAAGGCGCGGACTTGCCACGGCATGCAGCGTGATTTTATTCTTAAACCCGTCCTCAAACTGCCCGGTATAGGACGGCTTGCCGGGAAGGGGTACGTGCGAAGGAGGTAGGGTGGGCCACCAACGGCGCGGGAATATATTATTCAAAGCCGGACCAGCAAAAGCAAACCCTGCGTCGTTGTGTTGGTCTACCCCGTAACGGACAATGGAAGGCAAGTGCTGATCCCCCGCCAGGTGAAGGGTGTATCCCCGACGAATAATATCTACCGCTTTATTCCGCTTGCTGTGGGGCCAGCCGTTGGAATCCATGTCGCGGGTAGGGGCATCGCCACTGACGTATTCTCCCAGTTTGGGTATGGCCAAAGTAGGTACGGCCGAGTCGCCGGTAGAATTTTTGGGTAAGGTAGCAACTGTACAAAAGTTAGTGGCCGACAGGAGTATTTTCATTTTGGCACCCTGTCTCCAATCGGCTGCCCATTCTGCCAGAAACTTTTCTTGACGCGGTCCCAGGAGTTCCGCCTGCGGAGCATTGAGGTAGCTTTCGTCCTTGAAATCAAGATTGGTAATAAACCCATTTTGAATACCCGCCGCAGCGGGGAAAATATTTTTGGGCGCTGACTTGAATTTCCGGTCTTCGATGATCGCAAAACTAATGGGTCCCCAGTTCCAGTGGGTGTAGTACACACTGATATCTTGTTTGATCGGGGTTGGGTCGTAAGGATCAGGTAAATGACTGCACTGCGTTTTTTGTACCATTTTTACCCATTCCGGGTGCATTTTATAGCCTCCGGAATCTTGCCGGATGTAGGCACTGCCCTCGGCGATCGCTGCTTTGCCGCCTTCACCCCACACGTTTCCGTGGTACACATCGTGGTCGTCGGGGATAGAAATGCAGGGTACATGCCGGAATACATCCCGATACGACCACCCGAACTGCTGCCACTTTCGCATGTAGTCCAGAATCGAGCGTTTTAGGGTAGTCGCTTCCACCCCAAACCCACCGGTTGACTCGTAAAACTGATCGCCGAGGAAAAGTGCTGCATCGATTTTGTGGTGTAGAATGTGCTGCCGCAGGTCAGTATCAGGAAATCCGTGGTCACAATTACAGCTAAATAGACCCAGCTTTATAGGTTGGTCGGGTGATGGTGCAGGGGCTATACTTCCCTCGTAGGTGTACTTGATCGGCTGATTGTCTTTATCATGTAGCGCATAGGTCAATCGGTACGGTACGGCTTTCGTTGCCTTCCAGTCGGTAAGTTTAAAGGCAGCGATAAAGCTGGTAGTATCAATGGTACTCTTCCCAGCAGGCCTCCACTGGCCATTCTCCTTCAATTCCAACACTACTTCCTCACCTGTTTTTACAACCGGAGCGCAAAGGGCGGAAAGTTTTACGGTGGAGTTATGCAGGGTATACTGCGCAAAATAAATCGGTCCGTAAGTATGGCCGGCGTTTGAAACGAGCTTCGGGCCGTCTATATGCCAATTTTCAAAGCGGGCGTTGGGTGTGAATTCTTGTTGTCCTTCGGTGTTACAATGCGATATTAGTGCTATCCCTCCGATTAGATCAGTATCGTCCACTACGTTACCCTGGGTTTCGGCAACAATCCGTAGGCCATCTTTAACCCGTACGTGGAGGGTGTATTTTCCATTATCCGTTGGCTCGCCGATGACATCAAAAGAGAGGGTTTTGAACAATAGTTCGACGGGCAGAGCCGAGTTAAGTACTTTATTGCCAAGTACCCACTTCCCGTCGGTACGAACCCCTACTTGAAATCCTTTTCCGTAAACCGCCGCCGATCTGAAATCATCAACGGGACCGGTACTGCCAAGCCGGAAACCGATGAAATCGTTGGGGTTTTCTTTGCTCAGAAATCGGAAATCTGTTTTTATAAAAAAAGAGGCCCGTTGTTGTCCCAGCTCATGCGTGAGTAAAACCACCGAACGGTTTCTACCCCTGATGTTACATTCTAATCCGCCATTGAGTATCTGCCAATCTTGGAGACGGTTTGCCCAATAGTTTTCGCCAATCCAGGTTCCATCCGAAAGTTTGTGCCAATTGCTGTCGAAACTACCAAGTAGGGTACCGACTTGGCGTAATGATGTCATATCTTCCGGGTGTACAGAGCCGTCGGGGAGTAATCCCACATGGAGAAGTAAGTTCTGATCAAGCCGCTGGGAATTTTGGATTGCCTGGACAATGTCCTTGCCGGTGCGGTGTTTCCCATTATCAGCCACGAAATACCCTTTGCCCGATGGTTGTAAGCTGATTTCGGTTTCGGAGGTTTTGAACCGCAGCTTTTTGGCTACTTTTTGCGAAGTTGGGCCTAGTGTTTCTTCTGCGGATGTTAGTGTAAAGTCTTCATCCCCGGTGGCACCTGCTTCGAAGGAAATGAGCGCGTGGGGACTTAAAGAACGAATGAGACTGTAACTTTTTGCCAGGGGGAATAGCTCAGATTTGGGGTAGAAACCTTCCAGCGGATGGAAACGAATGCCAGCAATGAGGGGGTACTGGTTCAGTATTTCGACAAATTGACGGTGATTAAAGTCAGTATATTTTTCACTAGCCTCGGGGCTTTCGTATGGGTACTCAGGCCGGGACGGGCCATAATCAGGACGGGCCATATTCCGACCTTCTTCCCGGTTGGGGAAATTGGGGTGTACCCAGTCGGCGGCATACGAGTAGGATAAAAATAGGGCCATTCCCCGTTGTTCGCAAGCATTGTAGAGTTCTTTGAGGAGGTCACGCTTTGCGGCTGAGTTCTTTATATTGAAGGTAGACTGTTGCGTCTGAAAAAGGTCAAAACCATCGTGGTGACGACAGGTGAAGTCGATGTAACGGCCGCCGGCCGCTTGGGCGATATTCACCAATACCTCGGCATCAAATTGCTGGGCTGTAAAACGGTTCGACAGTTTCTGGTACTCCGCGAACGGGATTTTCTGCGTAAACTGAGCATCCTCCCCTTGACCAAGAAGCGAATATAACCCATAGTGAAAAGATACCCCAAGTCCCGCTTTCCTGAACCATTGCTCGTTGGCATTTTTTGGATTTTGCTCCCAGGCAGCCTTGTGTTCTTTTAGATAAGAAGGTAAAGAAGACTTGGTATTGGTAGAAGAAAGGGAGGCGGGTAGAAAAGTGACACCAGCGGAGGCCAGAATAGAATTCTCAATGAAAGTACGACGCTTCATGGAACGAATGGTTTTTGTATTAAAAGCCCTCGTTGCTTCGCTTTACTCACATTTTATAGTCTTATTACCTTAATCTCAGGGTTAGAAAGAACTAATCGTTGTTTTGTTTTTCAACCTTGCGGAGCCGGTCATTCTGGTTTCGGATTCTTTTGCATAAAATACTCAACACGCTTTTGAGTAATTCGCTACGTTCTTCCATCAGATCATAGAAGTCTTCCTGATCAATCTTAAACAGCAGGGTTTGCTCAGTGGCAATGGCGGAGGCAGAGCGGGTTTCGGCGTCCAATAGGGCTAATTCACCAAAAATGTCATTATCGCTAAATCGGGCAAGCTTTGTCTTGCCATCGTAGATGTCAATAACTCCGGAGTAGATAATGTACATACAATTACCCAGTTCTCCTTTCTCGAACAATATCTGGCCCGGACGACAGGTATACTCATGGATGATGGGAACAATAGCCGAAAGCATATTCTCCGGAGTGTGGGCGAATAGTTGGGTACGTTTGAGTACCATTACTTTTTCCAAAGGAGAAACTGCGGAGGTGGCGGGGTGCGTATTCATGGGTAGGTCGGTTGATTTGTTTTCGGAACTATCACCTACTTTTTTATTGTAGGCTTCCATAATCAGGGGGTCAAAATGGTTGGCATACTGAGACAACTCGGATACTAAACCGGGGTCGTTGGAGGGTAATAAATTGATAGCCTGAGCTACCGTCCATTCGCTGAAACGGTTGGTGCCATTTGAAAGAATGTAGGCCAGGATTGGGGAGGCCGTGGTACGGCGGGCCAAAGTCTTATCAAATACCTGAATCTTTTTTTCAATTTCGGTCTTTTCGAGCAAAATATGCAAAGCAAGGTACTCATTGCGGGGAATAATATTATCGAGTATTTCGATGGCGTTGGCTCTTTTTTCCCGGGAGCTGTGCTCGATGTTAATCATCGCATTTTCAACCATTTTCGAATCATAGAGCAGTACAAAAATGTAGAGAATGTTTTTGATACTTTCGTTGATCTCAAAATCCAGACTCTTATTAAGGGTGTCGCTTAAAGATTCATTCTGCCCGTTTAGAAGCAGGTAGATGTGGTCAAATTCATCCTGTAACAGTTGTTGAAGTTCTGTCATATTTTCAATGGCCGGGTCAATTCTTACTAACGATTTAAGGACTGCCTGTCGGTAAGATTGCTTCTTCATGCGAAGTAATTCAAGCAGTAATTCAATGGACTGAGGCGTTCGTAGCCGCTCACAGGCAATAATAACAAAATAAAAAACCCGTGGCGAGCCCGTCTCAAGAATCTTATAGATGGAGACAAGTCCGTCAGTACCTGACTTCATAAGTGCAAAAACGACCTGTTTACCTTTGGTTCGATGAGAGGAAAGTTTCTCTAATTCTGTAATGATGTTTTGGGAGGCTACTACCGGAGCAACTTCTAGGGCTTTGGATAATATTGCGGGTTCGGTACTACGTAAGCACTGCTCCACAAAAAGTTGATACTCCTGACCTCCGAGGGTAGCTATTATTTCCAGCGCCGCCAGTTTATCTTCCGGATATTCGGAGGAAGTGAGGTAGCGAAGCGTCGAATCGGTCAGGTTGGTAAAGCGTCCACGCTTTTTACAACCGATGATCCCCCCCTGCACAATAGCCAAATCATTGGAATTCAAAAACTCCATTACCTGATTTTCTTCAATACCTTCTGATTGACAGGCTAATGCGCCATATAAAGGTCGGATGTCGACACCCGGTTCTTTAACCACCTGTTTCAAAAGTGTTACGGCGCTGTACTCTACATTCAGGGCTATCATGGTTAGCAAGGTCTGCTTTCGAACACCGTCCGATTTGTGGCCCAGCAAAGTAGGGTAGTGGGCCGTTAGCTCTTTGGGGTGGTTGCGGGCAAACCAGTCAAGTGAGAATAGCACATCACTAGGGATGTCACTTTCTAGATTTTTAAGAAGGATAGGTTCGGCGTTTTGTTTAAATACTAGGTCGCTTTGGTTGAAGAAACGTTTCCCTAAGGCATTTTTTAACTCACGCAAATAGTACCCGTAAGCTTTCAGCAAGAAATAAAGACCAACGATGGAGAAGCCAAAAATGAACCCGTCTCGAAATGAATGTGATTAAAATAGGCAATCAAGGTAATTATTCCAGAAATTGCTATTCCCAAAGGTTCATAAAACCCTTTGGCCAGGGTATGGGCTTTGAGCTGTTGGTGAAGAAACAGGGGTTGAAACATCACCAGAAAAACCGGATCGTAGGTGGTTTTACGGGTTACCTCAAATAAGAGGTACAGACCACTAAACATATTTCTTAATACTATTTCATCAGTATTAAGAAAAGAAAAAGCGTACAGTCCGAGAGAAACTGATGAGGTGACAATGGGAAGAAATACCAAGATATTGCGAAGCCAAAAATGGTCGATCACCCGACTGGAAAGCAACAGTTTTATCAAAGTGGCAATGCCGAAGGTGATACCCAACAGAAATCCGATGTAGTTCATTACATCGTCCTGCTCGTGGTACTTATGTTTAACATTAAAAAAGAAACTATACTCAATAAAAATAGCCGCGGCAGAGACAAAGACTAAACCCACGCAGAGATAAAATACTAACCAACTATCCCCAAACAACCTGTCGATGAGTTGGGGCTGACTTTCCGTGGGGATTCTGGGTTTGATTTTGTGGTGGTCAGGAATTTCTGTGTAGCGGAAGGTAAGTATTTGTACCACATAAGCCAGTAAAAAGGCCAGACAGGCTATCCAAAGTAAAATATATAACGAATAGGCAGAGTGAATCAATACCGCTAAGAGGGCGCCGATGGCCTTGGCTGGTAAATCGCCGGAGCCGATAATTCCAAACATTCTTTGGTAATGGATTATATGGGTTGATTTCGCTATATTGGTGTCATGCTACATACTCATCCGATCCTGTGCCCCCATTGCGATAGTTCCGACACGGTCAAGAACGGCCACCGCCCCAACGGCGACCAGCGTTGGCGCTGCAA
>JBDNFP010000171.1:0-32766 GCA_041689775.1 Spirosomataceae bacterium
TCAAGGATTACGACGAGGCAATTCGCTTGGACCCAAATGAAGAGATTTATTTTAATAATCGAGGTAATGCCAAGAAAGACCTCAAAGACTACGAAGGAGCGATCAAGGATTACGACGAGGCAATTCGCTTGGACCCAAAGTATGTGAATGCCTACAATAACCGGGGAATCGCCAAGAAAGACCTAAAAGACTACGAAGGAGCGATCAAGGATTACGACGAGGCAATTCGCATAGACCCAAAGTATATGCGTGCCTATGATAACCGGGGTGATGCCAAGAAAGACCTAAAAGATTACGAGGGAGCGATAAAAGATTACCTGCAAGCAATTGAACTTAGTAGTATTTATAAAAATAAATGGTGGGATGTGGCTTGGTGCTACGGAGAATTAGATCGTTCACATCAGGCCATTACCTATTACACTCGGTATCTCACTAAGTTTCCAAATAGTACCTCAGCCCTGAACAATATTGCCGTACAATATGAAGAAGTTAGTAACCTAGAAGATGCGTTTCTGCATAGTAAAAAGGCACATGAACTTGATCCAGAAAATGAAATGTACGAACGTAACTACCGGCGGATAAAAGAAAATTTCAAAAAAATGGATGAAAATATTACACGATCAGTAGATGCTTTATTTCGCAGTTTACAAGATTATGCAGTGATTGATCTAAAACGGATGCTTGATAGTGCTGATTACGAAAGCAAATATGGACGACTTGCAATCCCAATTGCCTTAACTACCTTCTCGATACTTGATATCATCGGCTCTTTAATAAAAGAGAGAAATTCCATTAAAAAAAATGGAGACAAGGGAATTAAAGAAAACTTGACCTCTGCATTTACATATTTTTATTCTGATACAATCAAAATAAAAAACTTTGGGATGGTAATAAACTTATATCGTCATGGCATGAGTCACTTATTCTTTCCAAAAGGTGTAGGGATACATAATACAAATAAAGTATCTAATATTATAACATCAGATGGTGAGATTTATAATTTTAATGTTAATGTTAATCCTTTTGCAAATAAGTTAATTAAAAAACTGGATGACTATGATAAAATTATTAAAGATAATTGGGAAAATATAGTATTAAATTATCCCATTTATGAAGAAAGAATCAATAAAGATTTTCTTGATCACATAAGAGATTTACCTAAATCTCCTTCGAAAGTCATAATAACTTCAAATACTACTCTACAATACCCTCCCTGAACATGTCTTCTCAAGCGTATTTCGATAATATCCAAAGCCACATCATCAAGCGACTCCACGTGGCGGAGCATTCCATCCGGGTAGTGGTGGCTTGGTTTACCGATCCGGTCTTGTTCGATATTCTGCTGAGCAAGCAAAAGCTGGGAGTGCGGGTGGAAGTACTGATGGCAAACCACCGCTTCAATCACGAATCGCGCTTAGACTTTGAGGCACTCATTCAAGGAGGGGGCTTGGTGCAGTTTGTTGGTGATGGCGACGAAGGTTCTCCCCTGATGCATAATAAATTCTGCATCGTGGACGAAAAAGTGCTACTTTTTGGGTCCTATAACTGGACGCGTAAAGCCCAGAGTAACCACGAAAGTATCACCATCATCGACGACGACAGTGCACTTGTTGTTGATTTTCTACAAGAGTTTGCCTCCCTCAAAGCACAACAAGCGGGAGAAGGTACGGTGCAGGCCGATTGGGGAAAAATCGTAATCCGGCTCGAAACATTGCTAAACGTCATTCGGCTGGAAGACGAGGAAGATATAGAGTATCAGGTTTTGAAAACCAAAGCACTACTACCCAAAGAGCAACTACCCGACTCCCTGATGGAGGTTTCGATGCTATTGGAAGCCGTAGAAAAGGGCCACTACGCCGAAGCCGTAAGGAAAATACAGGCGTTTCTGAATCGGATGAAACAGCTAGTGCTGCAAAGCGATGTAGAAGTATCGGCCTTGCAGTTGGAGATCAAAGCTTTGGAATGGCAGATAGCGACCTTGGAAGATGAGTTTACGGAGCTGGAAAAACTAGTGTATCAATTCTCGGTAAAACATAGCATCGAGCTGGGAGAACTTATTCTGATGATCTTGATTCTGAAAAGGCAGATAGCCGAAGCGGAAAAAGATCAAAAAGCCGCACAAGAAGCAGAGAAAGACTACTCGCAATACAAACAAGCCCATGATAGCAATAAAACGAAAGTTGTAAACCCTTTACGGCCCGATGAGGCAGTGTTTATCAAAGATATTTACCGAAAGGCTTCAAAGCTCTGCCATCCTGATAAAGTAGGTGCAGATCCTGAACAAAAGAAGGTGGCGCATCAGGTTTTTATTGAACTAAAAGATGCGTACGAAGCCAACGACTTGGATAAAGTAGCCAAGATTTACCGTGATTTACAGCAGGGTATTTACCAGTTTGGCGGAATGGTATTAAGCCAAAAAAGCAAGCTTTTACAAAGACGCACGGTCTTGCTCGACAAACGAGAAGCAATCGAGATAGGTATTCAGACCTTAAAAGAATCGGAGGAGTACCAAAAGGTAGTTCAGGTCGGAGATTGGGATAATTATTTCGCAGACATCAAGCAACAGCTTCTTCAACAGAAAAAGGAATGCGAGCAAAAGCTGGCGGGCTTGTCGGCGGTATAATGTCAACCAAATCCGTGGGTAGGATCATGGTATGGGGAATCTATCAGTTATAAAAAAATCACCCTTTGGTAAGGACAAAACACCCGTCCGTGTCTCTTACACTATGAAGATCTCTATTTGTATTAATTCCTACCGTTTATGAATACCCAAAAAGTCTTTCACCCCAAACTCTGGATAGGTATAGCCTTGCTTGCCAGCGTCGCTTTCGCCGCGATGATTTCCCCGGAACCTATGAAATCAGGAAAAATCCTTCCCAAATCTTCCCCCAACATCCTCTTTATCCTGGTCGATGACCTGGGCTGGACGGACATCGGTGCTTTTGGCAGCAGCTTCTACGAAACCCCTAACGTGGATGCCCTTACGGCCAAAGGCATGAAGTTTACCAACGCCTACGCGGCCTGTCCGGTTTGCTCGCCTACCCGGGCCAGTATCATGACGGGCAAGTATCCCGCCCGCATGAGTACGACGGATTGGTTTGGAGCACCCCAGCCTAGTACGGTGGCTAAACATTCGACCAAAGACCGTCCCTTGCTACCGGCACCTTACGAAGAGAACATGGCCCTGAGCGAAACCACCCTTGCCGAGACCCTCAAAAGCAACGGCTACAAAACCTTCTTTGCCGGCAAGTGGCATCTGGGCGAAAGCGAAGAGTTCTGGCCCGAGCATCAGGGCTTTGATATTAACAAAGGCGGATACTCATCAGGCTCTCCTCGGGGTGGGCATTATTTTACGCCCTACGCCAACCCCCGTTTGGAAGACGGACCTCCCGGCGAAAACCTGACGAACCGACTGGCCGATGAAACCATCTCGTTTATCAAACAGAACAAGGCCGAGCCCTTTTTGGCCTACCTATCCTTTTACTCCGTACATACGCCCCTTGGCGCTCCGAAGGAGTTAATTGAGAAGTACGAGGCCAAAAAGAAAAAACTGGCGCTGGAAGACCAATGGGGTACCGAAGGGGAGCGCAAAGTACGCCTCACGCAGTGCCTACCCGTGTACGGGGCCATGGTAGAGTCTATGGATAATGCGGTAGGGAAAGTGCTTGCCGCATTGAAAGAAAACGGCGTTGATCAGGAGACAATTGTGGTGTTCATGTCAGACAACGGCGGGTTATCTACCTCCGAAGGCCACCCTACCTCCAACCTCCCGCTTCGGGCCGGAAAGGGCTGGCTATACGAAGGCGGTATTCGCGAACCGATGGTGATCTACTGGCCGGGCGTAACCAAAGGGAAAAAGGTGAGCGATCAAATCGTGACGAGTACCGACTTCTACCCCACGCTGCTGGAAATGGCCGGATTACCGGCCTTACCCAATCAACACCTTGACGGCAAGAGCATCGTGCCCGCTTTGAAAGGAAAGAAAATGAACCGGGGACCGGTCTACTGGCATTACCCGCACTACGGCAATCAGGGCGGATCGCCCGGCTCGGCTGTACGCGACGGCGACTGGAAGCTTATCGAGTGGTTTGAGGAAGGCCGCACGCTGGAGCTGTATAATCTCAAAGCGGATATTGGCGAAATGAATAATTTGGCTACCAAGTACCCCGATAAAGTGAAGGAAATGCACGCGATGTTGAAAGACTGGCGGGCCGAGGTAGGGGCGCGGATGCCTTCGAAAAATCCGGCGGCGAAGGCGTCGGCTTCCGGGAGGTAGTTTGCACTAGCTATACATATGAAGAGTCCTGATAGTCAAACACTAGCGGGACTCTTATTTTTTTGTATAACAATCTGTTTTCCGATCAGATGTTTTGTGTACTTTGGAAAAGGATGGAGCCTAATGGCAAAGAAGCCGTAGGATGCCGCGCGTCCCGAAAGCTACCTTTGGTCGTCAACTGACTCTTGTTCCATTTCGCCCAGCTCACTAATAGCTGGCTTGCCATTGACGTTAAAGGCTAGGTTGAATGTTCTACTGTTTGCATGCTTGTACAAAAGATCTCTATGAAATTGAAGAGTATCTTTTGTATGGATTATAATGGGAATTTGCTGTCTTTAAAGTATAGTTTACAACATTTGTATAATGGATAAAAAACTACAAGCAAAAAATTATTTAGATCAGGTTTTAAATGACTTGGATAGGCAGATATTAAATGAGGCTCTACAATGCTATGTACATGACCTTAATAGAGCAAGTTATATAATGATATGGGTGTCAATTGTTGAGTCACTCAAAAGAAAACTATACCAGCTTGTTGAGTTAGAGTATGTATTGGCAAATGAGGCAATTAAGAAAATTGAGCAATATGAAAATGAAAGTAAATCTACTGATAGACTTATTTTGGACGAATCTGTTAATTGTGGAATAGTTACAAAAGAAGAAAAAGTTAAATTACTTTTCATATGGACCCAAAGGTCCATCTTTGCTCACCCTTATTATAAGGTGCCAATAGATTCAGAAATATTACATGCCGTTGATCAAGCACTAATAATCACTCTTTCAAAAGCGATAGTTTATGATAAGAAAATGATAGATGAAATTTTAAATGCTGTTAGAGATATTCCTTATTTTGTAGAAGGTAGTATTGAAGCTGCAAAAAATTATGCAAATAATTTAATTAAAAGAATTCCCGCTAGTCGGTATCAATATACTTTTAATTATTCACAAAAAATTATTTTTGATATCCTCCAAGAAAAAGTTGGTTATGATTCAAAGACAATAAATAAATTTAGAAGTATTAATGTTATAATACTTCAACAAGATGCTGTCAAGTTTAAAAACGACGAATGGAATCTTGAACGTAAAGCTGGACTCTTCCCTCGTGCATGTTGGCTAGGTTTCGCTGCATCGTCCACTTGGGGAAAACTACCTGAAAGGGTTCAAGATATTATGATTAACTATGTTACTAGTGAGTCTATTATGAATGAAATAAGACATTTAAGCATATTAAAATCAGTCTATAATTGCGATGATATAAAGATCGAGCATCGTACTAAGCTAAAAGCAATATTCGATGATATGCCTTTCGAATATATAAATAGTATTTATGCAGATAATAATGAAATATTTTATCGAATTATTGATCAATTAAAGTCGACTAGTTTTAAGATTCAAAATATAGTAATATCATATTTAAATGAAGATAAAGGAAAATTATTTTTACAAAATATTGATTTCGAAAAATGTATTGTTGTTGCATCAATGGTTCGTATTGCTGCATTTGAGAATAATTTTATGGCATCTGAATTAATAAATAAAATTTTTAATTCAGATAATAATGATTACTCAGACGAATTTAAGTTTGGACTAATTATTGGTTGTTTTTTAGATAAAGAAATGTTTGTGAAATTTCATTATAAACTTGATGAAATTTATAAATTTATTGATATTTTAAATAACTTTGATAATATTTTTATTGAAAATGTTTTTAACTTTTTAGAACAAAAGTTAAAAAGTATAGATAAAGACAAAATATGTTATCAGTCTGAGATAATTAAAAAATATATTCAATCGAAAAGAAAATTCAATTTCTCTAATATATTTCTAGAAAATCGAATTATACATTTCCTTAATCATGCTCAAATCATCATACAAGACTGCCCAGAAAAAGATTTGCCTTTCTAATCCCGCTAACCCCAATTTGTAATTGGGAGTTGCATCACCAAGCGTTTATAACCGGGACGCGTATTTGCGACGAAGGCTAACGCCGCTTTACCATGGTCTGTACTACCTCAACCAAAACATCACTCTTGCCTATGTCCCTCTGGCCCCTGGCAGCTACCCAGTTATACACATTGAAGCACAATACGCAAATTGCTTTCTACAAAAAAAACCGAGATAAAGGTCGAATAAACAACCCCTATCCCGGCTAACTCTAAACAGCTAACAAGCTATTAGTTCTTCTTTTTCTTCTTCTTACTTGGTGTCGCTTCTACGGGTGCAGCGGGGGTTTCCTTCACCGCCAAATCCTTCACCCGGATATTCCGGAACTTCACTACTGTGCCGTGGCCCAGGAAGCCAATGTGTCCAGTTGGATTCGTTAGGCCCGGGTGCTCCTTGTGGTCGGCAGTACCGTTTTTGGTAGCTTCGGCAATGTCGCCGTCCACGATGGTGGTACCGTTCAGGATTATCTTGATCTTGGAGCCTTGCAGAATCACTTCTTCGTAGTTCCACTCCCCAACGGGTTTGAGGGCCCCACGCTTCGCCGGGATAATTCCGTATACCGAACCGTGGTACTGGTACGGCTGTAAGTTGGCGTAGATAGGAGCGGTATCGTCCAGAATCTGTAATTCGGCCAATCCTACGTAGGCCGCATCGCCCGTCAGCGGGGCGCGGATACCCAAGCCGTTGTTGGCTCCGGGAGTCAATTGAAACTCAAAGCGGAAATTAAAGTCAGCGTACTGATCTTTGGTATACAAGTTACCATTGCCCCGACCCGTTGGGTACGTCACAATCGCACCTTCTTCAATGACGTAGTCTTGGGTATTGCCAGTCCATTCGTGCATGTTGGTACCGTCGAACAGCACTTTGAAGTCTGCCTTCTTCTCTTCCTCACTCAGGGTAAAGGGCTCCGGGCGAGATAGTTCTTTTACGTAAATGTCGCGGTAGAATACCTGCGTACCGTGGGCTTGAAGTTCCAGCTGCTCCGATGGGAAAATCGGAAGCTTGCGATCCCAATAGTTTTCCAGGATCACGTTATCCACTACCCGTACGCCGTTCAGGTCTACCGTCACGCGGTCACCAATCATTTTGATGTAGAACGAATTCCATTCGTTGATAGCGTTGTCGGCTACTTGCGTGGGCTTGGAAGGATTCTTTTGGTTGTTGTACAAGCCACCCGAACCTACCTGTGCTCCCACGCTCACGCGTGACGTATCCCAGATTTGTACCTGTGGCGTACCGCGTAGATAAATACCAGCGTCGCCTTCGGGTTCGATCTTCCAGTCGACGTACATTTCAAAATCACCGTACTTCTTTACCGTAGCCAGGTTGTCGCCTTTACCCGTAAACACGAGTTCGCCGTTTTTAACCACCCAACCCGTCCGCATCCGTTCGTCGGCCTTCGCTTGCTTTGCCGCTAGGGTATCAGGGCTCATCGCCGCCCGTTTGATCGGGTTTTCGACCAATCCTTTCCAGCCCGTCAGGTCTTTTCCGTTGAATATAGCCACAAAGCCATCGCCCTTCGGTAGCTCCGAAAGGTGCTTTTTAATGGCCTCTTTCTGGTACTCGCTATCCTGACCTTCCAGTACGTTCATGGTTTTGGTCAGTAAGGACGTTACGGCACTACCGTTGAACTCAGGGTTAGCGAGGGCGATATTCATCACAGCCTGCGCCGCCGCTTGCTGTACCGGGCGGTCGTCGAGGTAGTTGCCCGCTACGAGTAGCGACTCAAACGTTTTGTTCTTTTGAAGTTCTTTCAGAATAGCCGTCTTTTGGTCGGCCGTCTTGGCAATCGTAAGCGCCTTACGCAGGAGTAATACTTTCTGAACCGGCGTAGCCGCCGACATACTGATACTCTTCACGTAGCCTTTCACGGCTTCATTCAGGTACCCCGCATTGGTGGTAGTACTTCCTATGGTATATAGTTCTTTCGCAGCATCCTGATCCGACCAGCTTGCCAAGGCAGCAATCGCCGATTGCTGAGTAGTTGCGTCAGTATCCTTAAAAGCAGCCACAACGGCGTCCAGAGCCCGCTTGCCTCCTACGCTCGCCAACACCGGCAGGTAGGCGGCCTTCTTGCCCGAAGAAGCCATTTCGCTCAGTAGTAAATCCGTTTGTTGATTTACGGTTCCTTTTCCTTTGATCGTTGCCTTGATCGCCTCCTGCACCGACCCGATTTCGGCAGCTGAGCTAGCCGAATTAAGCAAGGTGAATAGCTGAGCGACGTCTTTGGTGGTCGCTACGCTTTTCAAGGCCGTATAAGCAGCGGTTTTCACACTGGCATCGGTACTTTTCAGCAAGCTCGTAATCGTTCCCATTTTGGAATCAGCCCGGCGGGCGGCCAGTACTTCTACCATGGCCACCTGAGCCGGCGACGAAAAAGTCAGAATCGCCAAGGCTACCTGATCTACTACACTTTTCCCTTTCATCGTCAATACTGCTGTTTTCAACGTACTGATCATAGCCGCATCGGTTGTTTTCAAGAGAGGAAGGTATTTTACAAATACCGCCTCACCGCCTACTTTACCTGCGGTAGAGATAGCAGCCAACTGCACAGCTTTATCTTTACTGGAAAGTAATTGCAAAACGACCGGTAACGCTTCCTTTGCATTAATTCGGCCGAAATAGGCCACTATATCCGCCTTTACCGCAGGAGATCCTTTGGCCAGCGATCTCAAAAGAAGGGCAGAGATGGCAGCGTTCGATGAAGGTTGTAGGTACTTCAAGGCCGCGGCGCGGTACTCAGCATCGGTGCTTTCGGCTGCTTTCACCAACGTAGCAACGCTGGCGAGGGTACCCTGCGCATCGGTCAATATTTTCAAAGCGGATGTACGGGTAGCTACCTGATGCGACGCTCCGGTCTTGCCCATCAACGATTGGGCGGCGGCCGTTACAGTCTTCGACTCACCGTTTTCAAGTAGTCGGTTGAGATAGCGTAGGTAGTAGCCCGTGGCGTTAGATTCGTCATACACAAACCCGGCCTTTTGGGCAGCATTGAGAAGCAGTGCCTCCGAAGAAGGAGCGGCAATCTGAGCCAGCGCGTAGTGTGCCACCTTCCGGGTTGTTTGCTCATTGCTCGTCGCGTAGCGCTCAATCACGGGTGCGGCTTCTTTGTACTGCATGTCACCCAGGGCCTCTACAAACGATAGGTGATTGTCTCCCCAAGGTTTACCAAGGCTTGCCAGTAGCGCTTGTCCGGCGGCGGGCGTACCGGCCTTTACCAACGCGCGGGCGGCGGGTCCGGCCAGATCTTTATCGCTCAAATAGGTAGCAATCGTAGGTACGGCTTCCCCTTTGGCCACTTGCTGCAATTGAAAAAGGATAAACGCCTGATTCGTTTTATCGGTCAATTTAGGGAGTGCTTCGGTATAAGCGTCCGAAGCCAACTGCCGCCAGGCTTCCTTGCCGGGCTGAGTAGCGTAGTAGGTGAAACCTCCCACGGCGTATTGAATGGCCGAGTTGTCGCCGTGCCCCGTTGGGTACAGCCGGGAAATGAGCAAGGCAAGGCCGTCTTTGCCCAAGGCAGCCGTTTCTTCGGCGTTTTTGGCGTAGGCTTTGGCATCCTTGGCTGGCATCTGCGCCAACAGGTCAGCAATCCGGGTAGCCGTGGTTCGGTTGCTGTTTAATTGCTGTGCCATTCCCGTAGTCAGGAACAGGCAGAAGAGTACGGTACTATATAGGTATTTTTTCACTTTATAAGTCGTTTTCAAGAATCGCTTAGTACAACAGAATAACATCGATGAATAGAAGGAAATCACTCTCCTTTACACATTCCAGGGGGCACGCATAGGTTGATCAATGAGTCGGTTGGCACCTTCGTCATCAATAAAGACCTGCTTTACCGGATCAAATTTCAGGGATCTTCCTAGTTTTAACGCCGCCAGACCCATGTTCACAATGGTACACGAGCGGTGTCCGTTTTCCTCGTTCAAGGCAAATTTCTGACGCTTCTGCACCGCTTCGATGAAGTCGGTTACCTGCGGCTCAGGATCTGGGAAAGCAGCTAGTTTTTTCTCGAAATCAGGAATATCGCACTTAAAGCCGTTGTATACATTTCCGTTAGGACCCGCGATGTAAGGCGCGTTGACGTCAGTTCCATCACCATCCAGAATAATCTTACAGCCGTCAGCGTACGTAAACTCAATACGGCGCCAAGTACCTACGGCGTCCGGGTGCTGCTGCGGAGCATCGATCTCTACGCTTATCGGACTCGTGTGATCTTTGCCCAGAATATATTGGATCGGGTCAATGTAGTGCTGTCCCATATCACCCAGTCCGCCGCCGTCGTAGTCCCAGTACCCCCGGAACGTACCGTGCGTGCGGTGCTTGTTGTAGGGCTTGTAGGGAGCAGGGCCCAACCATTGGTCGTAGTCTAGCTCAGCCGGAATCGGCTCAGGAGTAAGGTCGGTTTTGCCAACCCAGTAAAACTTCCAGTCGAAACCGGTGTGCTTTCCTACCGTCACGGTCAGGGGCCAGCCCAGCATACCGCTATCAACCAGTTTCTTGATGGGTTTTACAGTGGTGTTCATCCCGTAAAAGTTGGACTCAAACCGGAACCAAGTATTTAAGCGAAAAATCCGACCGTGCTGCTGCACCGCTTCAACAAGACGCTTGCCTTCCCCGATCGTACGGGTCATGGGCTTTTCGCACCAGATGTCTTTTCCGGCCCGGGCCGCATCAGCCGCCATAATGCCGTGCCAATGAGGCGGGGTAGCAATGTGCACAATATCCACTTCGGGTAGCTGAATCAACTCGCGGTAGTCAGCTAATGCTTTGGTACCTTTGTCCAGTTTGGCAAGGGTACTTTGCAGGTGGTTTTTATCGACGTCACAAATCGCCACAACGCGCGTTCCGCCGTAGGCAATGTGCCCTTGGCCCATGCCTCCTACCCCGATGATCCCTTTCGTAAGCTGATCGCTCGGGGCCAGGAAGCCTTTACCCAGCACATGGCGTGGAACAATGGAAAATGTTGCCACAGTAGCAACGGTACCCCTGATAAAGTCACGGCGCGAAACGCCTTTTTTTGTTGAAATTTTCTCTTGCATAATTTTCATAAAGATCCGAAACCGTGATATCTAGCCCGACAGGCCAGAAGCAATGAGTCGGAAAGTAAAAAAGTACATGTACACACAATATGGTAAACATCGGAAAAACCGAATTATACTTTAAGGAAAAGTTTGTTTCGGTGTAATATCCACATAAATACCAATTGGATCAGGATAAAGGCTACGATTCCCCCCACATTTTGGACTTCTTTCGAAAAGAAACTCAGCGGACCTCCAAACAAGGCTTCGGCCGTGTAGGAGAAATCAATGAATTTTCTGAGCATATAAATGACAATCGAGTTCATGCCAATAACCAGGAAGAAAAAAGTCCACGACCGGTAGTGAAGGACGTCAATGATCCAATAGAAAAGGGCAAGTAGTAACAAGCTACACCCTCCACTTATAAGAACAAAGGAGCTCGTCCAGATGTTTTTATTGATCGGTAACCAAAGGTTCCAGAGTAGAGCTAACCCCACTCCAACTGCCCCGGCGAGTGTCATGATTCCTACCTTACGGTAAGCCGATACCTCTTTGTCCGGTACCCGGAGAAGTGTACCCGCGAATATTCCCAGCAAGCCGGTAGCCACGGCAGGAATGGTAGACAGGAGGCCTTCGGGATCATGAATCGTTTTGTGCAAACGGCCCGGCAGAATGAGTTTATCGAAATAGCTGACCGGATTGCACTCGATGGTGAGTAGTCCGGCTCCGCAGTCCGGTACTGGAAAAAACGTCAAAAAAGCCCAGTATCCGCCCAGTATCGCCAGAAACCACAGGTAAAGTGCCTTGCGGGAAGTGTACAGATACAATAACTGCGCGAACATACCGGCCAGACCGATCCGCCCCAACACACTGGGATAGCGCATCTGCGCCCATTCGGTCTTGAAAAATCCGTTGTTGTACAAGATTCCCAATAGCACCAGAATGACCCCTCGTTGAATAGCCTTTTGAGCGAGTTTAGATCGGGAGGCTCCTTTTTCGAGACGACTACCTATGGAGAAGGGAGTAGAAACCCCCGCCATAAATATGAACAAGGGGAAAATAAGGTCATAGGCGCGAAATCCGTGCCAGTCGGGATGGCTCAGCTGGGCGGCCATTCCTTGTAGCCACACCCAGCCGGTAGCGACTGCCAGGGCGTGGACCAAGTGCTCCCCACCGGTGATCCAGAACATATCAAAACCACGAAGGGTATCAAGCGACTTTAAACGTTGGGGACGTATTTGTGAACCAGGCATAAAAAAGAAAAAGATTTTGGAACGGGCTTTAGTCGCCCATAGAAATTAGATTCACAAAAACACGGTAGGCGCCCGGCACCCCGGCAGGAAGCTCGCGAAACCACGACAAGCTAGTGTACGCGTAGTGCCCTTTACCGTATTTCGCCACCAGAATTCCGCCGTCTAGCGCGGGACTATTGGGGTCGTTAGACGAGATGACAGCCTCGTACTCAGGGGCCCATTTTTGCGGAAAATAAAGCCCTCGCTCCTGTACCCAACTGGTAAAGTCCTTCGGCGTAATTTTATTGGGCACATTTAGTACCCTGCTTTCGGGCTTTAAGAAACGCACCTCGGCTTCTTCCTCCGTAATCCGGTCGCGTGTGAGTTCAAAGGGATAGGGACCTAGGTTGGGCATGACCAAACCCATGTCCGTATTGTACTGCACTACCAGATTACCCCCATTATTAACGTATTCCATAAGGGCCGCTTGGTGGTATTTCATGCGCTCGTTGGTATTGTAAGCCCGCACCCCGGTAATCACGGCGTCAAACTGCCGCAGTTTTTCGGGGGTAATGTCCTGATCTTCTAAGATCGTAACCTGGTAGCCAATTTGCCGCAGACTCATGGGAATCAGGTCACCAGCGCCCATGATGTAGCCAATATTAGTTCCTTTCTTTTGCAAGTCGAGCTTTACCACCTTGGCAACGGCGTCCGGGAAGAATACCTGCGCCGGAATATGGCTGTAACTGATTAGGCCAAAACTTTTATCGTATTGTTTACCATCCAATTTTACCAGAGCCTTCATCGTGGCTTCCTGCGCATCGGCGGGTGGTGATAGCTGAAACTCGACTGTCAGTTCAGCCTCTTTTTGGGCAATCGTAAAGGGAATACTGGCGGGGGTGGCTTTCCAACCCGCTGGCAAATCTAGGGCTATTTCTCCCGTGCATTGATCCTTTCCGGCTTTGATGGTCACCGCTACTTTTTTGGGGCTTGGATCATCAAACATGTACACTTCCTGCGCAATGGTGGCAAATACTGGCGGGGTAACGACTAACGGCTGGTACACCTCACCCAGAACTGGATCTTTCTTTTTAAAAACAACCAGTGTCTCGAACGTAATTGGCTGTCCAGCCACTAACAGGTCAAACCGAACCATCGCTACCGGAGGGTTTTCGGGACGGCCAATTTCTAGTTGGTCCTCCACCCGAAAAAGCCCTGAGTAGCCTATTTCTTCCCGCAGCCAGTATGGCTGGGAAATAGGTGCGTTGGCCGGAATCGCAGTAGTGATGGGAAAAGTCAGGTCGCGGTTGTTTTTGAGGGCTGTGTTCAAAACCGAGTCTTTGGTCGTAAGCGAAACACCTACTTTTTGCAGGGATACCTCCACCGACGATCGGTTAACTACTTCCGCAGTCAGGTGCATGGTAGCACCCGCCGGGTAGGCAAATTCGGGAGCGGTTACTTCCATAAACAGCCCCGTGGCAGTTTTGATAATATCTTCTACTTCGCGGATTTTTGTCGTTTTCCAGAAGCCTTCCGGTAGCTTTTGCAGCTCAGCCCGGAGAATCAGTAGAGACGGCACGCTAGCGGCTGGCTTGGCCGGATCAAAGCTCTGAACGGTTTTTTGAACTAACGTTGCAATTTTATCACTCCCTTTTACCCGCTTCCAAGAGGTATCAATACCTTCAAACAGCTCTTTGAGAGCTTTGTCGCCCTTGGTATGCTGCAAGTACTCGATCGAAGAACCACGGCTACCGACTGATCCAAACCCCTGACTTTTGTGCATACTTCGGCTCTCGGCTGAAATTTCCCCGTACGATTTACCAAACAAGGGATTAAAAGCTCCAACGTCGATTTGCAGGTATTGGCTGGTGGTTTTCATAAACTCGGCGCGGTTCGTAACCGACCACATGCTGATATTCCAAAGCAGGCGTTTGGCCTGCCAAGGCGCTACATATTTGAGCTGCTCCGGAAACCGTTTTGGATCAGCTGAGGCCTCGAAAGCTTCCTCAGCTAGAATAGACGAGGCACTGTGATGCCCGTGTCCGGCCCGTGCGTCGGGCGGAAAACGCGTCACGATCACGTCGGGTTTTACGTTGCGAATCACCCACACGGCGTCGGCCAACAGCTTTTCCTTATCCCAGATACTAAACGCTTCCTGCGGATTTTTGGAGAAACCGAAATCATTGGCCCGGGAAAAGTACTGTTTGCCCCCGTCCAAGCGGCGGGCTTGCAATAATTCCTGCGTCCGGATCATCCCCAGTTGTTCCCGGATTTCGGGCCCGATGAGGTTTTGCCCGCCGTCACCGCGGGTGAGGGCCAGATAACTCGTGTTATAGAGTTTCTCATTGGCCATATAAGCAATAAACGTGGTGTTTTCGTCGTCGGGATGCGCGGCCATGTATAAGACATTACCCAGCACATTCAGTTTTTTTATGTCTTGCAGGAGTTTGGCGGAAGTAGGCTTTGCCGGTGCCTGCGCGGCCAACGAACCCGCCAAGCAGCTAAGGCCCAGCCACAGCCATGCCTTTTTGAAATTGAAGCGAACCATATAGTTAAGATTTTCCGGGAAAGGGATAGTAATAATAGGGTATTGGGTTTTTACAACCAGTATCCTGATCAGAATTTTCTATCAGGATACTGGTTGTAAAAGGCAGGGAGGTCTAGTTCTGTTTGTAGGACGAATTAATATCGAGTTCCCGCTGAGGAATCAGATATAGCAACCGGGCAGTTTTTCCCTGCGCCTGCATCCGCTCAGTAGCTTTCCCGAAGCGGAGCAAATCAGCCCAACGGTGGTTTTCGAAGGCCAGTTCAACACGCCGTTCGCGCAATAGCTTGTCCACAAAAGTACCGGGCGTAGTTGCACTAATCGGGGCAAGTTTGGCGCGTGCCCGCACTTGGTTGATATACCCGTAGGCAGCGTCCGACTCACCGAGCGCTTCGGCCATCATCAATAATACATCCGCGTAGCGCAGCACCACAAAATTGTAGGAAGCATCGTTTTCATTAAACGTATTTTCTTTCCCAAACTTGGTAATAAACCGTACGTCGTTTCTGGAATTCGTCAACAGGGTACCTTGGGCATTGACATAGCTGGTATCCATTGATTTTAGAAAGCGATCGTCTCCCCGCTCGTAGGCATTCACCATATCCTGAGTCGGGCGATTTTTATAAGCGCCGGTAGTTTGGCGAAGCAAAGGAGAAAATGCGTTGGTAAAGCCATTTCCGGTACCGGTGCCACCTCCTTTGAATTGTACTTCAAAGATTGATTCCCGATTGTTTTCGTTGGCAAGGCCCCACAAGTTTGCGTAGTCTGGTACCAGCGAGTACCCATACGTATCTATAATCCTTTTCAGGGTAGTTGCGGCCGAGGCTTTATCTCCGGCAGTAAGGTACACCTTGCCGAGTAAAGCGGCGGCAGCTCCTTTGGTGGCGCGTCCGAGGTCAGCAGTACTAGCGTACTTGGCAGGAAGCGCCGTTTCGGCCTTCTGCAAATCGGTAATTAGTTGCTTATAAATTTCCGAAGCCGGTACCTGAGGCAAAGCCCGTCCCTCGTCGGCTGACTTGGCTTCTTTGAGTGGCATGGGAATATTTCCAAAGGTTACCGCCAAATTGTAATAAAACAGAGAACGTATAAAAAGCGCTTCCCCTTTGATTCGTTCTTTGGTCGTCTGATCCATCGCAATGGCATCAATCCGATCGAGCACAATGTTACTACGGGCAATACCCAGGTAGGAATCTGTATAGGCAGCGGTGATGATTTCGCTGGTGGCGATTTCGGAGAAATTGTCAATCACGGTTAATTCGGCACCAAGCCCGGTGCCGTCGGGGCCCTGATCGGTGTTATCGGTCCGCATCTCCTGCATAATCCAGAAGCTTTGGTTGTAGGTACCACCTAGTTGTAGACCCTTGTAGGCTGCGTTGATCGCGGTATTCATGTCGTTAGCAGTTTGGTAAAAACCACCGACGTTCCGCTGCGATACCGGATTCAGGTTGGTAAAGTCCTCACTACACGAGAGCAAAACGCCCGCAAGTAAGGGTAGGATGTATGATTTTCTAAGTTTCATTTCTTTGAATTTTAATGAATTAGCTTATGCAGTTCAAAAGTCAAATCAGAAGGATACGTTTATCCCGAACGTGAAGTTTCGGGAAAGCGGATAGGCACCGTAATCTTCGCCCTGCACGCCGGTCAGACCCGCCTGATTGTTTACCTCAGGGTTATAGCCAATGTATTTGGTGCTGGTAAACAGGTTGGTACCGGAGGCATACGCCCGCAGCGACTGGAAGCGGGTACCCAAAAGCGCCTTCGGGAAAGTATACCCAAGGGAAAGACTCCGAAGCCGGAAGTAGGAGCCGTCTTCTACCTGATACGACGAAGGGCGGTTATTACCACTGTGCAGGTCGGAAAGACGGTCGGCACGGGGAATTTTGCCATTGCCTGGGTTATCCGCCGAAATCCACCGCTCGGTCCAATCGGCGTATGAATTAGTAGCGGCTTCGCCGTTGCCTAAGTGCCGGCGGGTAAGGTTCAGAATCTTCGAGCCCTGCACGCCCTGAAAGAAAATGCTCAGATCAACTCCTTTGAAGCTAAACCGGTTGGTAATACCCCAGATAAAATCCGGCTGGTAGTTACCGGTGACGGTACGATCATTGGCGTTGATTTTACCATCACCATTCACATCCTTGAAACGGAAATCGCCGGGCCGGGCCGCCGGAGCCAAGGCATCGGCCGGAGCAGCGTTTATTTCCTCCTGCGTCTGGTAAATTCCCTCCACTACGTAGCCATAGTAGCTACCAATAGGGTCGCCGATGCGGGTAATGTGCCGGATACCGGCTCCTCCCGAGCTAAGGATTGGGTCACCGGTGGGCCCTAATTTCAATACTTTGTTACTGTTGGAAGAAAAATTCAGATCGGTAGTCCAGCCAAAGGCGCCTACCAGATTTCGGCTGTTGATCGTCAGCTCAATCCCTTTGTTTTCAACCTCACCGATATTTTGCAAGGCCGTGGAGAACCCAACCGAAGCCGGTACCTGCACGTTGAGTAGCAAATCAGACGTGATTTTTTGGTACCAATCGGCCGATATAAAAATCCGCTCCCGGAATAATCCGAAGTCTAGTCCGAAATCAACCTGTGTGGTTTTTTCCCAAGTCAGGTTTTCGTTACTGATGGTAGACGGCGCAATGCCGTTGACCAGCACGTTGTTCAGGATATAGTTGTAGGGGCTCAGCAACCCAATCGCCGCGTAGTTAGGGATCAGGAAGTTTCCGGTTTTACCCCAGCTACCCCGTAGTTTGAGATCGCTGACGGCCGTTACTCCTTTCATGAACGCCTCTTCCGATAGCCGCCAGCCCGCCGAGAAGGAGGGGAACGTACCGGTTTTATTACCCGCTCCGAACCGCGATGAACGGTCAGAACGAATAGTTGCCGTTAGTAGGTACTTGTCACGGAAAGAATAGTTAACCCTACCCAATGCCGATACCAGCGACCACTCCTGCCGGTTGTCGCCGCCACTCGTTACCTGGCCACCACTGATGGTAGGCGACAGGTCGTCGGGTTGGTTCTGCGCGTATACCTGATTAGCGTCTAGGCGATCTTTTTGCGCGCTGTATCCGACCACGGCCGAAATGCGATGACCTTTACCGAAAGACTTATCATACGACAGCGTATTTTCGGCCACCCAGTTGTAGTTAATTGAGGCGTTGGACTGCGCGTACGGATCTCCAGACGTAGCCGCCCGGTTCAGGAAGGCCCGCGCCATGTAGAAGGAGCGGTTATAGGTATTGACGTCGATACCCGTGTACAGTTTATATTTGAGCCCGTCCAGAATTTCGTACTCGGCGAAGACATTACCAAACGTACGGAATTGCTTCAGGTCGTCGGTCACATACTTCAAAATGGCCAGCGGATTACTCGCCGCAGTCATATTGGCTCCGCGCCCGTTTTCGGTAAACAGATGCGACTGATTGTCGGTCTGATTAACGCTGCCATCGGGCAGGTAGGGCCTTACCGTTGGGGAAGTAACCAAGGCGGAGTAGACAATACCCGGAGGATCGGCAAAGTAGGGTGCGCCAGCCGGTGAGCGGTCGGTGTTGGTGAACGAAGGGCTCAGGCCAAATCCAATTTTTAATTTCTTGATTGGATTAGCTTCCACATTTACCCGAAAACTGTACCGCTCAAAACCACTACGATCAATGATTCCCTTCTGATTGAAATAACCACCCGAAAAGTAGTACCTGACTTGCTCGTTGCCCCCGGAAACCGAGGCATTGTAGCTTTGAATTGGAGCCTTATTGAATATGAGATTCTGCCAGTCGGTATCGGTGCCAGTGGGGTTGGCAAAGTCATCGGGAATATAGTAGCTACCGTTCGTCGTTTTGGTGTAGCGGGTAGCGTTATCGTCGTTGATATTCGCTCCCTTTACATCCTGAAGGTAGGCATTATTCTTGGAGTCTTTCACGTAGGACGTTAACTGCTCGGCGTTCATCAACTTTACTTTCTTGGCTACTGACTGTACACCAAAGTAGGCGTCAAACCCTATGACGGGCTTCGAGTTGAGTTTTCCTTTTTTAGTGGTAATCAAAATAACCCCGTTGGAGCCTCTTGAACCGTAAATAGCCGCAGCGGAGGCATCTTTCAGCACTTCGATGGATTCAATGTCATTGGGGTTGATCGTACCTAGCGGATTGGAGGCCGGTAGGGCAAAAGCCGTGGTACGGCGGGTAATATCCCCCTGAATGCCCTGATCTGTATTCTTGGAAACGGGAAATCCATCGATCACGTACAAGGGTTCGTTTCCGGCTGACACGGATCCGAGGCCGCGGACGCGGATCGTTGTGGCGGCACCGGGCTCGCCGCTAGGCTCCTGTACTTGTACGCCAGCAATTTGTCCCTGAATCGCGTTTTCAAAGTTAGTAACCTGAATATCCTTGATGTTTTTGGCCGTTAGGGAGCCGATAGCACCCGTGATATCGCCTTTTCGCTGAGTTCCGTAACCCACTACCATTACCTCGCTGAGGTTATTGACCGAAGGCGTGAGTTGCACGTTTAGGAGGCTTTTGCCATTGACCGGTACTTCTTTGGAGAGATAGCCGATAAAGGAAAATACCAGAACGGTATTCTGATTGGGAACGCTGACGGCAAAAGCGCCTTCCCGATCGGTAACTACCCCTTTGTTAGTACCCTTTATCAGGATATTGACGCCGGGTAGGGCTTCGTTATTCTCGTCGAGAACTTTCCCCTTTACATCAATATCCTTGGGGGCAGTCTGAGCCCTTTCCAATGGGTTGATTCGCTCCACCATCACCGTACTCAGTACCGTCGCTGAGGAAGTCGCCGGTGCGGCCACGTTGGTAACTTTGGGTCCCTCCTTCTTACGAATGAGGTATGCTTTCTTACCGGTGCGTTTAAATTCCAGTCCGTTCGGAATCAGGAGCATTTCCAGCTTCTTTTCCAGTCCTACCTCCCCTAGCCCATCGCCAGCGGGTACAAACACACCAACCACCGTAGACTCTTCAAAAAGAATGTTGACCTGAAACTTCTTACTCAGTTCAAGCAAGGCATCTTTCAGTTTTTGAGTATCAGAAGTCGCTTCTCCGTCGTACCGGGAGCCGGGAGATTGACTGGCAAACGCCAGATCTTGGCACACTCCCATCGTCGTGATGAGTAAACCAATCGCCATCAGCCGTGCGCGTAAAAATTGTATTTTCATATAGATAATTTATTTAAGAGTACTCAATTCGATATAATCTGTTTTCTGCGTTATTTTCATTTCTAATAGTTCCGACAATGTTTCCAGTAATTCATCCGCATTTCTAGCCTGGAACGTTCCCCCGATCTTTCGGTTGGCCAAGGCTTTCTCTTTAATCACTATTTTGATCTGAAACCGCTCGTAGATCTGTTCAGCTATTTCGGAAAGCTGGGTATTGTCAAAAAAGAAGGCCTGTTCTTTCCAGGCGGTGATGGCTTCCGGTTGTTGAGGAGTACTTACTTCGTATGTACCCAAGCTGTCGGCCGAAAAGTAACTTCCGGGCTTCATGTAAATTTGCTCGCCCGCGGGCAGGTTAAGTTTTACCTTCCCCATTTTCAGAAACACCCTTTTCCCACGTGCCCGTGAGTAAGCAGTAAACTCGGTGCCCAGCACTTCAATTTCGTATTCGTTGCCCATGAGAACGCTAAATCGAGCATTATTTTCGGTATGCTTTACCTGAAATTCGGCTTCTCCGTCGAGCCACACTTCACGCCTGCCTTTTTCGAAAAAAAAGCGGGGTACCCGCAGGACAGAATTGGCATTCAAAACAACGTGGCTGCCATCTTCCAGATAAAAAGCATTGGTCTGCCCCGGCGGTGCGGTGTACTCTTTATAGATAAGCTCCGAACGAAAAAAGAAAGCCATAACAAGCGCGACAGAAGCCGACACCAACCACAGCATTTTGTAAGGAAAGTAAGTACGGGCTAAACCAGTATCCTCATCCTCCGTTTCCGGCGGCTGTTGGGGCTCTACTTCGCCCCGGAGTAAAGCGGAATATTTCTGTTGGGCATTTTCCCGATCCGGAAAAAACTGTGGATTCTTCCGCTCCCATTCATCGAGGTAACTGTAAAACAACTCTTCATTTTCGGGAGCTTCTAACCATTCTTCCACCAATTTGCGTTGCAGAGAGGTGGCTTTCTCATCAAAAAAATCAAGCAGTAGCTGCTTGGTAATTAATCCTTCCATTTACACTAAAAATTGGGGTAGACAAACATTTACGGATAGCGACATACCGCATGTATTGCTTAGTATCCGAACAGCATGATCAATTGAATACATAAAAACCAGTTTTCCTTAAGCTCTTTACGAAGCTTTGCGAGGGCCCGACTGACCAAGGCTTCCACGGCTTTGGCGCTGATCCGGAGTTCCAGCGCAATTTCATCGTACTTTTTTCCCTCGACTCTTTTGAGTAGGTAAGCTCGCCGACATTGAGGGGGGAGTTGTTGGATGATATGCTCTACTTTTTGATGAAGCTCGGTGTATTGCATAGCTTCGTCCGGACTAACCGTCAGGGACATCAAGGGGGTCGTAACACTATCGAGTGAATCGGTGCAGTGCATTTGCCACTTTAAGTGATTGTAGGCCCGGTGCCGGACGGCCTTGTACAAATAAGCCCGGTACGAGGAGGTCACCTGTTCAAATACCCGGTTTTGCCAAAAGAACGTAAACAACTCCGAAACGATATCTTCGGCAATTTCTTTGGAATGAACAAAACGAATGGCGTGACTGCATAAATTTTCGTAGTAGCGACTGAACAATAACGCGCAGCCTTCCCGGGGGTCGAGGGAGAATGTTTCTCTAACCAACCGTTCATCATCCGTAGTGATGGTGATGATCTTTTGGTCAGAAATGAAAGTCCTGTCTACGCCAGACGTGTCTTCTTTTGGAGTATGATGTAGTCGGGTCGTTGATGTCATCCTGGCTCGGTTTCTGGGTGATTTTTGGGACTTTGCTCTATTCAGACAAGTTTTGGTCATCTTTCCCTATGCTACACAAATAAAAAGTTTGTAAATTTTGTTTCTATTCAGAATAAAAAATTGGATAATCTATCAAATACAAAATTTATTTATAGCATTATCCTATAAAAGCAAATCGGAATGATAAGCAGGAATCGTGCAGAATAGAGTTTTGGTATCCGGGAAAAGTAGGTGTAGGACAAAGGCTAGTAGGTTATTGTTCTAGTAGGTGGGAGGTGCGCGTGGGTATCGTCACCGGGTGTTTTCCATTGGTTGCTACCACCAGAAAATACGGCATAGTACCTACTTTTTTGTTAGAATAAACAGGGAGCGGCGGCTTCCAAAATAGACACCTAACCCCGTAACCTTGTTTTCAGTAAAACAGGGTTACCAAAAAATAAAAAGTCCGGACAATCCGGACCAAGAAGTACCTCCTGACAGATAATCAGAACGTACTGAACTACAATGACTATTTTGACTCCTACCAGAAATATGCCAGTAAAGCACTCATCCTAAACTTCACGTAGGTCTGAGCCAGGAGCGCCAACTTGCGGCCATCCGGTACCCGAACACGTTCTTCCTGAATGCGGGCAGCGGGTAAACGTTTTATCTTGTCAAACAGCGTTTGATAATACACGTACGCCAGATACACCCCTTGTCGGGCCCCGACGGGAAGTTGCAAAATAGCCTGATAGGCCGCATCAAAGTCTTCCTGAATATCGGCTTCAATGGCCTTCTTTGACGTAGGATCAAACTCCTTGAAATCAATTCCGGGAAAGTATACCCGGCCACGATCCTGAAAGTCACTTTTCAGGTCACGAAGGAAATTTACTTTTTGAAAGGCGGAGCCTAGGCGGCGTGCGCCTTCGCGAAGATGGGCGTATTGAGCTTTGTCACCCTCACAAAATACGCGTAAACACATAAGGCCTACTACTTCGGCTGAACCATAAATATATTCTTGGTAGCCATCCTCCGTATACTCCCGCTCTTCCAAGTCCATTTCCATACTATGCAGGAAAGCATCGATCAACTCCCGCTCAATATGGTACTGATTAACAACCAACTGAAAGGAATGCAGCACGGGATTCAAACTTATTTTTTCTTCAATGGCAAGGTAGGTATCCCGGCGAAAGCGGTCGAGTAAGCTCTTTTTATCAAAATCATGAAAGGTATCCACGATTTCGTCAGCATACCGCACAAAACCGTAGATCGCGTAAATAGGAAGGTGGAACTTACGATCGAGGGTACGAATACCGAGCGTAAATGAGGTGCTATAGTGCTCCGTAATAATTTTACTGCATTGCAGGGTCGTTTGGTTAAATAGTTCCAGCATTAAATTGTCCTTTTAGGATATCTCTACAATTTTGTTTGAATATAACGGGATTTAACCACTGTTTGTTAAAGTACCCTTTGTAAAGGCCAAATCTTTCTTAGGAAAGGGGGTATTCTTTTTCTACCTCCTCAGCCACCACTAGCCCCGAAATAAGGGAAGGAGGTACTCCCGGACCGGGTACCGTCAGTTGCCCGGTATAGTACAGGTTTTCTACTTTTTTGCTTTTAAGCGATGGTTTCAGAATAGCCGTCTGCATCAAGGTATTAGCCAAGCCGTAAGCATTGCCTTTGAATGCATTATAGTCCGAAATGAAATCGCTGTGGGCGTAGGTACGCTTATAGATAACATGCGGTCGAACCGGCTCACCCACGTAGGCTTCCAATCGTTCCATCACCATATTATAGTATTTTTCACGTACTTCCTCGGTATCATCGTTCAGGCCGGGTGCCACGGGGATAAGGATAAACAAATTTTCTTGTCCTTCGGGGGCTACACCTGAATCGGTTTTGGAAGGAGCTGACACGTAAAATAATGGCTTGGAAGGCCACTTTGGCGTTTCGTAGATTTCCTCGGAATGCAGCGCAAAATCCTCGTCAAAAAACAAATTATGGTGCAGTAGCTTAGCAATCCGCTTATTAACCCCCAGATAGTACAGGAGCGACGAGGGGGCCATGGTTCGCTTATTCCAGTAGGCTTCGTCGTAATTGCGGTAAGGCTCATCCAGCAGTTTGCTGTCTACGTGGTGGTAATCAGCGCCGGCTACCACGATGTCTGCTTCAAAAATACCTGCGTCGGTCACTACACGCTTGGCGATACCTTTGTCAACTTCGATCTTCTGTACATTCTGATTCAGTAAAATCTTTACCCCTTTTTCTTCGGCAAGGGCTACCATTCCGCGTACGATTTCGTGCATCCCACCCATTGGATACCAAGTACCATTGACCATTTCGGCGTAGTTCATCAGGCTGTACATGGCCGGGGTATTTTCGGCGGTTGCCCCCAGAAACAATATCGGAAACTCCACTAATTGGAGTAATCGTGGATCAGTGAAGAATTTGCGTACGTGCTTGGCAAACGACTGGAACACGTCGAGTCGGGTAACGTCATATAGTAGCTTCAAACTCATGAATTCCGAAATCCTACGACTCGGTTTCCACACAAACTTATTGATTCCAACGTCGTACTTGTAAGCGGCCTGTCGTAAAAACTCATCAAGGCGCGGGGCGCTGCCCGGCTCAATCGATTCAAATAGCTCGCGAAGCTCCGGCATTGTAGCCGGTAGGCTTACATCTTCATCTGCGTTAAAAATTACCTTATAAGAAGGATCAAGCCGTACCAGATTATAGTAATCTGATGTTTTTTTTCCGAAGCGGGCAAAATAATTATCAAAGATATCAGGCATCCAGTACCAGCTCGGGCCCATATCAAACGTAAACCCATCCTCCTTGAATACTCTTGCCCGACCACCCGGAACACTATTTTTTTCAACTATCGTCACGTCATACCCCTTGTCTGCCAGCTGAGTAGCGGCTGAAAGTCCAGCAAAACCTGAACCAATTACTATAACTCGTCGGGAAATACTCATACTTAAAAACCTGAAATACTAATTTTTGAACCCATATTAAACAAAAAAGTTAGACGGAACCCCATCTAACTTTCTCAAACCTTCCTCTTTTTAACCAAAACTTTCAATTCAGTAAGAATACAAAATGGTTTCCGCTCGAATTAATCCATGTGTGAATACACGTGGAGCATATCTTTAAGCTCTTTGCGAGCAATGTGAATTCTGTTTTTCACCGTACCAATAGGTATGTCCAATTTGTCGGCTATTTCGTGGTACTTAAAACCACGGAAGTGCATCATAAAGGGCATTTTGTAGGCAGAGTCCAAGGAATCAATTGCTTTATTAATGTCGTCCATCGCAAAGGTTGAATAGGCATCATTGTTAGTACTACTCTCCGATGAATTCAGGTAGTGTAAATTATCGGTAGTGTCAATGAAAGTATTCTTCCTGATCATACGCTGATAATTCGTAATAAATGTATTTTTCATGATGGTATATAACCAAGCTTTCAGGTTGGTTCCATCCGTATATTTTTCACGATTTGTGAATGCTTTCAATAGTGTATCTTGTAGTAAATCATTCGCATCTTCCGAATCTCTGGTCAGACGCATTGCAAAAGGCCTCAACGTTTTAGATACCCGATGTATGTTGTAAGTGAATTCAATCGCAGTCATAGTAAGGTCGTAGGTTTGTTGATTTCGTTTTGTTGAACCAAAGTAAGACATTATTAAACAAACATCCAAATATCTTCAACTATTTTTTTAAAAAATCCTTACTCTTGTTCAATATATAGGAAAAAAGAGTGAACAAAATATCCGATATCATCCTATAAATTCCCTTTTTAGAGCTCAAAATGGACATAATCTCATCAAAATACCATTTTCATTAATATCTCTTTGTTTATTTTTATTTATAATAAGTTAAACAAGAACTATATGTTCCTACATCATATTACTCGCTTTTTGTCTAATTAAGACTATAATAGAACGACAGAGGATCTGGGTATTTAAACTTATAATTCAGGTGGGCTACTATTTTTCCGGCTCCGACTACTTTAAAAGGTTCTTTCGTAGTTCCGGACGCGTAAGTGGGCAACTCCCAACCAAACTCAGCACAGGATGCATTATACACTTCGCGGCGTACCGGATGCAGTGGAGCTACGACGTTGAACGTTTCGTCTGGCAATAGAACCGGAAGTAATTGCTCAATAATTCCGATTACGTCGTCGCGGTGAACGTAGTTGACCGGTACCTCTCCCGTCGTTAGGTCTTTTTTACCCCGAACATACTTACCCGGTATCCGGTCATAGCCCATCAGCCCTCCGCAGCGCAACACCGTTACTCTACGGTTTGCATTACGTAATGAAAGCATAATGTTCTCGGCTTCCACCAAATGAGCCGCCGCTGCCTCGGCCGTACCTTTTACATCATCCTCGACCACCACGCGGTTCAACTCAGAGTACACCGAGGTTGAGCTTACATATATAATGTCCAACACCGGGCTAGTGGTTATCATCCCAGCAAGGTATCTCATCTGCTGAGGGTGAAACTCCTCTCCCTGCTTTGAAGTACGGGGAGGAATATTAACAATCAGACAATCCGTATCCAACAGATTGGTCCAGTGTTCTCCTTGTGGACCAGGGGTAAGACGGGCCACGTAGGCTTCAATTCCTTCCTTAGTAAGGATCTCTGCTTTTTTCACCGAGGTAGTACTTCCTTTCACAGAAAAGTCTCCCCCAGCCTGTAATGCACGGGCCAGGGGAGCTCCCAACCATCCACAACCAATGATACTAACTCTAATCTTTGCTTCGTTTTGCATGGGGCTTTTGGGTAAAGTGATAGAAAACAATCGCTCCCAAGCTAGATTTTCCTCTAATCACCTCCAAATGAAATCTTCTAACTGCAACTTTTTGTCTACTTTTGCGTGTTTGCCAAACGTGCTTCCCGACTTAGAGAGAATGTATCTAAAACGAATTTTATTTTTCATTACCCTCATTACTACCCTGACCGGCTGTAACTTCTTCTCCGAAAAGTCTCCTAACGTAAGTGATATTCCCATGGAGATTACAGTTAAGCCACTTGAAAACAAGCTATTTGCCTGCCAATCAGTTGCTGATGTGCAGCTTTTTTTGAGTCAGCATCCATATTTAACCCATGGCTACTTTACTGACTTTCCCCAGGAAGACTCCTTGTTGGCTGCGACACTCTATGAACACATACGCAATAATTCGCTTCATGGATTCAAGCAAGAGATAGATTCTCTATTTCGGGACCGCGAAAAGGATCTAAAAGAACCCTTAGAACGAGCATTTAAGCACATAAAATACTACTACCCTGACTTCGTACCGCCCCGGATCGAGACCATCGTTACGGGGTTTATGGGTAATGATCTGACGCTGTCAGACACATTGATCGTTATTGGGCTTGACTACTTTGGGGGGCCCGAGGCTACGTACCGCCCCAATGTATATGACTACCAGCTGAACAGATACCAGAAAGAGTACCTGATACCGTCGATTCTGTTTTTTATGTCAGACCGGTATAATCGCACGGAACCTAAGGATCAAACATTACTGGCCGATATGATAGGGTACGGTAAAGCTTTTGAGTTTGTAAAGCACTGTATGCCCCAAACGCCCGACAGCCTTATTCTGGGGTTTTCGGGGCGTAACCTTGTCCGTACCTATACTAGTCAGACGGAGATCTGGGCTTTTATGATTGAAAATCGGTTATTATATGAGAGCACCGAATTAAAAAAACAGAAGTACGTAGGTGAGCGCCCGTTCGTGTCCGAGATCGGACCCGATGTACCGGGGGGCATTGGACGGTGGCTCGGCTGGCGCATTGTGAGCAGCTACCTCGCGCAACACCCCGAGATAACCCTGCCCGAATTAATGAAAATTTCCAACGCCCGTCAGATTCTACAAGAGTCTGGCTACAAAGGGCAACTGGACGACTAAGTACATAATAACATAGCTATACAAACAGTACAACATGGCAAAAAGAAGATTTGGCAGAGCGGGTAACGACGACGATGAGTCACCGGTTGCAAAGAAAATGAGCCTGGATGGGCTAAAAAAGACGATGCAGATATTTCGGTATACCTTACCTTACAAGGCATACTTCATTACAGGTTTTGTATTTTTAATCCTTTCTACCGGCACATCGCTGGCGTTTCCCAAGCTGGTAGGTGGTATTATTGAAGTAATTGAGGGAAAATCGGACTATACCATCAATCAGATTACCGGAGTACTGGTGGCCGTCCTTATTTTTCAGGCCATATTTTCCTTCCTCCGTATTTACCTGTTCTCCCGCGTAAGTGAGTGGGCCATGGCCGACGTACGCCGCGATGTGTACAGCAAGATCATTACGCTACCCATTGGTTTTCTGGAACAACGCCGGGTGGGTGAGCTAACCAGTCGGATTACATCGGACGTGACTCAGCTCCAAGATGTACTTTCCTTTACAGTAGCCGAATTCTTTCGGCAGATAGCTACGCTTGTCGTGGGCGTCGTGCTTATTTCGCTTACCTCCTGGAAACTCACGCTGTTTATGTTGGGTACGTTTCCGATCATGGTCATTGCTGCCATGTTTTTTGGTCGTTACATCAGAAGGCTATCCAAAAAAGCCCAGGACGAACTCGCCGCAGCCAACGTTATTGCCGAAGAAACGTTGCAATCAGTGAACGTAGTAAAAGCCTTTACCAATGAGCGCCTGGAAGTAAGCCGCTACCGTAGCGCCCTCGAACGCGTGGTAGACAACGCCTTGAAAGCAGCCACCTTCCGAGGAGGATTCGTTTCCTTTATTATATCCGCCTTGTTTGGCGGTATCGTGGGGGTAATATGGTACGGAGCAAATCTGGTTCAGACCGGTGAGATGAGCATTGCCGACCTCTTTACGTTTGTACTTTATACCACCTTCATTGGTGGTGCTATGGGTGGATTAGGCGATATGTACGCCCAAATCAATAAGACGGTAGGAGCATCCGAGCGCCTGCTTGAAATTATGGGTGAAACTTCCGAAATAGATCTCGACGAGGAAGTGGTAGAAACTACAAACGTTGCGGGAAGTATCACCTACGACAAGGTGCAGTTTTCGTATCCGTCACGCTCTGATGTAGAGGTACTAAAAAGTCTCTCTTTCCACGTCGATGCCGGGGAGAAAATCGCTCTCGTTGGGTATAGCGGAGCCGGTAAATCAACGATAGTGCAATTACTGATGCGCTTCTACGATCCTCAGTACGGACAAATCATGGTTGACGGACTACCTATTTCGGAGTATTCGCTCACTACCTTACGAAGGATGATCGCCGTAGTGCCTCAGGAAGTGATGCTGTTCGGAGGTACTATTTTTGAGAATATTGCCTATGGTAAACCCGATGCCACCGAAGAAGAAGTAAAGCAAGCAGCCCGTAAAGCCAACGCGCTACAATTCATCGAATCGTTCCCGGAAAAATTTGGAACAGTAGTGGGTGAGCGAGGTATCAAACTTTCGGGTGGACAGCGTCAGCGCGTTGCCATTGCCCGGGCTATTCTGAAAGATCCAAAAATTCTGATTCTGGACGAAGCCACCAGCTCACTAGACGCAGAGTCGGAACAATTGGTACAGCTCGCACTGGACGAATTGATGAAAAACCGGACGACCATTGTGATCGCTCACCGCCTGGCAACGATCAGAAAAGTAGATACTATTTACGTGATCCGGGAAGGGCAAATTGTGGAGTCGGGTTCACACGAGCAACTCGCATTGATTGACAATGGCCTTTACGCCAATCTCATTAAGTTACAGTTCGAAATAGCCGAGGCCGAATAACCTTATGACTCAACCCCAATCGCCCGCTGACTATTTTCAAGAACAACTCTCCACGGCAAGCCAACAAGAGAGTACCGCGCAGCGCTTATTCAATACGCTGGCTATCGGCCGCCTAGGGGTTTTTGCTTTACTGATTGCCTCACTGTGGTTTCTGGGTAACACCGGCCAACTACTCTGGGGAGGGTTATCGCTGGTTTTGGGTGTCTCCTTCCTCGTGCTGATGCGGAAGCAGCAAAAGGCTAAGCGACAGCGTGATTTTTACCGTAACCTGCAAACGATCAACAAAGACGAAGCCGGACGACTCGGTTTTACGTTTCAGCGACCTGATACGGGCGAACACTTTTTGGATACCGCCCATTTTTACGCCGCTGATCTGGATATTTTTGGCAAACATTCACTTTACCGACTTCTCAATCGTACTCGCACCGAAGAGGGAAGTCGACGGCTTGCCCAATGGCTAGCTCACCCGGCACCGCTGGATGACATTCTGATGCGACAGGAAGCTGTGACAGAGTGTAAGGAGCACGCCGAGTGGCGACAGGCCTGGGAAGCTACTGCGTTACTGCACGTCCACGCAGCCCAACAGGTAGATGCACTCCGTACCTGGGCAGAAGAAACCATGGATGGACCGCTTCGCACCTCCCTTCGCTGGCGCTGGTGGCCAGCCGTTACTCTCGGTCTGGGTGTGTTGACTTTATTGAGCATTGCCCCCGCCTGGATATTCTGGGTTAGCTTGGTGTGGCATGCGGTAGTCTTAAAGCGCTACAACGGAAATATCCAATCGCTCACCAACCGAACTACTTCGCTGGGTCATACTTTATTGGCCTATGCCGACCTACTCCAACTCGCAGATAACGCCCCTTTCCGGTCGCGTTGGTGGCAGTTTCGGCAGAAACTTGTTCATGATTCCGCCGATCATATCCGGTCGCTTGGCCATTGGTTTGCTCGCCTCGACTACCGTCTTCATCCTTTCTTTGTGGTCTTTGTGGGGATTCCTTTCTTGTGGGATCTTCATTGCTTGGTGGCTCTCGAAAAGTGGAAAAAAGCACATTCCTCTGAGCTGGATCAATGGCTCGACGTGCTGGCTGATACCGAAGCGATGAACAGTCTGGCCGGATTTGCTTTTGCTAATCCGGAATACCCACTACCTAAGGTCGTATGGGAAGACAGCGTTCGTATCGAAGCCCATCAGCTAGGCCATCCTCTACTTGCCGCCGATAAACGTGTACAAAACGATTTTTCGATGATTGGAACCGGTACCACCATTCTCGTCACAGGGTCTAATATGTCGGGAAAGAGTACCTTTCTTCGAACGGTTGGCATCAATCTAGTACTGGCGCAAACGGGTACCGTGGTGTGCGCCGAAGAGCTTACCTGTGCCCCCGTACAGGTATTCAGTAGTATGCGTACCCAAGACTCCCTCGTTGAAAGTACCTCTTCTTTCTACGCAGAACTGAAACGGTTGCGCCAACTCCTCGAACTCGCTGGTTCTGTAAGCCCGACTAAGAGTGACCCGGCTTTACCCGTCTTTTACTTATTAGATGAAATTTTGAAGGGTACCAACTCTTCTGACCGTCACCGGGGTGCCGAAGCACTCATCCGACAACTACACCCTATGCAAGCATCAGGGATGGTATCTACCCATGACCTTGAATTAGGTGAGTGGGGAGCTACTAAGGAATTTGTGCATAACTTTCACTTTCGCTCGGATGTGGTGGCCGGACAGCTCATCTTTGACTACCGTTTACACGAAGGAATCTGCCGGAGTTTCAATGCCAGCGAACTCATGCGCATGATGGGTATTGCCATTGAAAAAACCTAAGTAAGCTACAAAAAGAAAGGGCGATCGGATAAAGCATTCCCATCGCTCTTGATACTCAAACATCAGATTCTTGATACTCAAACATCAGATTCTTGATACTCAAACATCAGATGTAGAAACTACTAGGCCAACTTGGCCAGGCGTTTGTTTCTTTTTTCGGCCTTACCCGAGTTAATTTCGTTCAACGTAGGCTTTGACTTCGTCTTGGCGTACCATTTCAACATCTCTACAAGATACCTCACTGGAGGCTCACTACTGTCACTGATAAATTTACGAACCATAATATAGTGTGCCTTTCCGGACAGTTCTACCTGAATACATTCCGGGTCATCGTTTGGCGGTACTATCTCAAAAATATACTGGGGATAATGCCCCTTTAATACAAGTCCTGATTCTTTTTTAGACGTAGGATCGGACAACAACATCCACCTGGAAAGCCCGTTTCCCGACTTCTTAATGATCACAGATTTGGTTTCCATTTCGTTCATTTTTTATTGTTAAAAGAGGGTATACGTACTCGGGGCTGCTAGCTATTCATTATAGTGGGCTGGACTTTGCTGCATCAGATTACTAATAAAGTAAGAGCCTTTTGTTACTTTGTCTCCAATTTTAAGATTAAAGTTATATCTGACAAGATACAAATTTAAAACCGGTTAGTAACCTTGCTAACTTTTATCGTGATAAACTAGGGCATCTTCTTTTCTATTAGCTCTGTTTCTAACTATACTTTTCTTACTAATATATAATTTTATCGTAGAATAACAATCACAAATCTAAGAATAATTAACCTATATTCCGTACTATCTTAACACAACATAATTATAGCTTTTTTACCCAATGACACATTTTTAACACTAGCTCCAATGGGATCAATAAAACGTAGTGGAGCTGGTTTAATGCCAGCACCTATTTAGTACTCTTTGCTAGTGACTTAATTTTGTCCATTCCTCCGCAAAAGCATAGATTTCCAATGTTGATTTGGCTTTGTTTACCTGTACGCTTTGCGTCAAAAAATATCATACCTAACCGCACTCCTGAAAAAGAAGACGTTCTTGGGACGGCTATTTTTACAAAAAGTTACACCTATTTGTAAAAATAATACGCAAAATAGAATGGTCTAATAAATACCTTTTCAAATACTACTGGACATTTACGTTTTACCCAAAATTGAGTCCGGTAATGTTGTCTTTAGATATTGTATTTTTTCAAGAAATTCTCCGAGGGTCACAAAACTTTGTTTAAGTAGTGATTGGCCTTGCTTAAAGATAGAGATAACATCAAA
>JBDNFP010000172.1:0-2997 GCA_041689775.1 Spirosomataceae bacterium
CAGATGCCAAACGGTTTCAAACCAAGTACAAAAAGGTATCCCCGGCTATGAAACAGGGGCTCGTGAACCAAATCTACCCCTTGGAGGACCTCCTGTTAATGAAGCCCTTAATGTTTACCATAGATTAAATGCCCAGTACCTAAAAATCGTTTTCTTATAATCAGTACTTATTTTGCTTACATCTACCTCACGAGACAATGAGAGTACGCTAACCGAGCAAATTCGGCATAAGCTGGGTCTTGGGAGCTCCGTAGAACTATTGGGTATATTCATTCTTTTGGTGAGTGCCCTTACCATTGGAGTACTCAGTGCTTACGGGGGTATTTACGTAGGTCTCATCGTAATAGCGCTGTGGGCACTGCCGGTGGTATACTCGATTGTTGCTTACCCAAAGTTCGGCATTGCAGTTCTGTTGATTTTAGCCTTTTTACTTTTCATGATTATTCGTCTCGGTATTAATTTTCCGTGGGGAACCATGCTGGATGGCTTACAGGCTCTCTTAATATTAGGTTTCTTTGCTAAGCAGAAATCTTCCCCTAACTGGGAAGTAGTACGTGGCCCCATTGCTACCTGGGTAGCGATTTGGGTTGTATATAATCTGATCGAAGTGGCGAATCCAACGGCGGAGTCGCGGATGGCGTGGTTGTATACGGTACGAACCACCGCGAGCGTAACGCTAATGTACTTCGTATTTATGCTGCATATACGCTCCGTTGCCTACATCCGTATTTTAATCAAGCTGTGGATACTTTTGGCATTTTTTGGTGCTGCTTACGGGTTCAAACAGGAGTTCATTGGCTTCTCGGCGTCAGAGGAAGCCTGGTTACATTCCGATCCCCTGATTGCCGATCTCCTCTTTATCGGTGGACGCTGGCGTAAGTACGCTATCTTCTCCGATCCGGTATCGTTTTCTTACAACATGGTTATCGCAAGCTTACTTTGCGTGGGGTTGCTTTCAGCGGTAAAGCAAATCTGGAAAAAAGTAACGCTGTTGTTCTTGGTTGGTATCTTTTTATCCGCAATGCTTTTTTCAGGTACTCGTGGTGCGTATGTATTGGTTCCGGCGGGGTTGGCAATGTATACTGCCTTAAACCTGAAAAGAAACATTATAATTAGTAGTACTTTCCTGGGAGTATTCTTCATTGGATTGATTTTTGTCCCTACGTCAAACCCGACCCTCTACCGGTTTCAGACGGCGTTTCAGCCATCAAATGATGAGTCGTTTAATGTCAGGACGATAAATCAAAAAAGGATTCAACCCTTTATTCAAACCCACCCATTGGGGGGAGGGTTAGGGGCAACCGGTGTGTGGGGGCAGCGGTTTGCACCTCACTCTTTTCTGGCTAATTTCCCTCCCGATAGTGGGTATGTGCGGGTAGCTGTGGAGATGGGTTGGCTGGGTCTGTTAATATTTTGCATTCTAATGTTCATTATTCTGAAAACAGGTATTATAAACTATTTCAGGATTAAAAACCAGGAATTAAAGTCTTACTGTCTGGCGATGGTATTGGTGGTATTTGCGATGAACGTAGGGAATTACCCGCAGGAAGCGCTTGTTCAATATCCTAACAATGTACTATTTTTCTTGGCGGTAGCACTAATCAATAGTACCTACAAACTTGACGAGGAAGAGCAGTTGGACATCCAAAAGGATTGAAGAAACAGTAGCGTATTTTAAGAAGAAATCATGGATATAGTAATCACGGGTCAGCAGTCTTGGGATGTTGAGATTGGGAGTAATTGTAAGAATATCGCCGTAGAATTCAGCAAAAAAAACCGGGTTCTGTACGTCAACTCTCCACTCGACCGGGCTAGCCTGCTCCGTAATCCCGACGATCCTAAAATAGTAAAGAGGAAGAAAATAGTTGACGGTAAGGCTAACGGCCTTGAACAGATTAGTGAGAGCCTGTGGGTACTGTATCCCGACCGTATGGTAGAGTCGGTACATTGGATCTCGTGGCACTGGCTTTTTGATGTCCTGAACCGTCGGAACAATCGGCTCTTTGCTCACTCTATCCAAAAGGCCTTAGAGGTACTTGGGTTTAGTGGTTTCGTACTTTTCAATGACAACGATATGTTTCGGAGCTTCTACTTAAAGGAGTTTCTGAATCCACGGGTTTCTATGTATTATTCCCGTGATTTTATGCTGGCGGTTGACTATTGGAAAAAGCACGGTACGATCATGGAGCCGGAGTTAATTGCCAAGAGCGACTTGTGCCTGGCCAACTCTGTATATTTGCAACGATACTGTCAGCGCTATAATACTAATTCATACTACGTTGGGCAGGGGTGTGACCTTACGTTATTTGCCCAAGGACTCAATAGCCTGATCCTGAAGGATATAGTCCCATAGGCGGACTCCGAATTGGCTACGTTGGAGCCTTACAGTCACTACGACTGGATCTTGACCTTCTCCGGTTTATAGCAATGAGCCGTCCTGACTGGAATTTTATTTTTGTTGGTCCACCCGATGAGCAATTTCGGATATGTGATTTACATCAATTACTTAATGTTACATTCACTGGTTCAAAGGATGTTAATGAGTTGCCGGCCTACATTAATTCCTTTGATGTATGCCTTAACCCTCAGCTATTGAATGAGGTTACGATCGGTAACTACCCCCGTAAAATTGACGAATATCTGGCTATGGGAAAAGCCACGGTAGCTACCCTTACCGAGGCGATGGAGGTGTTTTCTGAGCACGTATACTTGGCTCAGAATAAAGAGGAGTATCTTGTCCTGATTGAAAAAGCTTTGCGGGAAGACTCCCCCGAAAAACAGGAGCAACGCCGCAGTTTCGCATCTTCTCATACCTGGGAAAATAGTGTAGGGCAGATATACGGGGCACTCGAAAATTTTGGTACTGGGTATATAATTTATGATTCGTAACTTTGTGCCATGGATCTTGACTTTGACAAATACAAACTGCTACAATACTGCACCAATGAATCGTGCAAATACCATAACCAAATTGGCTTGGGCAACATATGCACACTA
>JBDNFP010000173.1:0-7692 GCA_041689775.1 Spirosomataceae bacterium
TGAGTCGCAGGACGATATGTTTTTCTAAAAACGAGCAAATTCATGACAATGTCATTGGTATGTACATCAACAAACACTATTTCAAAACAGGAACATATGGCGACTCCGTCGATGCATGATCAACCCTTTATAGACACTACCAAATAAACATATTAGTTAGACAAGCCATGCGATATCTATTGACCTTTCTACTTGTTACAAGCAGTCTATTTGTGGAGGCTCAAATGCTCAGCAAAAAAGAAATCCAACAGGATTTAAACTACCTCCATAAGAAAATGGTGAACTGGTACCCTGGCCTGGGCTACTATGTGTCGAAGGAGAGGTATGGTGCTTCTCAGGATTCCACACAAATCAATCTCCCTGACTCACTGAGCTACCTGCAACTATACCAGAAAGTAACATTCCTAGTAAGCCTCCAAAAGGATGGCCACCTTAGCGCCTGGCACAGGAAAAAGTATAGCATAAAAACCACCCGCTACTTACCATTTAGTATCCGGCAGGTAAATGAAAAGTACTTTATTGTTTTTAACGTATCCCCTGATTCCAGCCTGTGCCGGGGCGACTAACTTCTGAACATCGAGGGTGCAGCGGTTAATGAACTTCATGATCTCTTTGCTGATCGGTTTCGAACCGGAGCCGACTCGGAGATTCCCACGGGTCGCTACTTTCGTAACTTGGCCAATTTTGGTGATAGTTATTTCAATTGGTTTGGAGAAAAGGACTCCGTACTGATCCGATACATCCCAGCGGTAGCAACCGATACTCTCGAAAAGTATATGCATTGCCAACCTTCCAGTGCTTCACTACCCATCCTAAAAAAACGATATTCAGAAGACCTGAGTATCAACCAAAACCTTAGGCTGACCGAACTGGATAGTGGCAGTATGACCGCAGTTCTCGATGTTTCGACTTTTTCTAAGTTCAAAAAGAAAGACCCACTAAACCTCAAATTCAAGAAAAAACTAAAATCAGCCTTTAAAACCATTCAGGAGAAAGGCTACAAAAACCTGGTGATTGACCTGAGAAGTAACGGCGGTGGCTCTATTCACAATTCGGGTAGGCTACTTTCCTATTTACTCACTGAGCCATTTTCGGTCATGAGGCAATCAACTATAAAACCCAAGGCCGTATTAACCTACATTACCATGGATTTAAACCCTGTTTTTCCACTGGTTTTCCTGCTCAATTACCGTTGGGACAAAGAGAGCCGACTGTGGCTAAGCCGGACGAAGAAGAAAAAGGACTTCAAACTAGATAAAAAATACCCTTTTAAAGGTCATGTCTATTTTTTGTCCAATGGCGCCTCCTATTCCGCTACTGTGTCGGTTCTGGCGCACGCAAAAAACCAAGAAGTAGGTGATCGTGGGAGAAATGCCCGGAGGTGCGTATTGGGGCGATTTTGCCGGTCGATTCAAGGTCATCAAACTACCCAACTCCAAAATCCGCATTCGAATTCCTTTAAAAACCTTGTATCACGACGTAGCCCCCTCGGATACTTTTGAAATCCAGCCTAAATACCCCGTTGATCGGACCTACGAAGATATAATAAACCCCGGGCGGGACTTCGGTATCGATTACGTCAAAAAGCTTCTTACGACCAATCGGTAGTGGGGTAGAAATTCATTAGTAATTTACTTTTAAACGTAAGTCTTGATTTTTAGAATTTATTACCCACTACCACTTATGCAAAAAATAGCAATGCTTGGCTCTGGTTTTATTGGCCGGTTTTACGCTGAATCTATCCACGGACAGCGCGGCCGCGACCGCGTAACGGCCATCTACGCCCGGCGTCCCGAAAGCGCCAAAAAATTCGCCAAAGACTACGGCTGCGACTTCGCGTCGAGCAATATGGAAGAGGTTATTGCCCACCCGGACGTGACGATGGTGTGCATTGCCCTACCTAACAATATTCACGAAGAGGCCGTTATGCTCTGTGCTAAACATAAGAAAAACGTGGTCTGTACGAAGCCTCTGGGCCGCAACGCCGACGAAGCTTTGCGCATGATGCAGGCGGTCGAAGATGCTGGTGTTTTTGGTGGTTATCTGGAAGACCTATGCTATACCCCTAAGTTTCTAAAATCAATGGAAAGCGTCAAAAGCGGGGCGCTAGGCCGGATCATCTGGGCCAAGTCACGCGAAGCACACCCGGGACCGCATAGCGAGTGGTTTTGGGATATTGAGCAGGCGGGCGGCGGCTGTATTCTGGACTTAGGGTGCCACTGTATCGAGATTTCCCGCAATTTTATTGGCAAAGACGTAAAACCAGTGGAGGTAATGTGCTGGGCCGACACACAGGTAAAACCCATCGAAGCCGAAGATCACGCGATTGCACTAGTGAAATACGAAAACGGCGCCATCGGGCAATTCGAAACCAGCTGGACCTTTCGCGGCGGTATGGACCTGCGCGACGAGGTGATGGGTACCGAGGGTACTATCTGGATCAATAATTTCCTGCGGACGGGCTTCGAGATGTACACCTCCGGCAAGGGGGCCGACTACGTGGCTGAGAAGGCCGAAAGTAATTCAGGTTGGCTCTTCCCAGTAGGTGACGAGGTGAACGACCTAGGCTACAACCACATGTTTACGGACATGTTCAACGCCGCTGAAAAAGGCGAGGAAGCCGCCGAGACTTTCTACGACGGCTACGTGGTGAATGCGGTCATTGACGCCGCCTACCGCTCGGCTAAAACCAAGCAGTGGGAACCCGTGCAACTACCCGTCTGGCGCGGACAGGAAGGCCTGACCAAGCCCTCAAACTACACCGAATACGACACCGATCACTACCTCATCAAGCAGGAAATGACCCACGATGGGCGCAATAAGTTGATTTTAAAGGAGAAGGTAAGTGGTAAGATCGTGGAACGGGATGTGTAGCATACTCCTTCCCTAGTTTTGGCTATTTTATGTGTATTCATTAAACCCTTGATGTACTCTTTCCGATTAAATATATATGAGAAAAAACCTCCTCTTTTTGTTGTCAATAGGCCTTTGCTCTTCGACTTATGCCCAATCCCCCACCTTCAAGGCCGAAGTAATCGACCCAAAAATCAGCGTCGGCTATGGCCTAGCTACCGGCGACGTGGACGGCGACAAACTTATTGATATCTTGCTAGCCGATCAGAAGGAGATAGTTTGGTATCAGAACCCCGGAGAGTCGGGTAAACCCTGGAAGCGATACGTGATGGCGGCCAACCTCACCCCACGCGACAACGTATGCATCGCCGCCCGCGATATAGATGGCGATGGTAAGGTTGAGGTCGCGGTCGGTGCTCAATGGAACCCGGGAGAAACCTCTGTTATGAAACAATCTGGCGCGGTGTTTTACCTTGTACCGCCCGCCGACAGAACTAACCCATGGGAATCCGTAAAACTCCACCATGAAGTAACAATCCATCGAATGCATTGGGTACAAGATACGGATGGACTTTTTCAACTGGTAGTACTTCCCCTCCACGGCGAAGGAAATGAGAACGGAGAAGGTAAGGCGGTAGAGCTCATTGCCTTCGACGTACCCCAAGACAAAAAAGGACTGTGGGCCTACCAACTCATAGATACGGGTATGCACATGACCCACAATTTGGAACCCATGGAAGTAAAAGGCGCTTTTCTGGGACTGGCCGTAGCGGGTAAAGAAGGCGTACAGGTATTTCTGAAAGGGATGGATGGATGGGCTCCATCGGGTAGCTGGATGGTACTCAAAAATGGGGTAGGTGAAATTAGGTCTGGTAAGCTTAAAAACAATCAACTTTTTACGACTAGCATCGAGCCCATGCACGGTAACAGCCTCGTGGTGTATAACAAAGAGGGCCGCACCGTACTAACTGATCGCCTCAATCAGGGCCATGCCCTGGCTACCGGGGACTTTTTAGGGTTGGGTAGTGATCAGATTGCTATGGGGTGGCGGGAGAAAAATGCCGCTGAACAGGTTGGGGTACGATTATACGTAAACAGTGATGGCAACGGTACTAACTGGGAAGAATACGCGCTGGACGAAAAGGTGACTATGGCCGCCGAAGATATCAAGGCCATTGATCTGGATGGCGACGGTGACCTGGATCTAATTGCCGCGGGCCGAGCTTCCAAAAACCTTGTGATTTATTGGAATAATCGCCTGTAAATCAAAATGAGCCTAAGATATTAGTGTTGGTGACTTATAATTGCAGTTTATCTTGCAATTAATACCATTAATGTTTGGTAAAGTTATATTTAATATTAAATTTGTACAAGTCAGTGTGAGTGTTTTGTAAAGGTGCTAATGCACCTACTTTTCACCTTTTAAACCTCCCTAGTTATGTACAAACGCAGTATCTCTTCCCTGAGGGTTCTACCCTTTGTTCTACTTATATTTTTGAGCACTAGTAGCATTGCTCAAAAAAAATCAATGCACAACAGTGCAGTCGCTTTCCCTCCAAATGCAGATCAGAACGTTGAGCTACTCAACAACTATATGAATGCATTAGTTGCGGGAAACATGACAACAGCTCAATCCTACCTGACGCCAGGCTACGTCGAATATGGACCTTCTGCTGCTGATTCTTTAACCCTTAGCCAGGTCCTGGAAACTTGGGGAATGATGAGTACCCTACGTTCTGAACAAGCATTAGTCGGGCGCAGAACGCTTTCTGTCCGGGTAAAAGCCGGGGCCGATGCCGGTGATTGGGTCATGGGCTGGGGCACCTACCACTGGAAAGAAAGAAGTGATGGCACCGAGTTGGACCTTCCCTACCAGGTAACCGCTAAAATTGCCGATGGCAAATTACAAATGGCGATAATCCTGTACGACCGGGCAAGTATTCTTAAAAAAATCGGATACGTTACCATCCCCCCCAACGTTGACCCGGATGCCTACTTTATCCGGCAGATAATCGAAAAAGAGACCACCGCTTGGATCAACAACGACGGAAAAAAGATGGGGAGCTACTGGGCAGATTTACCCTACACCGCTCATACCGTAACCGATGAACTTGGCAAAGCATACGACATTACAGCCAGTGAAATTGGTGAGCTCGTAGCCCGGCTTTCTACCCAAAAGCCAAACAAACCCGGTACTACTTTTAACAACAGCAAATACAACATTCGCCCCAACGGCAATGCCGCCTGGGTAACCTTCGAACAGGCTTTCCTTTTTCCTGACGGCACAAAAACTTTGAACCTGGAAAGCCGCTACCTGGAAAAAATAAATGGTGAATGGAAAATAATTCATATGACCTCGATTCCTAAACGCTAAATTTCCTAACCACTCCCCCAAGGATACTTACCAATACCGGTACCTCACACTCCCCCGATAGCACTCTACGGGGAGTGGTTATTTTTAAGTTTGACAGAAAGCGTATCCTCAGCCTCCCCACTTGTCCTATTCTCTTCTTATTTCATTGAGTCCGGTGACCATAAAAACTAAAAAAGCAAACGGCCCGTTATTCTTCTGTATCTTTGAATTGATACTTCCCGGTAATCGGCACATTTACTTTCCCAATGTTACTGGGCACTAAAATAAATAACTATGACCCCAGCAAGAAGCGGTTCTTTTATCAGAAGGGCCAAAGACATAAGTATTAGCAGTACTCTGGCACTTGCCCTTTTTACAAGTGGTGTATTTTTACCCGCTTGCTCATCTTCCAACGAAGGCGACGAAACTGCATACAGCTACGAAGAAACAACTTACTCGAAGGGCATACGGTCCATTATCAAGGAGGTAGAGCCGGGAAAATTCAAAATTACCGACGAAGAAAGCGTAGAAATGGATCAGTCGGCGGCTATCGTTACCTATCTCGATGGCCACACCGACACGATCACACCCGAGGCGGCCAAAACCTTGATCGACAAAGAAATTAAGGCGGCTGGGGACAGTACCCAAGTTCAGAACTCCGGCCAAAACGGATACCAGCATCGTTCCGGGTTGTCAAGCATGCTTCTCTACGGAGGTATGGGCTATATGCTGGGCCGAATGGGAAACAATGGATACATGAACTCGTATCGTGACCGAAACCCAGGAGGGGCTGGCTTTTACAGCAATCCTGGGGCTTACCAAAAAGCCCAAGCTGCCCGAAGTAATGTACAGGCTTCGCGAAGTACCCGCACCGTCACGACACGCCCCTCCGGAGGAAGAAGCGGATTTTTCGGTCGCTCCTCTGCCCGTAGCGGCGGGTGATATTTACTTATCTCTTACCTTTCGTTACGCATCATTCCTTATTAATAGCCGGCCTTCGACTAGCTATTACCTGACACGACTATGATTAGCCTACAAAAACTACCAAAACATCCAGAAAATGCCTTCCGGTCCGTTGGATGGGACTGGATGCTGGGCACCGATACCTTACCCTACCTCGTTGAAGAAGCCGTTTCGGTAAAAGAAGAAGAGGCAACAGCTTACTATGAAGCAGCCCAAACACTTTATGATATGTTTGTGGAAGCGGGCCAATACGCCATCGATCATCGACTATTCAAAGAGATGGGTATTCCCGAGTCCCTGGAAGAAATGATCAAACATAGCTGGGAAGACGACCGGCAGGTACATCTTTATGGCCGCTTTGATTTGGCCGGTGGTCTGGACGGCCAACCCATTAAACTGATTGAGTTTAACGCGGATACCGCTACCTGTATACCCGAAACAGCCGTGGTACAATGGGCTCACCTCCGGGCAAATCAGCTGGATGACACCCGCCAGTTCAATACCCTTTACGAAACCCTCGTCGGGCAGTTTGTGTACATTCGTGAGGTAAACCCGGGTCATACGCCCAGCATCCTTTTCACCAGCCTGCGCGGATATCCCGAGGATGATACGAACGTGGCACTGCTTTCGGAAGCAGCGCGGGAGGCTGGTTTTGACGTGGAGTTTTGTTACATGAATGAGGTGGAATTTTCGGCCGAAGAAGGTATATTCAAACAGGACCCGGAGAGTGGTAATTTCGTTCGTTTCGACTTCTGGTTCAAACTAGTACCCTGGGAGCAGATCGGCAACGATGAGCCCGAATTGGCTAAGATGTTAACCGATATTGTAAAAAGTGGACAGGCCGTGATCTTAAATCCGGCCTATACGCTGTTATTTCAGTCAAAATATATACTGAAAGTACTCTGGGATCTTTTCCCTTATCACCCGCTCTTGTTACAGACAGAACGCTATTTGCTGTCCCACAAACGAGCAGTTCAAAAAGTACTTTTCGGCCGGGAAGGAGCCAACGTGACTATTCATGAAAAAGATGGTGATATTCTAGAAAAAGTAGAAGGCGAATACGGACATCAGCGCAGCATCTATCAGGAATACGTTGAATTCCTCAGTGATCAACAGGATTTCAGATACCAGGCGGGCGTGTTTTATGCGGGCGAACCTTGCGCCCTCGGATTCCGCCGGGGTGGGCGCATTCTGGACAATACCGCCCAGTTTGTCGGCCACGTGATCAGTGAGTAAATTATCGCTTAGACGAATTTGATTATTCAGGCTTCTTCTAGTACAAGACCGCAGAACCTTAAAGGTTCTCTTTTTTGGAACCAAGTAGCTGTCAGCAATTAGGTCATATTATGCAAACTAATTATGCTTAATTACTAATGCATAATTAGTGGTTGAGAAACTTTAATACGTCTTGTTAGTTATAGCTAAAAAAGAAAGCTATGACTACTTACAGATTACATTTGACTCCCGATGAACGCTTAACACTTGAATCATGGGTTAAAAAGGGCAAACATAGGACAAAGAAA
>JBDNFP010000174.1:0-25959 GCA_041689775.1 Spirosomataceae bacterium
GAAAATATGCGAGAAACTCAACCATTTCGCCCTAAAAGGGAAAATATACATCAAGGCTATTCAAGCAGCTTTCAAAGAACTAGAATCACTCAAACTAAAATACGAAGGAAACATTTCCTTTGGATAAAAAACAGCCTTGCGTAACATCAAATTCATTTCGTGTTATTTTAGTAAGGAAACTGTTTAAACTTTTTTTTACGTTGAAAAATGAGCGAAAATGCGATAAAGTGCAAGCTCATCCAGTTTCTGACTAAAAATTCAAATTGTATCAGAAGGGCTTTGAAACCGTCCATCCTTCGATTGTATTGCTTTTACGATAGGAAGCGGATATCTTTCGGTCTGTCCATAACTTTTGAGAAAAAAAAGACAGAGAAAGACTATGGGTAATACTCGGATATGGGTCATAAATATACTGTTTTTACATAAACGCGTACCGCTTTTCAATGGCACCAACGATTCATTAGCTCCACCAAATGGGCAGGCCTAGTCCCTTAAATTTAGGGTTTTCCTTGTAATAGGGCCCTGGTACAAAAGGGAATTTCTTTTCAATGTTGTCGATAAGTTCGACCCCGAAACCGGGCTTATCGGGAATGGTTAGTACGCCTTCCTTAATCTCGTAAGGATCTTTGAAAATGTCCCACTTTAAAGGATTAAAGGTTTGGTTCAGCTCGCACATATGCCCTGACGGAACACCAGCAACTAAATGGACATTGGCAATGGTGGTAAGCCCGCCTACCCAATTGTGCGGGCAATATTTTTGACCGTTCTCGTGAATCGTTTTCCCGATGTACCATCCCTCTGTCATACCAGAAAGGTTGGCATCCGTTTGAATGATATTCATGGCCTTTGCCTTCACAAAGGGCTCTACTTGGTAGCGGTTCCACCAGCTTTCCCCACCTGAGACCATCACTGAGGGCATCGCCTCGTTGATGGCTATGTGCATCTCAAGGGCAGCGGGATCGGTATGGCTCACGGGCTCTTCGAACCAATAGAATTTGAGGTCTTCAAGTACGGGACACAGCTCGTTGATAATGGTATCATAAGACCAAGGGAATTTTTCGATTGCCAATTTAAAATCGGGGCCGACGGCCTTGCGCAATCGCTCTAAAATCTTAATGTATTTTTCCATAGTCATATTGCTGTATTTCCAAGAAGTACCATTGCGGAACTTGAATGTATCGTAGCCCGCTGCCTTGTACCGTAATGCCTCTGCGATCAAGTCCTCCTCCCCTTTATCGTACCAGGCATGGCTTACGCCGCCACTTGCATAGATATTTACCTTATTGGTCGGATTTTCATCGTTTGAAAGCAATCTGAATACCGGTTGGCCCTTTGCCTTTCCAATAATGTCCCAGAGGGCGTTGTTAATTCCCGCCCAAGCACCTTCGGCTAGGTCGTTATGGCCTTGGTTATTACAAAGGAAATCTACGTCGAATACGTTGGCGCCCTTTAATAGGGGTGTGATGTATTTATCGGTATACTCCTTCAATTTGTCCGGGCCTCGGTAGGGGCTTCCCTCCGCAATGCCGACAATGCCCTTGTTCGTAAATATTTGGACAAGGGCGGCATCTGACTTCCATACATAAAGACCTCCGCAACGCCAGAGGTATTCGCCATTATGCGCGTACGACAAGGGCGTAACCTTAATATCGGTAATGGTGATATTCTCTCGTTCCAGCCCTTCTGAGGGATGGGAGCGGTTTGCCCTGTCTACGGGTGATGAAAGGTTCTTTCTGTCCAAAGATGTTACGGCAGGGCTATGATTTGACCCCTTGACAGAAAAAGGCACTGTTCCGGCCAATAGAGCGACACCTGACGTAGAAACAAAGGATCGGCGGTTCATTTTTTTCATTTTTAAAAATTAAGGTTAGTGACTGAATAGGGTCTTTTGAGTGATTCAGTTAGTGGTTACCAGGTGCGTAGTTTAAAAAAGTCATCTAACTGGGCGGCTGACATCTTAATTTTGGAAGGGTTGTCGTTGAGCCATTTTAAGAATTCCTTTTTGATTTCTTCTTTCCAAGCGCCATCAATTTCTCCGGAGGTATAGCGTTGTTCCCGTAGACAGAGGTGACCAAATTCATCTTTTAAAGCAATAAACTCGCCTTTGAGAACCACTTCTTCGGCAAGGTGGGGAGGTATAAAAATGACCCCTTCCCTCTTGGCCAACACCACATCGCCGGGCATTACGGTAGCCTCGCCAATGATGATCGGAACATTGATGCCCATAAGCATCATCTGCATTTGGTAGGAGGGATGCCAGCTTTTTACAAAGGCGTTGAACCCTTCGATGCCTTCCAGCCCTTCCAAATCGCGCAATCCACCATTGAAGACCACCCCGTTTTTTGATTTTGTATAAATCGAAGTGCCGAGGTTATCCCCAATCAACGGCCCTTCGTTTACCTTTCCGTAGGAATCCGCGACGTATAGATCGCCCTCGACCAATTCGCCGATGGGCCAATTGACCATATCGCCGCTTCTACCTTCCGTTTTGCCCTCTTTTTCCAAGACCTCCCTAACGTCCACCCGCTTGGGCATGTACTGGGCGGTAAGCGCTCGGCCCGACATAGCTTGTTTTTCATGGATCATTTTCCATTCCCCGGCAAATTGGTTCATATACCCATGGTTGCGCAAAATTGACCAGGCCTCTTCCAAGGAAATGGCCTTCATGCGCTCTATGATATCCCCAGGCACTTTAGGGCGGCCGTCATCAAAGCGTTCGCCCTTCCATTCGGGTGTGAGCGCAATCAATCGCTCTTTGGGTATATTGATGGATTGCCCATTTGTAAGGGTCGAAATACAAAAGGATAGAACAACGAGAAGAATAAATTTTTGAGGGATATGCATAGTTGGAATTTTTTGGGTTATTAGTCTTGGCCTGGCCTTACCGAATCATCACCTCCCAATACCGGGTTCGTTTGGAAGTGCCTTCTGGCCCCTCAACTTTTAGGGTAATGACCGTGCGCACCCCTTTATTCTTAAACCGATAAATCGGATTTTGTTCCGTCGAGCTATCGCCGTTGCCGAAATCCCATGTCCATTTTTTGATCGCTCCAATGGATTCATCTTTGAAGGCCACTATTCCCTTTTCCTCGTCCACAACTTTGAACGTCCATGCTGCTTTAATAGGCTCCAAAAATTCTTTTTCCAACGGCATCAGTTGAAAGGCACATAGATACGAGGCGTTTTTAACCATTTCGGTATTGTGAGAAAGGTTGACATGGCCTTCCCTTTTCCCTCCGTCAAAATCCAATATCGACCAAGAAAGGCCGATGACCTTGTTTTCCTTCAGTTCCGATTCTACGGCCCTTTGCGGCCCATCGTAGGGGGCGTAGTCATAGGGGGTGATCCAACCTTCCAAAATTAAAGTACCGCTTTCCCCGTGTTTAAAATGATAATCATAGGCATAGTTTGCGTGCGGAAACTCGGAAACCCACGGTTGGTTTCCCCACACCAATACCCATGCATTGTTTACCGGCGGTGTATAGATATGGTAGTTCTGCGCGTGTACACCACTAAAGTTAAAATGATTTTCGATATAAGAAGCGCTCTGAGGTTGCCACTTCATCTGCTCAGGATCATACAAGGGGTTTTGAATAAAAGGCCCTCCCGAAAGATCGCCATCGACCACGAGCTCAAATATATCGTTCATATAGCCCTCGGGATTGAAGCGCTCAAAATCCCAAAAATCGTCGTAGGCCTCGTACAGAAAATAAATACGGTTCAGCCCTTTGACCCATCCGATGGTCACTTTGACATCGAGGTCTTTGGGGTCGATGTCAGTACCCATACCGTCTTCGGTATCGCTTAATTGATCTGTACCATAGGTGTAATTTTCGGGTACTATTGCCCAATCGCTTTTGTCCCCGTCGATTCGTGGCATTTGATTTCTGGGGAATTGAAAAATCTTAAATACTTTCCCGTTTCTTGCCGTTTTGTAGGTTGAAGTGGACTGGCCATTTACAGTCGATACATTGAACAACAAATAGCCAAGGAAAAACACCCAAGCCGTATTACCTTGCCGAAAATTTATGTCGCTTTTATTTTTCATAACCTGTAGATACGATCTGCATTTTTATGGTATATTTTGTGGAGTTCTTCATCGGAAAATTGCCTGGTAATTTTTTCAAAAGCCCTGGACCAGCTTTCGTAGGAACCGGCCAGCAGTACCACGGGCCAATCTCCGGCGAAGACCAAACGATCCATCCCGAATTTTTCGATGACGTGTAGGATATAGGGCTTGATTTTTTCGACCGACCAATCCTTCCCGAAACGGGTAATAATACCCGAAATTTTACAGTTTACGTTGGGCAGTTCCGCTAATTTCTCTATTCCGTTCCGCCATTGCGTAGTACCTGCATCCCCAACGTTCGGATTGCCTAGGTGATCAAGCATAAAAATCGTATCAGGAAATTTTTTGGCTACCCTGACCGCTTCGGCCATAAGTGGCGGCGAGATCAACAGGTCAAAACTCAGCTTGCGATGGGCCAATGCCTTAAAGCCTGCTAAAAAATCGCTGGAAGTTGCCGCATCTTTCGGAAAGCCGGCCCGTATGCCCTTAACCAGAGGTAGTTCACAAAGCTGTTCCAATACTTTTTCCGTACCAGGCTCTTGCGTAAGGTCCGCCTTGGCCACTATTCCCTTGATATTTGATTCGGATAGGGCCAACCGGCTTACTAAGGTAGCTTCCTTGAGACCTAAACCGGCGTCCGCTCCGCTTTCCATGAAAACTATTTTTCCTATGTTCGAACTCTTCGTAGCCTCTTCATAATCCTGCAAATCGAAATTACGGTTGATTTTGGGTGAGTTTTTTAGCCAACCGTAGGATAAATTGTTCAAATCGAATAAATGTACGTGTGTATCGGTTTTGGGTATTTTCCCCAGTCTATCCTCCCCATTTTCGTAGGACCACAGGGTATCTGGAATACTTAGCGCAACCGCTGAAACACTAAGGAGATTATGGGAGAATGTTCTTCTGTTCATCGGTCGATTCAAGGACAAATTATCAGTTTGGTTAGAAAAGTAGCTGACCGTTTTCAACTACTGAAAGCAAGTGGTGAACCTAAAATCACTCTCCGTTAACAATCCGATATAACTTCAATGAATTGGCGTTGCGAGACGCCACCAGGTACCGATCATCAATCAGTACCAGATCTCGGCAATCGCCCTCGACCAGGAAGCCCGTTCGGTCAGAGAGTTCCGGTAGGAAGTTTCCTTTGCCATCACCCAGCAGCACCAGTCCCATGGAAGCGTCGTAGCGCCCTCCCACGGGTTCGGTGCTAAAATCGTTTCCGACGATGATGGCGTCCAAATTGCCATCCCGGTCTAAGTCAGATACTGCGATGCTTTGGATTGGAGCAAATTGAGCGAGGCCAGGTAGTTTTTTCATGGTGAAATTTCCGTCGCCTAGATTTTCGAGATAAACGCTTTCCTGCAAAATGGCTTTACGGGTAGTGGAACCATCGATCTGATCCTGGCTTAGAACGTCTGGTAGTGTGGCGGCGGCATAGGCGGCGTAGGTCGGAAAGCGTTTTTTCCAACTCGGCAGTTGCGCCATAAACAAATCCCGCCCCGCCATCGGCACCTCCTTACCGTTTTTCCAATGGGTCGGAATAGCGTCGAAACTACCATTGCTGTCATAATCATTCGCGTAAACGGCTAGAGGTCGATCGGCAGAAATTAGGTAGGAGGTATTCAATCCCACGTTCCCGGCAATAATATCGATATCGCCATCTTGGTCGAAGTCGCCGCTATTCAGACAATTCCAGAGACCTTCGGTTCCTGCAATGAGTTCGGTAGCATTCTTCAACCTGCCTTTTTCGTTTCTGAAAATTGTAATTGGCATTAACTCTCCGACCACTACCAAATCTGGCCAACCGTCGCGGTCGATGTCCAGCCAACGGGCATCGGTTACCATGCCGACTTTTTGGAGTCCTGGTACTTCGGCGCTGCCGTCACGGAACTTGCCATCCTCGTTTATCAATAAGTACGAATCGCCCGATTCGGGAAAGCGGGAAGGCGTTAATCGTCCGCCCCGGAACAAATCCAGATCGCCGTCGCCGTCGAAGTCGGCCGCCCGCACGCAAGAGCCGCTGTGCCGGATGGACGGTAGGCGGTCGGTGGCATCCGTGAAGTTTCCTTCCCCATCATTCAGATAAAGCCGATCTTGAAAAAACTTTGACCCATCGGCGTATTCGTTCGACCCGCTCACCAAGTAGAGGTCCAGGTCTTGGTCGCCGTCCGCATCGAAAAGCAGGACACCGATATCTTCCTCGTCCTTCATTATTAGGGAATCGCAATAAGGCCGGGGCGAAAAATTTCCCCGCTGATCTTGCATAAAAAACTTACCGTAATGTCCGTAGGAGCCACCAACAAAGAAGTCTTCCCGGCCATCGCCGTCGATATCACCGGCTGCCAGCTTGGGGCCTTGCTGCGAGTATTTGTGCAATAGCATTTTCTCGTCGTAGTCGTAGTCCGCGTAAAGAATCTCCGTGTGGTGGTAGTTGACTTTCTGTTTTACTTCTACCAGCAGTTTATCTCTATTATTTTTTGTTTCAAAACTCTTGGGAATTGCAGCTTCATAGTCTACTTCCAGTATTGTTCCTGGCTCGACTTTTCGCAACATCTGCGCCTTACCGTCGGGCCACTCTACCAACAGGGAATCGACTTTTGCGTATGCTCCCAAACCAAAATGCAGGCTACTTTCTACGGAAGATACGTAGCCCCTAGTGGAATGGTTTACTACTTTTTGGCGTTTTCCAGCTTGGAAAATAGTAGCCCCGACACCTACCCCGAGGGAATTGCCGAGCGGGCCTTTCAGTTTTATTTGTAAAAAGTTATTGTTAGCCGTGCTATTATTTTGGAGTAAGGTAGCCTCGGCGTTGACATTGTTAGTGATGACGTCTAGGTCGCCATCTAAGTCTAAATCGGCGTAAGCGGCTCCGTTCGATAAGGAAGGCTTTTGATCAGTCCAGGCCTCGCTGATGTCTTCAAAAGTCAGGTCGCCCTTATTTCTGAAAAAGTAATTTGGATTGTTCCAGGCGGGCAGCTCGCTTACTTTTTCCAAAAAATGTTCCTTGAACTCCGCCAGCGTTGCATTCTCAGCGTTGAACGACTGGTTATATTTGATAAAATCCAAATCCGTTACATCGCGAAGGTAGCCATTGGTCACGAATAGATCTTTCAGGCCATCGTTGTCGAAGTCGGCGAAGAGCGGAGCCCAACTCCAATCTGTACGATGCACCTGCGCTAACTGCCCGATTTCGGAGAACTTAATTCGTCCATCGGCGGCGAGGCCAAGATTGAGCTGCAGGGTGTTGCGCATGAACTGCGGCTGGTAGCCAGCCCGTGTTTCCAGGTCATATTGTGCGTAGTGTCCACCCCCCGCCATACGCTTGAATTGTTCGTCAGACCGGGGCAACATATCCAATTGGATCAAGTCCAGCAGGCCGTCGTTGTTGAAATCAGCGGCGTCGTTGCCCATGCCAAAGCGGCTGGTGTGTTGAAAGTACTGGGCCGAGGATTCCACGAAACTACCCCGCCCGGTATTGATGTATAAATGGTCGTTGGACAAAAAATCGTTCGACACCCACACGTCGTCGTATCCATCCTGATTAATATCGACGATCGACAAGCCGAGGCCATAGCCATCGTGCAGAATGCCCGCCTCCAGGCTGACGTCGGTGAAAGTACCATTGCCTTCGTTTCGATAAAGCTTGTCCGGCGAAAGTCCCCGACCATCTTTCCGGACGGGGACAATTTGGTTGGTATTTCGCTCGAGCGGACTGGTGGTAATCAGATAAACATCAAGGTCGCCGTCCTTGTCAAAGTCAAAAAAAGCGGCTTGGTTCGTATAACTTGTATCCGCAAGGCCAAATTGTTGGGCCATCTCCTCAAACTTGCCTTCCCCCTGATTAATGTAAAGTTGATTGGCTCGATCGTCCCCAAGGTAGTTTCCTGATTTGCTGACGTAGATATCCAGCCGTCCGTCGGCGTTTATATCAGCCATTGTAACACCTGACGACCAGCCTCCTGAAACGATTCCCGCCTTTTCCGTAATGTCTTCAAATTCAAGATTTCCTTTGTTGCGGTACAAGCGATCAGATACCATGTTTCCGGTAAAATACAGATCGGGTAATCCGTCGCCGTCGAGGTCTCCCACCGCCACGCCCGCTCCATTGTACACTTGGTGAAAATCGAAGACATTATGGCGTTCGTCCTCCTTGATGGTATTCTGAAAATGAAGGCCCGTCTGCGTGGAAGGAAGCGTAGTGAATAGCGTATGGCGTTTCTCTTGGCAAGAAAAAAATAAAACCAGAAAGAGCGGCACGCAAAAAATCTTCATTATATCGAATAAGTGAAAGGCAGGGATTTACTCCCTGTCTTTCTATGAATTGAAAATCTAATTTTCCGTTACTTCGGGTACTGCGTCAGGTTGGGCATCAGCGACAGTTCACCAATAGGCACGGGAAAGTATTCGTCTCTACCCTTTACGAATCCCTTGCTTCTAAGTACCTGCTCAGAAATACCCCAGCGGGCAAGATCGAAGAAGCGATGTCCTTCGAAAGCGAGTTCTAGTCGTCGTTCTTTGCGGATGATATTGCGTAAGCTCTCCTGATTGGTATCGGTGATAGGCACCAGCCCGGCCCGGGTTCTGACCTGGTTGAGGGGGGGCAGCGCGGCGGATCCCTGTCCCGACTCATTCAAAGCCTCGGCAAGGTTGAGCAAAACTTCTGCGTAACGAATGATAGGTTGGTTTACGTCGAAATTATTGGCGCTATTCATATCTCTGCCTTCGGGCAGAAATTTGCGAACGCAGGCATTGTTGAAAAACGTGGGGCGCATGGGCGCACTGGGAAACGGCTGTGACCCCTTTCCGTTGACGTCGATCATGTCGGCGGGTTGGGCTCCGACGACTAGAACCGACTTACGCCGCTGGTCTCCTTCGGGAAAAACAGTAGTTACTTCCTTGCTGGGTGTAAACCAGTTGGCCCAGCCAATGACCGGACTCCACATCACGGCCATCCCGTTTTTGGAGGCTGCGCTCCAATAACTAGGTGCAAAACCCACGGCTTGAAACTCCATCATCGACTCCGGCCCATTCTCGCCCTTTCCGTTGAATTGCGACATATAGTCATCTACTAATTTGTACTTTCCCAGGGCGACTACCTGCTGAGAAGTCTGGGCGGCCTGAGGCCATTTCTTTTGGTAGAGATACATCCTGCCCAGTATGCCAAGTGCTGCTCCCTTAGTAACGCGACCCACGGGATTGCTGTTTGCAGCAGACAAGTCGGGGATAGCCTTGGTTAGATCGGCCTCTATCTGAGCGTAAACTTTCTCCTGACTAGTACGGGCCAGGTTACGGTACTCATCCGGAGTAAGAACGGTCGTCATCAGCGGAACATCGCCATAAGTAATCACCAAATTCCAGTAGTACAGGGCTCGCAAAAACGCCGCCTCAGCCAGGTACTGCTTCTTGAGCGTTTCGTCCATTTTGATGGCGGGAACCTTTGCCAGAAATGCGTTGGCCCGGAAAATACCGGCGTAGCAATCATACCATCGTGCCGAAATAAACGGATTGTCGGGCAACCAACGGTAGTCGCTCACCGCCTTGTAATGGAAGCCGTAGTCGCCGTTGTCGCCCGTCTGCTCGTCGATATTGTCCGAAGAACACTCGCCTAGCACAACGGCCGACTCGCGGTACACGCCTTTCCGGCTGAGGGGGTCGTACACTCCCGTGAGGGCTTGTTGAGCGTCTTTGGCGGTTTGGTAAAAGTTCTCCTCGACGATCCCGTTGGTAAATTCTTTATTGACAAAATCTTCGCCACAGCCAGTCAGCAGCGCAAGCCCCATCAGTAAGGGATATAATTTTAAGTATTTCATGATTTTTGGTGTTAAAAGGGTTTAGAAATTACAACGCACGCCCAAGGAGCTGGTACGAACCTGGGGATACAGATCCTGATAGATTCCGGCCGCCGAACTATTGTTGTTGTCCAGCCCTACCTCCGGGTCGATACCCGTAAACTTGGTCAATACGAAGACATTCTGCATGGCAGCGTACACTTGCAGCTTTTGAATGCCTCTGATCGGAAGCGTGTAGGCCAACTGAAGGTTCTTCAGTCGAATAAACGATCCGTCCTCTACCAGATGCGAACTCAACCGGGTGTTGGAGTTTGGATCGGTGACGATGGGGCGAGGAATGTCGTTGCTCGTCCCCGGCCCGTTCCAAGCGTTCACTACGGTGGAAGATTTGTTAAACGCCCGGCCCGACGATTCCAAAATGGAGCGGGCTACGTTCATGATGTCGTTACCCTGCACACCAAAGAACTGGAAGTTCATGTCGAAGCGCTTGTACGAAAAGTTGCCTCCTAATCCGAAGGTGAACTTGGGGTTGGGATTGCCGATGATCGATTTGTCGGCGTCGTTGATTCGGCCATCGCCGTTCAGGTCTTTGTACTTGAAATCACCCGGCCCCGTCTTGGCTACCTGGTAGGGAGTTTTTGCGTTACCATCGACCGCATTGGCTGCGTCCACCTCCGCCTGAGTTTGGAAAATTCCCTCGGTCGTTAGGCCGTAGAAAACACCCAAAGGCTGACCCACGCGAATCAGAGTCGTGCCCCCCGAACCTGAATAGTTGAAGGGGAAAATGTCGCCTCTGGCCCCTAGCGAGATTACCTCGTTGTCGTAAGTGGTAAGGTTGGCGTTGATGCTGTACTTGAAGTCACCCTTTCCGCCACGGTAGTCCACGCTAAACTCCAAGCCTTTGTTGTTAAATTTTCCTGTGTTCTGCGTCACCGTTCTCAGTCCCGACACGCCGGGCAAGTCCAGGGTGAGGAGCATATCGGTGCGGGTTCGGTCGAAATACTCGGCAGAAAAGTTGATCGCCCCATTCAATAAAGAGGCTTCCAGAGCGATATTATATTCGGTAACGGTTTCCCACTTGATGTCGGGGTTTCCCAAGTCTCCCAGCGCCGCTCCCAGTGAGGTAATACCCGTCCGGTTGCCGAAGGCATAATTATAGCCAGATTGCACCCGCGCCAGGTACCGGAAGTTTCCGATTGCATCGGAGCCCACCTGTCCCCAACCAGCCCGGAGCTTGAGATTATCCACTAAACCGCCTTTGGGGAAAAAGCCTTCTTCCGAAATTCGCCAGCCCGCCGACACCGACGGAAAGGCGCCGAACTTACGGTTTGGACCGAATTTCGAGGAACCGTCGCGGCGGATGTTCATCGTCAGAAGGTATTTATCGGAAAAGTCGTAGATCACCCGACCGAACACCGAAGCCAAAGACTCCTGCGAGGAGTTGGTGGAGGAGTTGCTGGCAATCATGCTCTGGGTATCGATTTCGGTGAAAGCATCCGTGTCGTAGCTGCCGCTCTGAGAGGCCGACCGAAACGAAAGATCCAAGGCTGTGGTACCGAGCAAAGCACTCAGGTTGTGCTTACCAAAACTTTTGGTATAGCTCAGTGTATTCTCAAAAATCCACTGCCGGGAAGTAGAGCTACCGGCTGACACACTTGATAGCCCGGCGGAATTGACCAAACCGTACTCCCAAATGGGGTTGAAAGAGTATTGATTTCCGAAAACTAGGTTGGTGGAGAAGCTCGTCCTGAACCGCAAGTTTTTGACCGGTTCGTACTCGGCGTACAGATTGGCGATGAGGTCATAGGATTCATTTTCCTGGGTCACACGAAGTCGATCAGCTATTGAATTACCCGTCCTCTCCATACGAACGTCCGTGGGTCCAGCGTAGGAGCCGTCTTCGTTGTATATGGATTGAGTAGGATTCGTCTGGTAAAGGCTGGTGAAAGCACCGTGAATGAACGTCCGGTTGCCGGCCCCGTTGTTGCGCTGATTGACCCGCGAAAGCATCAGGCTGTTGCCCACTTTGATATTTTTGGCAACCTGATTGTCGGTATTGATTCGTAGCGACATCCGCTCAAAGTAAGTCTTGAGCATGATGCCGTCATTTTTAAAGTAATTGGTCGAGATGTAGTATCGGCTCTTGGCTGAGCCACCCGATATCGACAACTGATGATCCATAACCTTGCCCTGCTGGGTGCCAGCTGCCATCCAGTCGGTACCTTCACCCAGCGACTGGAGGTTGGGAAAGGGGGCCTCCTGTCCGGCGGCTGTAAAGGCCCGATTCATGTTTTCGCCAAACTGCGCTGCGTTCATCGGTGGCGGAATTTTCCGGGTCGGCCCCTGAATCCCGTAGTAGCTCGAATAGCTGATTTGCGCCTTCCCCGCGCTCCCTCGTTTGGTGGTAATAAGCACCACGCCGTTGGCCGCTCTTGCTCCGTATATTGCAGTAGAGGCGGCATCTTTGAGAATGTCGATCGATTCGATATCGTTCGGATTGATATTTGCTAATGGGTTGGAGTTTTCGTCGTTGCCAGGATCGCGCTGCACCCCGTCGACAATGTAGAGCGGGTTGGAATTGTTAATGGAACCGATCCCCCGTATACGTACCACAATACCGCCGCCCGGCTGTCCGCCATTCGACGACACCATCACACCGGGCATCTTGCCCTGCAGAGCCGTATCGAAGCTTGGCGACTGCACGTTAGCAATATCGGCCCCTTTCAGCGTCGAGATCGACCCGGTGACGTTGCTTTTCTTTTGCTGTCCGTAGCCCACCACCACTACTTCGTTGAGTGATTTCTGGTCGGGCGAGAGTGATATATCCAGGGTACTTTGATTACCGACTTCCACCTCCCGCGGCTCGTAGCCGACAAAAGAAAAAACCAATGTCGATTCGTTTCCATCGGGAATGGACAAGCTGTAGGCACCGTTTTGGTCGGTGGTCGTTCCCCTCTGGGTGGTCTTTAGAAGGATATTTACACCCGGCAGGGCCTCACCCTGATCGTCTGTCACCCTTCCGGTTATACCTCGGTCGACAGGTAGCTTGATAGTCTGGGTCTGCTGTTTGATGGGAGCGATTGCTTTATCTTTGGTTCCTGGTAGCACCCTTTTCAGGATAATTCGCTTGCCTACTGCTTCGTAGCTCAGATTGTGTGGTACCAACAATCTGTCTAGAACCGCCGACAGTTTTTCATTGGTGGCATTGAGTGTGACTTTTCGCGAAGCCTGGATCAGGTTGGGGCTGTACGAGAATTTTACTTCGGAATTCTTCTCGATGTAAGCAAGTACCGTATTGATTTTTTGATCCACCGCCCGCACCGAAATTCGCTGATCCAGGACTTCCTGGGCAGACAAGTCGAGCGCCAGCGAAACGTTCGCAAAAATCACCGCTATACACAGATGAAAAAAAGACCATTTCATAATTTTTAGTGCAAAGCGCTGGGTAGAGTGTTTTAATTTCATAATTTTGAAGGGTTTTGTTGGATACGCATTTGGCAAGACACACCCTACATCTGTTTGGAGGCAATTCAAACTTGCAGGGAATGAGTTGAAGCTGGTGATGGTGATGCATCGCCAGTTTCTTTTGTAAAAATGGGGAACGCTCAGTGGCATTCAGAAACTAGTTGATATCATACGCAGAAGTTTAAGTTGAGATCACAATTTTAATGTTTACAGCCTTTGCCGTCGATAATAATCTGAGCATCCAAAATGCGGTAGCGAGCTTCAATACTACGGCATACAATGTCTATTTTTTCGTATGGTGGTACATCGTTCAAGTCGGCAGTAAAATAGCAGTTAACAAATTGCTCTTCGTTAAACACGATATCTAATCCGTAAGCACGTGCCATTGTATTGAAGACCTCAGGAACAGGAGTGTCTTCAAATATAAAATTATACTTTGGTAGATTGGGGGCGGTTTCGCTCAGTAAAAGGGGTTCCCTGACCAATGTTTTAACCAACCGGATTTCCTTACGGGCCAAGACGGCCTGCTGATTGGGCAGCAGCAAAATCCCTTCCCGTTCGCGGGTGCTGATTTCCTCACGATCCCCAACCTTTTTGGCCACTGCCACCGCCACGCGTCCGGTACGTACTTCCACCGTTACGTCTTTGTCGTTTGGGTAGGCTCGCACGTTAAAGCTCGTTCCAAGTACCTTAGTCACCAGTTCGTTGGCATAGACAAAGAAAGGTTTGTTAGGATTTTTTGACACCTCGAAGAATGCCTCCCCGCTCAGATATACTTCCCGATTGGTACTTTCCGTAAAGTTTCGGGCGTAGCTGATCCGGCTGCCTGGTTGCAGCCTAACGGTACTTCCGTCGGTTAGCGCAATTGAAAGCGGCTCGGCCGTAGCATTTATTTTCTCGATGAGTGCGAGGGTAGTTTGCTCCCGATTGGTTTTGTAGCTAGCTTCCTGATTTTGAGGATTTTCGAGCGGAAGTAACCAGTACCCCACCACAAATAATACAGAAGCCGCCGTTGCCCAAGACGTCCATCTGGGCAACCGCCGCCATAGTGGCACACGCTGTGCTTCGGCAATAATCTGCTTGATACGCTGGAAAACTACCTCCTCGTGGGCGGCAGCGGGAGTTCCGCCTTCGACCTGCTGCTCAATGCCTAGTAAGAAATTAGTAGCCGCGATGATTTTAGGCGTTTTCTCAGGGTGTTTTTCAAGAAAATCCTGCCAAAAGGCATCCAATTCAGCATTGGGCTTACGCACCCACTGCCGGAAGCGGGCATCTTCGATGTAGTCGTTTGTAGTAAAATTCAGGTACTCCATTATGGCACTATTTCAGGAATTTATTCTCCTTTTGCCTATTATAGAGTCCAGAGTGAGGCGTTTCAACCTTGCACAGGTTGATTTTTTCGGTGAAATCTAGAAAATAATTTCTATTATAATGATAATCAGTAATATAGAAATCTCTCGAAGTTTATAAAGAGCCTTTTGCACGAGGTTACGGCTGGTTTGCTCTTTGATTCCGAGCATTTCGGCGACCTCGGCGTACTCCATATCATAGTAGTAACGCAGTATCAGCGCCTCTCGCTGTCGGGGAGGTACTTGATCCAGCCAGGCGTTGAGCTTTTCGGTGAGTAGGCATTTATCTTCTCGATTGGTAAAGTCCGTTTCTGCCGAAGATTGGGAAGGAAGGAGCGACTCGGGAAGCAATTCCCAATCTGTTTCCGTAAAGTGTTCTGGTCGCAGCGAGCGGTGGATTTTACGACGCAGCGACACCATGAGGTAGTACTTCACCGACCGCGCCGGACTCAGCGAGCGGCGGTTGCGCCACAAATCCACGAACAAATCCTGGATAGCGTCGTTGACGGCTTCCTCATCGCGCAGGAACTGCCTGCCGTAGTGAAACAAATCCCGGAAATAACGGCGGTACAAGCCCTCAAAGGCATCCTCGTGGCCCGCCCTTACGGCTTGCCAGAGTTGTTGGTCGTCGGTGAGTGCGTTTGTCCTTTCCATGTTGTTTAGGAGTGAATTTATGGTAAAAAGAAAATTTTTGCAGGTAACTACTGAAATAAAGGCCAGTAGCAGGATTAATCGCGGATACTCTACCCGAAGATTTTTTCAAGGTTTTGATAATAAGCAAGTTAAGTAAGGTTTGGTTAGAGTGCAAATTTTTTCAGCTTTGGCAAAATATACTTCGTTTGATACCATAGGCTGTTTTTGTTGCGAGGCTGCTTCAACTATTAGCCTTTGCAACTTTTTCAGATAATTTTCTTCGGGTAGAGTAAATCGCGGACGAATACAAACCACACTCTTTGCGTCGAGTTCAGTAGATCAATGATTTCCTCCACTTTAAAATTTTGGAATAAAAATCTCACGTCCGACTAAAACATTGCTGATTGCCGCTGACCGCTCCGCCCGCTCCAATGGTCGGTCTTCGCTGTGCAGCCGCAACCACCCATTCGGTGGCGGCAAAGTGGTGCAGCGGTAGGTTCATTCTACATCCGAAAACTTGGCGATTGTAAAAAACGATATCGAACTCTGGCTGGCCTTCAAAGACGGCAGCGAACGGGCCCTCGCTGCCGCCAGTCTGCGACTGGTGGTTTGAAGTAACGCAAGTTTCCAACTTGCTCAACAAACTCTTCTACTTCAATGCCTCCCGTGTCCGTAGGTATCCTACTCGTGCCTTGGTGTCTTAAAGTTGGGAACTACTTTCCATTAAAAAAACTATCGCACCGCCTCCCGTGTCCGCAAGTATCCTACCAAATCCACAATCTCCTTATCCGACAACGTCTCAAAAAGCCCGGTGGGCATCATAGAAGAGGGCGTCACTTCCCGAGATTGAATATCTGACTTATTTACCACCACCGCATTTTGGCCAACTACGCGGAGGGTGAGCTGACGCTCGGTTTCTTTGGTGACGTTGCCCACGTAGGTACGGCCGTCACGAGTGGTGACTACTACCATCTTGTAATCGTCTTGAATTTCGCCGCTGGGGTCGAGGATGTTGCCGAGGAGGTAGTCCAGGTTGGCGCGGTTGGACCCGGTGATGTCGGGGCCGATGGTGCCGCCTTCGCCGTAGAGTTGGTGGCAAGGGCCGCAAGTGGTGGTAAATACCTGTTTCCCTCGGTGGGCGTCGGCGGTAGCGATGGATTTCTCTGTGAGTAAAGCACGGTACTTAGTGTAAGCTTTGTCGTCGAAAGCTACGTGGTCAATTGGACCCCATACTTCCACAAAGCCACTACCTACTACCCGGCGTAGTTGTCGGGCTACGTAGGCCGGCACGTCCTTTTTTGGGATGGTACCCTTGGCGAGGGCTTGGGTGAGCAGCCAACCGTACTTGGGCCGGGAGGCCAGGGTTTGGATAGCCTCGGCCTTTTCCGTGGCGTTCAGGGTAGGGTAGCGCTCCATCACGAGTTTGCCAAGTGCGTCGTTGTCGTAGCTGGCAATGGCCCGGATGGCGTCTTGGCGTAAGTCGGATTGGTTGATGAGAGCCGGAAGCTCTGTTACGAGTTCGGGGCGTTGGCACAGGCTGAGCATTTGCAGGGCACTCGTGCGTTGGGCCAGGGGAGTCGCTTTATCTTTCAGCGCGATCAGTTGTTTCTTGGCGGCTTCCGTATCGCCAAAGTGCTGGTTGAGTTCCTCGGCAATCGTAGCCGAAGGACCAGGTTTACCGCGAAGTTTGGTGTATACTCCTTTCCAGTTAGCGGGAGGTAGCATGTCGTACCGACCGTCGAGCGCATCACGCATCCCTTCCAGCAGACTTTGTTTAGCGGGGAAGTTGCCAACGGTCGCAATTAGTTTGTCCGTTAGGTTGGCATCCACGAGGCGGCGGGCTATGAACTGCGATACCATCGGGATCTTACTTTGAATTGAAAGATTCAATGCTTTGGTTGGTTCGCCGGCTACCATCGGTTCCAGTCCGTACCAGATCATCTTGGGCAGGTTGTGATCATCGGCGTCTTCGGCGTGGGCCGCCAATCCTTCGATAATTCGCCAGCGGGAGGGGTTGTCAAGTCGTGGCAGTGCCGAAGCCAAATACAATCGTACCACAGGGGAAGGATCAGTTTCTGCCATACTGGCAAAGGTGGTCACAATGTCTGCTGCGGGCTGTCCCTCTTCGCTCAGAAACTGAATGGCCCAAGCTCGTACGTGCGGGTCTTTGTCAGTCAAGGATTTGGTTAGATCGTTTTTGGATAAGCCTTCGGTAATCTGTAACGTCCACATAGCCCGCAACCGCCAGTCGGGGTTGCTCTGGTTTTGAAACATCGCCTTCAAAGTAGCGTGAGTCGAAGGAGCGAGTGTTTTCTTAAACGCCCGGTTTTGCAAAATCACCCGCGCTCGCCGTGCGTGCCACTCACTGGGGCTGGTTTGCAAGGCTATCAGTTGCTGATCCGTCATTTTGGACAAATCCGCGTAACGCCCTTCCCAATTTTGGGCCAGGGATTGCTTAGGCATAATCCGGAAAATACGCCCGGTTTCCTTATTGAGTACATCCGAACCGCAAATATCGGCATCGTGCCAGTCGAGGACATACAACCCGCCCTCCGGGCCAATTTCCATGCTAAAACCTACCCATTGGGCGTTATTGGCCATCATAAAATCGTCGCCATGGGGAGCCGTAAAGCCCGAACCTTTGGGGATGAGCTTATCCGAAAGTACCCCATGCTCGTGAATATTAGCCATAAACATGCGTCCGCGCTCGTCCGCCGGAAAAGCATCCGACTGGTAGATCCGCGCCCCGCCATGGGCTGAGCGATGGCTGTGGTCAGCGATGGTTTTTATATCATTATACACATAGGGATTAAAATGCTGCCCACCCTGCCGATGGTAAATCCCGCCCGGAATGACGTGCCAGAGGTGCGGAATCACGCAGGCCGTTATGAACAACTGTCCCTTGGCGTCGTAGTCGATGCCCCAGGGATTACTGAATCCGTGGGCTATGACTTCAAACTTCTCCTTGGTTGGATGGTAGCGCCACACGCCGCCGTTGATGTCGGTCCCTTCGGCTTCGAGCAGATCTTCGGGGAAAGCGTCGTTGTGCCCATAGATTTTTCCTTTTCCTTTTGGCTTACGGATTTTGGAGGGCGTCGCAAAGCCCTGCGTGCCGTAGAGCCAGCCATCGGGCCCCCAGTGAAAACTGTTCAGCGTTTCATGCCGGTCGCGGATACCCCAGCCGGTCAGGCGTACTTCAATGCTGTCCACGTCGGCCTTGTCGTCGGCGTTTTTATCCGGCACAAAAAGTAAGTTGGGTGGTGCACCCACAAATACGCCGTCAAAACCAACCGCCAAAGCTGCCGGAAAGGCAATGCCTTCCATGAATACCTTCCGGCTGTCGGCTTTGCCGTCGTGATCGGTATCTTCCAGAATCACTATCCGGCTGTCGCCCGAATTAGAGAATCCCTTGCCCCGGTTTTCGTAGTCTCGGTTTTCGGCTACCCACAGGCGGCCGCGGTCGTCCCAACAAAAGGCCATCGGTTGGGTTACCATCGGCTCGGCGGCCCAAGCGTTTACTTTATAGTCATCCTTGATGGTCATGGCGGCCGCGGCTTCGTCGGCGGTCAGAAATTTGGCATCACGGCCTTCTTTGCGGGCTATGTCCCAGAGAGCAGCGGTGTTGTACATGCCAGTATTGCCGGAGTACTCTCCGAAAGCTTTGTTCAATTCAGTGTCGTTGAGTTCGCCAGTATAGACGTAAAGCTGGTATTTGATTGTTTCGGACATCCCTCTCTTAATGGTCCAGTCGGCCATTTTGGCTTTGGCGGGGCCGATCCCCAGCTGACCATCCACGCGCCAGTAGTTAGGATAGCCCTTGTTGGAAGGATGCTCAAACACGGCGATGTGGACCAGATCATCGCGGCCCTCAACCTGCATTCCCACATCGGCCCACATGGCACGTTGCCCTTCGGCCTTCTCGTTTCGCTGCCGGGCGGCGTTGACTACTTTGCCGTTGATGCCTTCTTTCCAAGGCATGCGCACAAACAGTCCGCCGTAATCGTACTTGCCAATGGTTACGTCAGTTTGGGCTTCGCCGTTCCATTCCAGGTCGAGCAGGTACGTACCGTCCCGCACGGCCATGGTCCAGTTCAGAGTTTCGGTAAGCACGGCGGTACCGGTAGAGTCCAGCAGATCATAGACCGTTTGCCATTTGACTTCTTCTCCCTCCGTCACCAGTACCGTAGCGGATTTTCTGCGCCAATAGTTGTCGGCGGGATGATGAAAGTAATCGCGGCCGTTTACACGGGTAAAGCCCCAGTAGATTCCTGTTTGATGCAAGTGGTGGCCGGGGCTGTATTCGGTGAGCAGCCCCTTGCCGTCGGGAGCTACGATAGGGTGGAGGTAGGGCCGGAAATCGGCCTTCGCTACTTGCGTCAGAATGGGTTTATTCTCGCCCTGTCGGAATACCTCGATGGTACCAGCCGATTTGTTTTGCCGAATCGTGAGAGGAGTTTCTTTGGTCGTGCTAAAAATGGAAGTTAACTCCACGGGTAAAGTTGCGAAGTATACCAACGGAAAGAGGAGAAAGGCAAGTAAAGGAAGAATATAACGCATGGCGGTGAATGGTTTCTTTTACCTAACCAAAAGAGAATCAACAAGAAAGTTTACCCTTCGGGATAATGGAGAAATGCGCAAACTAATTCTTGGCTAAAAAAACGCCATCCCTGTCTACATAAGGATGGCGGTAAGTATGTATTTTAAAATATTCCTAAAATGGCCTTATTTCCGGGTTGCCAGGACGATTGGGTTGCTGCTCCGGGCCAGGGTTATAGGGTGGTATTTCGGGATTAGGCGACATGGGTGAATTCTCACCCGGTGAGGTAGGTTCCGGTGCCTCTGGTCTGCTCGGCCGTATCGGATTTTCGGAGGGTTGGGTCGGGTTAATACCGGGGGAAGGAGTTGGATTCTCTTGCATGGTTAAAAAGGATTAATTATTGTTAATAAGTGTGTAGCAGACGGCTATACGTACAAAAAACATAGTTGGGCGGGTTAAAATTCCATGAATTCACTATGACATAGAATACCTAAATACAGGTGTCACACTATTGAATAACCACACCTAATGTGGTGGATTACGTGTAATGTTGAAAGAGTAGGTTTATGCCAAGAAACACCAGAATAATTATTCAGGTGCTTGGCGATAGATTATGCTCATCAGTTCATATAGTTTTGGATGTTCTTTTTGAAACAAATCCGGTTGGTTAAAGAAATATTCACTGACCACGCTAAAAAACTCTACTTCGTTGGTAGCGCCATAGGGGTCAGTATCGGACTCATCTTTCTTGATGCTCTTAATTTCTTCGTGCACTAGTTTCAGCCAGGGAATCACGTATTGCTTTTGTATTATACTTTCCGGAATGCCATCCGTGGCACCATCAGCCTTATCAATTAAATGCACAAACTCATGGATACCTACATTCCATGCATTGTTCTCAGCTTCAAATCCTTGGCGTAGAGCTGGCTGCGAAAGAATCATCAGACGGTTCATTGCTCCTGAACCTACTTTACCCAAAATGTTACGATCCTCGCCTTCGGTCTGATTGTCGTCGTTGAAGTTCCCTTTGTAGAGGAGTACTTCGTCAATAGTGCGGTAGCGCAACTGGGGAAAGCCGAAAAGTGGTATAACCGCACTCGCTGCCACCAATAGGCGGTCGGTGTCTTCAATTGCTATTTCAACGCCCGTTATGGTAACGTAATCCAGAAAGTGCTGAATTTCCCTTTCAAACCGCGCCCTATCACTAACGTTCAATTTCTTATAAAACGATACCTCGCTTGTAAGAATAGACTTCCATTTTTCAGAAAATGGGTGGGGCTCTTTCTTTCTGTTTCTAAGCCAAATTTGCCACCCGATAAAGTAAAGGACCAACAAAAAAAGAACAATAAACATGAAATAAGAAAGCATAAAAGTGTTAGATTACGAGTAGTAGCTATTCTTCAATGAACGGACCATCGAAAGCCCGTTGCCCAATTACAGATTTAACCAATACGTCAACTTAGCAATAATGGCCCGATTTTTAACCAGAAAAGAATCCGCAAAGTAATTGTCTGAATACACCAGAAAGAAGTCAGAAACCGGGCGGAATCTCCATTGGATCCGACTGTTGATATTTACGTTGTTGGTGAGGTTATTGTATTGGAAAAAGGTAGTCCAGAAAAGACTTTTTGAAAAGGTAATGTCCGTTCTGGGGCCAATCAGTAATAGTTGTCCTTTTCCCTGGGAAGTGGTAATACGGCTAAGGCTATAATTAAAATCGAGGCTCCCGAAAGGCTGAATACGATAGATTAAAGCTCCGGTGAGGCTGGCGATATTTCCGTCGAAGTTCTGGCCAAATATTCCTTTCATTTCTAACGTTAACTTTTTACGTCGGTCAGATATATAGCTGAACTGAGCATTGGTATAACGGTAGCTGGTACCTTGTAGCAGGGGTTCGTTCCCACTGCGGGTAGGGTCAAAATTAGAGAATAGGTAGGTAAAGGTATTGGCTACCTGCCAGCTGAGGGTAGCACTACTCTGAAACGATACATCACCAATAATCCCAATGGCCTGATCGGTGAGTCCAATGTCGGGTTTACGGTATTCTTCATAGCTTGTACCAACGCTATATTTATTAATCAGCTTGTTGTTGGGATAAAAATTGAGTTGGAATTGGGGGTTGATTCTGAACACATTCCGGCGTGGTGTAACTCCTACCTCAGTATGAAACCCTTCTCCGATATAGTAATGGTTCCAGGTAAACTGATAGCGGTACATGTTCCGGATTAAGGTAGCTCCCGTGGCAAACTTATTGGCGAGATCACCGGGTGTGATGGCTTGATGGTAGTAAAGTTTTCCAATCCAGCGGTTATCCGGAGAGGCCAGGTTGTATTCAAGGCCGGCCACCCGATTGAATCTGTCCTGCCCCTTGACGGGGTTAAATAATTCTTTATTGACGAGCATAGCCGTAATGTTGGAACGGCTGAATACCTTCGACTGTACCACGGCTACCGTGGTGTTAGCGTCGGAAATACCCCTGTTTTCGTCACGGGAGGTTTGTACGTTGAGGAGACCTATCCGGATATTATTGCTAATTTTTCCGTTGAGACGTATGCCCGAAAGTATACGGATGGGCGTGTACGTACCCGTGGTAGTATCAATTTCTAATCCTACCCGCCGCGAATAGAAGGGGGTAAAATTTTGATTTCCCATACCTGATATGCTTGTTTCCTGACTACCAAATGTGCCGAATAAATCGGAGTTTTCTAGAAAAAACTGTCGTTGCTCGGGGAAAGAAAGAGATATATCAAAGCGGGTAAGATTTTGTATTTGTCGGTCTGCTTCTACCGTTGAGAAATCTGGATTAATGGTAGCGTCAAGAATGAGACTGGGGGTAATACCTACCTTTATATCTGCCCCAATGGAGTTCTGAGGATTTTTTAGGGTAGGCTCCCGTAAGTAGTCGTTCGCTGCTCCAACCCTGACGTAGGGGATGAATGCGAGGTTAGCCCCTGGTCTTTTTAGTGGCTTCTCAAAGTTAAGCGGACCGGAAAACGCTAGATTATAGATCAGTTGATTTTGGGGGGTCCGGACGAGGGTTGACTGCTCATTACTCTGTGAATCAAAGCGGTAGCTCATAAAGTTCCAGGTACTACTACCATCAATATACCGCAAGGTTTTAAAGGGTATTTTTACTTCACAGGTCCAGTAGTTCTTATATATCTTTGATTCTCCCTGCCATTTGTTATCCCAGTACTTGTTAAAGAATTGCGAATCTGAGCCTCCGTTAGATATAAGGGCCTCTCGCATAACCCCCAATGGGTTCATGCCAAATAGAAATGCGTTGGTTTTATCCTGAAAAGTATCGAAAATAAAACTGATGTTGTCATTACCCGTGGCCCGGTAGTCACGGCGGTAGGAGGGGATAATAAACTTATCCGCCTGGGTGTAGCATTTGGCGGCCACGTAAAGGTAGTTCTCATCATAGGTCATGTAAATTTCGGTGGGAAACTGGGCTTTGATGGAATCTGTGGGGAAATATTGCCAGAATTCTTTCGAAACCAGATGCCTGCCCCACTCGGTTTCATTTAGTTCGCCATCAATCGTAAATTTTGCCGTAGTAGAAGTGGTGTTAATCGAGGGAGTGGGGTACGTAGTTTGAGCAATAGTATAACCTAAAGAGCAACCGTACAGGCTAGCCATTAAAAGGAAAGGATAGATTTTTTTCATAGTTGAGTAGTTAGTTAGAAGGAGGTTTTCTGAAAAGGCGATACAGAAAAGCTAATTCTATTGATTCTTAGCGTTAGAAAGCTCACTAAAACAAATATAAGCCAGAAATAGTCAGGGTAGATCGCTAAACCAAAATTTAAACCCGTAAAATAACTATTTTCCAGCCACTTGATATGATAAATACTCTTGGGGAGTACTGTTTTTCTATAAATTATCGTTTCATTTAGTAACAATAATAGAACCTTGTTTTTATGAATTATACGCTCAAAATTATTAGTGCCTTTTGCCTGTTTGGGGGAGTACTTTCAAGTTGTTCTTCATCCAAAACGGTCCCTTACCAGTCGAAATGGAATGCACCGTTCAATTACGCTGATCAGGCCGCACCTGACCGGCAAGACCAGCAATCAAGGTTGAAATACGGCGTCATCAACGACGACCAATATATGTACATTACCCTGAAGGCGCGCGATCCGTTGACGGTAAAGTCCATTCTTGGCAGCGGGCTTCGGGTATCGTTCAGTTTGGATGGAGGGCGAGGTAGTAACAACTCGCTGCTTTTTCCGGTCGTGAATAAGGATGACCGCCGGGCGCTCAGAAATATGGAATTGGACCTACCCAATAACCTGAGCCTGAATCGAATGCTGGAAGCATTCAACAAGGAGGCGGTTTGGAAAGATAAAATGGGCGAGCGTTTTATTAATCTGATCACCTCTGATTCGGGAATTAGTTGTCGTATTTCGATGGACGAAAATCAGGAGCTTACTCAGGAACTAACCATCCCGTTGGCCCGGCTAGGGGCTGATCCAAAACAGGCCCGCCTTGTGGATGTGACAATCAAAACCGAAGGAAGCTCTGGTTTGCCCGGCGGTATTACCCCACGGGTGAGTATTGGCATGGGGAACATGGGCGGTATTGGTATGGGCGGCGGTGGAGTTGGCATTGGGCTCGGAAATGGTGGTCGCTCCAACGCAAATGACAGAACGGTCGACATCCGATTGCAGGTAATACTCGCTCGGGATAGTTTCCGGGACGATTTGAAATAAAAGTAACACCCGTAAATAAGAAAAGCCCTTAGCAGATCATAACCAGTTAAGGGCTTTTCTTATAGAAGACTCTCCAATCCTTTTAAGAATCGTTCGGCTATTAGTTTTAGTTGATCAAAATCGGCTTTTATTTCGTCGATCGGACCACCAAATGCCCCTCGTTGTTCAATCCGCTGTAATAATCCATGCTCCTGGATTCCTATGAGGGAGAAAGAAGATTTTAGTTTGTGCGCAAATACCTTGACCGCCTTATGCCGGCCTTGTTGGATAGCTTTGTCGAGAAGAGTGATTTCAAGCGGGATTTGCTGAATAAACAGGGCGATTATCTCAGGCTCGAACTCCCAGTTATCACCCGAAATTTGCTTCAAATAGGTTAAGTCTATCAATGGGCTTGGTGCTGAATACTGAGGAGTTTTCTCATCATCAGACCCTTGTTGAGTTTCCGCCAGCTCTATTATTTTGTTAAATAATTCCTGAGGAATGAAAGGCTTGGGTACATATTCGTTCATCCCGATGTTTATACATTTATCACGGTCACCAATGAGTGAGTGGGCCGTCATGGCAATAATCGGCGTGGTTAGCTTCATTACTGTGCGCAGATAGATTGTTGTCTGATAGCCATCCATCTCCGGCATTTGCAAGTCCATCAGTATCATATCGTAGCGCTCATGTTTTAACTTCTCAATGGCAACCTTGCCGTTAACGGCTAGATCAGGCACAAACCCAAATTTTTCTAACATCTTTAAAGCCAGGCGTTGATTCAGGAGGTTATCCTCTACCAGCAGGACTTTAAGTTTTCGGTCGCTGAAAAGGACCTTGCGTTCTGAGGGCCTTTTTAAAACTGCGGACAGGTCTACTTTCTTAAATGGGAGGGTAAAGTAAAAAGTGGAACCTGCGGTAAGTTTACTTTCGAGTTGTAGTACTCCTCCCTGCAATTCAATGAGACGCTTTGAAATACTCAAACCAAGGCCAGTACCTCCGTATTTTCGGGTAGTATCGGTATCGGCTTGGGTAAAGCGCTCAAAAACGGATTCTAGTTTGTCTTCGGCTATACCAATACCGGTATCTTTTACCTGGAACTGAATCAAACAGTCTTTTTCTGTTTGTTCTACGACCAAAATACTCAGTTGAACCGAACCAACTTCGGTGAAGTTAAGCGCGTTATTGACCAGATTGATCAGGATTTGATTAATTCGGGTAGGATCACCGTACAATCCCGTGGGGACATCAGGGCCGATTAAATAGTTAAATGTGAGATTTTTCTCATAGGACTTTCGCAAATCATGCGAATTTAATAGTTGGCCGGGTCAGTTGCGTGCGCAAATAATCACTTAGCAAACCATACTTCAATTGATAAACAGTTGTCTGACAGTCGTAAGCGATCTGCGTAAGCCTGAGCCAAACC
>JBDNFP010000175.1:0-19699 GCA_041689775.1 Spirosomataceae bacterium
ATACCATTATGAAAGTCAACGGCTGACCCTATGGCCATCTCCGAAGCAAAAGAACGAGTACCCAAGCTTTCAAATTTACGAATATCTCCGCCATCGGGTTCATTGCTGGACATCAATGCCCATACGTTTTTGATTTTCTCTTTCTTGATATACATCAGTCCACTGCCGAAAGGCGCGCAGAGCCATTTGTGCAGGCTGGTGGCAAAATAGTCACAACCCAAGTCAGGTATTTTGAAATCTAAGTGGGCAAAGGTGTGAGCCCCGTCAACAATAACCTCGATACCTCGCTTGTGGGCGGCGTCGGCAATCTTCCGTACGGGTTGTACCTGCCCAATCCAGTTAATGAGGTGGGTAATATGCACCACTTTGGTCTTGGAGGTAAATGCGCTCACAAACTGCTCAACGAAGTACTCGTCGTTCTCTTGGGGTAGTTCGAGGTTAAGCCATACCAGCTTGATCCCTTCCCGTTTTGCGCGCTGCTTCCAAGCGTTAATCATGTTAGGATAATCCTGTTTGGTCAGAATGACCTCATCGCCCGCTTTAAGGTTGAGTCCAAAAATAATGGTATTAAGGCCTTCGGTGGCGTTGCGGTTAATGGCCAGCTCATCTGCTTCGCATCCGGCCAGTTCGGCTAGCCTACTCCGTAGGGCTTCCCGTCCCTGGTCTAGTATCCTCCACATGTAGTAGCTGGGAGCCTCATTGCAATACTGATAAAAACGAATGTGCGCATCCTGTACGGCCTTCGGTTGTGGACATACTCCACCATTATTGAGATTTAAGAGGTTAGGTGAAACGGTATACTCATTCTTGATCCAAGACCAATAGTCCTCATCGGCAGCAGCCTCGACGGGAGAAAGATGCGTAATTTTTTGCGAATGGGCGGCAAGGTCACTAGCGTAGGCCTGATCGAGAAAAGTGGGTACTGCCAGGATACCAGCCGTGGCGGTACCTATCTGCTGAAAAAAGGAGCGACGGGATGTCATAATGAGGATTTTAGGAAAAATGGGTTAGACTTGCGGCCACATCTCAATTTTACGAATAATTGTTGAAACTTGAAAGGACTTGCGTCAGGATAGATGGCAATAACCTACCGACTGGGTCAATTATTGACTGAGTGGCTACGGCGCCTACGCCACTTGTCAATTTCAATAGCCCAAAAGGTTATACTGGATATTCCCAGACAAATCAAAAGTTCCTGCCAGTTGAGTGCCTGAGTATGGAAGGTATCTTGTAGAAATGGGACGTAAATGACAGAAAGTTGCAGGACCAAAGTGAGCCCCACGGCAGCCGTCAACTGTTTATTACTACCTAGTTTTTGGGTGAATAGTGAGGTCGTAGCACTTCTGATGGCAAGGGCATGCCCCATCTGACTCAACGATAATACGGTAAAGACCATGGTTTGCCATTTGGGAGAATTTAGTTCCAGGCTGATGTACTGAGTCGCAATGCAGATAACGCCCAGCAGCAGGCCAACCCAGACAATATGAATGATCAGTGCCCGCGTAAATATTCCTTCCGTTGGGTCCTTGGGCGGCCGTTTCATGGTGTTGGGCTCCACCGGTTCGGCGGTAAAGGCCAGTCCCGGTAAGCCATCCGTAACGAGGTTGATCCAAAAAATATGGATGGGCAGCAGAGGAATAGGCAGACCCAGGAGCGGGGCCACGGAGATTGTGATTATTTCGCTGGTATTATTCGCTGGTATTACTTGAAAGGGTATACTTGATAAATTTATGGATGTTGTCAAATATCCGCCGCCCTTCCCGCACGGATTTCAGAATGGTGGCAAAGTTATCATCGAGCAAAATCATGTGGGAGGCCTGCTTCGTTACATCGGTACCCGTGATACCCATTGCGATGCCAATATTGGCCTTTTTAAGCGCCGGGGCATCATTTACACCATCACCGGTCATAGCTACGAAGTGATGACGGTTTTGTAAAGCGACAATAATCCTCAGCTTTTGCTGGGGCGAAACCCGGGCGTAAACCTTAATAGATTCAACCTTTTGCTCAAATTCTTCACTTGAATAGCCGTTCATTTCCTGACCGGTCACAACTTTATCTTTATCGCTTCGGATGATCCCAACGTCGGTAGCGATGGCCCGGGCGGTGGAGGGGTGATCGCCCGTAATCATAACCGGCGTAATGCCAGCGTGGTAGCATTCCGCAATGGCCTTCGGAACAGCCTCACGGGGTGGGTCTATCATGGCGGCTAGGCCCACAAACTGCAAGTCGGATTCAAGAGTCGTGGATTTGGCGTCTTCCGAAAGTTGATCAACTATTTTGAACCCATACGAAATAACCTGCATACCCTTCCTCGCGAATCGTTCAGTTCGTTGCACCGCTTCCTCGGCATGAAGCGAAACATCAACCATGGCTTCGGGTGCCCCTTTGGTGATGATTAAAAACTGATCGTTAAACTGATGGATGGTTGTCATCCGTTTTCGAACCGAATCAAACGGAATTTCATTAATGCGAGGGTAGATGTCTACCCATTCTTTCTTGATTTTTTTGTGATTATGAGCGTATTCCGCCAAGGCAATTTCGGTTGGGTCGCCGAGATAATTCCCCTCGCTACCCTGATTTACATCATGATTAAGTCCCATTAGCAATAGCAGAAGGCTTTCGTTTGTGAAGCCGGGAGGTAAGGGTAGCTTTTCGGGCTGCCATGTTCCCTGAACCGTCATTTTATTTTGGGTAATGGTTCCTGTCTTGTCGGAGCACACATAGGTAACGGAGCCCAGCGTTTCAACCGCGGCGAGCTGACGAACCAGGGCATTTTGTTTCATCATCCGCTTTGCACCGAGGGCCAGGGCGATAGTAACCACTGCCGGGAGTGCTTCGGGGATAGCAGCTACGGCAAGTGATATCGCCGTCAGAAGCATTTGGAACGGATCTTCTCCCCGTAATATTCCTGCACCGTACAGTAAGGCGCAAATGAGGATGACCCCAACGGAGAGTTGTTTACTAAACGTAGCGAGTCGTTTTTGTAAAGGGGTCTCGCTTTCACTTTCGTCCAGCATTCGGGCTATTCTGCCCATTTCCGTACTCATTCCGGTTGTAACTACTAAACCCTCTCCCCGCCCGTCCTTTACGGTAGTACCTTTATAGGCCATATTGAGCCGATCACCGAGCGGTGAATTCTGTTCGGCAAGGGGTTCAGTGTATTTTTCAACGGCTTCGGACTCTCCGGTTAAGGAAGCCTCATCAATTTTAAGGATTTGAGTCTCGTAGAGCCGAAGGTCAGCGGGTACCATGTTACCGGCTTCGAGGAGTACAATATCACCGGGCACTAACTGATTCGTATCTACGCAGGTTTCCGTTCCATCGCGCCTTACCAGTGCATCAGGGGCCGCCATTTCTTCCAGCGCTTCCAGGGCTTTTTCGGCCCGATATTCTTGCACAAAGCCGATGACCGCATTCAGGATCACTATAATCAGCACGACAATTGCATCACTGGTTTCGCCAATGACGATTGATATGACAGCCGCGGCGATCAGAATCAGGACGTCCAGAAACTGATTAATTATGAGCTTAAAAATGGATTTGCCCGAAGTGCTTTCTAGTTGATTTAAACCAAATTGTGCCTGTTTTTTTTCTACCAGACCGCAGGATAGCCCGTCTTTTTCAGTATCCAGTTCGTGCAGTATTTTATTTACTTCTCGGGTGTGCCAGTTCATACAAGTTGGTTAAAACTTTGACCACTCCGTGAAGGAGGCTTTGGACAATAACGGGGTATACAAGTCTCAGCGAAGAAACTCAATGCAGATTGGTTTTGTAATGGATACACTCTCGGATCTGTAGGATAATTTTCCGGTAGCCGGATTGACTTCGTAAATGAGCAAATTATTTGTATCCTGATTGCCAATCACCATAAATTGCCCGGTAGGATCAATATTGAAGTCGCGGGGAGTACTGATGCCCCGCTGTATTTCGCCTACTTTCTTCAAAGAACCATTCTTTTGAATCTCGTACGCGTGGATGCCGTTATAGCCGCGGTTGGAAACGTACACAAACCGTCCGTTGGGGTGCATCCGAATGGCCGCACTGGAATTGGTGCCTTTAAAATCAGCGGGTAGGGTTTCCACGGTTTCAATTTCATTGATTACCCCTTGTTCGTCGATTGTACATGCTATCAGGGTAGCTTGCAGTTCGTTGAGCAGATAAAGAAACCTTCCCGAAGGATGAATAATAAAATGGCGGGGACCAGCGCCGGGCTCGGTGTAAAAATAGGCTTGTATGGGATTGGGTGATACGGTACCCTTGGCCGCATCAACGGTATAGTTCATGAGACGGTCGGTGCCTAAATCTGTTACGTAGACAAATTTACCATTTGGGGTAGAAAGTACGCAGTGGGCATGGGGTTTTTCCTGACGACTTTTGTTGGGCCCTGACCCAGCAAACTGGTACTTTGCGGTGGATGCTTCGATTTTTCCGTTAGAACTTATTGGGTAGGCCGCCCAACTTCCACTGGTATAGTTGGCCAGGAATGCCATTTTTCCGGAGGGATGTACCGATACGTGGCACGGATTGACGCCTTCGGCATTTTGTCGGTTCAGGTAGGTCAGGGTACCGCCTTTACCTACCCCAAAGGACGCAATGGTATTACCCTGATTAACGGCATACAAAAACTTCTGATCGGGCGAAAGGCGCACGTAGCCCGGTCCCACACAAGCGTTAAAAGTGTCTATTTTGGTGATTATGCCATTTTTAACGTCGAGTTCACATAAGGTAATGGACGATTCCTGGTCGTTGGCAGAGGTCCCAACGTAAAAACGGACCGACTTTTTTTGGGCCTGAACTCCTATGGAAACACAAGAGGCAATCAGAAGAAAGAGGTATTTCATATTAGCTGTAAAGTTGACGGTACATCAGAGTGTAGAAAGAGGAATGAATAAATTTTATGTTGAACAAGCAATAGGAAGTTCCATCGCAGTAAAAGCATCCAAAGCGCCAAATCTTACAACCTAAGCGGAAAATTGTGTAATTCTATTCAAGGTTAATGGGTTTATCTTTGTAGTACTAGTGGAAGAAGGAACTACCCACAAATTTATTCCCTGATAAGTACCATAAAAATGAGTGATCAAAAATTAGAATATAAAGCGCAATTCAATAAAAGCGAACCTAAAATATCGCCGGGCCACCAAATGGTGGTGCCCGTAACGGGAATGTCGTGCGCCGGTTGCGCGGTCAGCGTACAGTCTATGCTGAACAATACCGCTGGGGTATCAGAAGCCTCGGTAAACTACGCCAACCAATCCGTAAAAGTGAGCTTTGACCCGGAGCAGGTCAGCCTTGTCGATTTGGACGAGGTGCTGCAAGGCATTGGCTACGGATTAATTGTGGAAGCCGAAGAAGATGAAGCCCAGGCCAAACAGCAGGAACTACAAGCGACGCATTACCAACAGCTAAAAAAGCGTACCATTGGCGCTGGGGCATTGGCTTTACCCGTGATGATACTAGGAATGGTATTTATGCAGATGCCGTATGTTAATTATGTCATGATGGCGTTGACGCTACCGGTGCTGGTGCTCTTTGGTCGCGATTTTTACGTCAATGCCTGGAAGCAGGCTAAGCACGGGAAATCCAATATGGATACCTTGGTGGCGCTCAGTACCGGAATCGCGTTTCTGTTTAGTACCTTCAATACGCTTAATCCCGAATACTGGTACAGCCGTGGTCTAGAACCCCACGTGTACTTTGAAGCGGCGGCGATCATCGTTTTCTTTATTCTTTTGGGGAAATTACTGGAAGAACGAGCCAAGTCGAATACATCAGATGCCCTGCGTAAGTTGATGGATCTTCAACCCAAACTAGTACACGTAATACGAAAAGGACAGGAACAAGAAATTCTGGCAAAAGAAGTACGGTTGGGGGATGAGGTAGTAATTAAGTCAGGAGAAAAGATACCGGTAGATGGTACCGTACATTCGGGTAGTTCGTACGTGGATGAAAGCCTGATGACGGGCGAACCCCTACCCGCCGAAAAAATACCCGGAGCTGAGGTATTTGCCGGAACCCTCAACCAGCAAGGTAGCTTCACGTTTATCGCCGAAAAGGTAGGGAAGCAAACCGTTCTGGCGCAGATTATCCGTACCGTGCAAGAAGCGCAAGGAAGCAAAGCACCCGTGCAGCGCCTCGTGGATAAAATTGCCGGTATTTTTGTGCCAGTAGTACTAGGTATTGCCATCTTGACTTTTGTGGTGTGGCTGATCGTTGGGGGTGAAAATGCCCTTACCCATGCCTTGCTTACTTCGGTTTCGGTACTTGTCATTGCGTGTCCGTGTGCCTTGGGCCTTGCTACTCCAACGGCTATTATGGTGGGAGTAGGCAAAGGAGCCGAAAATAATATCCTGATCCGGGACGCGGAAAGTCTGGAAACGGCTTATAAGGTAGATGCCATGATCGTGGATAAAACCGGTACGCTCACCCAAGGGCGACCGGAAGTAGCGGGCTGGTATTGGGCTGAAGAGGTGAAGAAGAAGGTTGAAGAAAAGGAGGTTATATTCTTTAAAGCTGCCATTCAGGCCCTCGAAGGTCGCTCTGAGCATCCGTTGGCGCAGGCTATTGCTACTTACGAGCTGGATGATACTATCCCGAAAGTAAAAGTGGAGGCATTTGAGTCTGTTACGGGTAGTGGAGTCATGGGAAAGGTGGATGGAGAAATGTACGTAATCGGGACGCCCGCCTTTTTGGAAAGTCAGGGTGTTGCATTGGACCCAGTTCTGAATGAACAAGGTACTACCCTCCGAAATCAAGCTCAGACGGTCATTGGGGTAGGGTACAAAGGCAAACAAATTGCCCTCGTTGCCCTGGCCGATCAGCTAAAATCAACCTCCGCCGAAGCAATTTTTGCGTTGCAAAAGCAAGGGATTGAAGTGTATATGTTGACGGGCGATAACGCCCAAACCGCCGCGCAGGTAGCCGAACAGGTAGGTATTAAGCACTACCTGGCGGAGGTAAAACCCAACGATAAGATGGAGTTTGTGAAAAAACTTCAAGCCGAAGGCAAAACGGTTGCGATGGTGGGCGATGGTATCAATGACTCCCAGGCGTTGGCCCAGGCAAACCTTAGCGTAGCCATGGGGCGCGGCTCTGATGTAGCCATGGAGGTGGCCAAAATGACCCTGATTACCTCCGATCTCATGGCGTTGCCCAAGGCACTGCGGCTGTCAAAACGCACGGTGGCTACCATCCGCCAAAATCTTTTCTGGGCGTTTATCTATAACTTAATTGGTATTCCGCTGGCGGCTGGTGTGTTGTATCCGCTGAATGGTTTTCTGCTGAATCCGATGATCGCCGGCGCAGCTATGGCGTTGAGCTCGGTGTCGGTGGTGACGAATAGTTTGCGGCTAAGGAGTTTAAAACTGTATGGGAAGAAATGAAAATGAAAGAGGATTTTTTCTGTTTGAAACGAATCTTGTAATTCATTTCAATAATTCTGTAATAAAAACTCCGCTGATTATTCAGAACTTTGCGGAGCAAACTAAAAATCTATCATGAAAACGCTTCAATTTAAAACAAATATTAAATGCGGAGGCTGTATTGCGGCTGTCGAACCCGTGTTGACCCACGCCGAAGGAATTGATAATTGGGATGTAGACTTGAAGAGTCCCGACCGGATCATGACCGTGGTTACGGACCAACACGCTACCGAAATTGCTGAACTAGTGAGACAGGCTGGCTACGAAGCCGAACTTATTTCTTAACCAGTGCGCAGATTTTTAAACGAACAAACCGGACAAAGGATTTGTTAAGCCTAGCAAGTAAGATCATACCTTTGTCCGGAATTTACATCCACTTCCCGGACGATTTTGTAAATGAGACACTTAAATTGATTTACAGTACCCCATGATAAAAAACAAATTATACAGAATGTTCACCATCCTGATGGCAATGGTCGTGCTGCTGAGCAGTACGGGTTTTGGCTTGGTAGAACATAACTGTATGATGAGTGGAAAATCAGTACAGTTAGTTTCTTTGGGAGAATCATCGGGCTGTCAGGGCTGCAAAAAAGTGACTTCTGCTACTCATGAAGAAGCATCTTATCCGGTCTTTAAGAAAAAGGCCTGTTGTGATGAAAGTCAGAAACACGAGAAAATAGAAGTTGTTTCTGTTTCCCCCGCTTCAGTTAAAATACTAAAATCGGCGGTCAACCCTGCGGCTTTTTTTAGTCAGAGTTTTAGAGCTACGCTAGGGAATTTACAGTCCATTGCGGTTGGTCAATCCTACCTACTTTCCTCATTTTCTTCCCTACACTACGGGCGAGCTATGCTCTCGTTTGTTCAATCTTTCTTGATATAGATCACCTATTAATTTGATAATCAGTCTTTTGTTTTTTAGAAGACTAGCTCTCACTATTCAATTTGTTGATCTGTTTTATGAAATACCATTTAATTTTACCCAAATTTTTGGGTACTGTATTCTCCTTAGCACTAGGTAGCTTATTCCTGTTATCCGCCTCCGTTATAGCCCAGCGCGTTTCCGGTGTTGTGTACGAGATATCCGCTTCAAAAACAAAAAAAATACCTTTACCGGGTGCAAATATCTATTGGCTTGGTACTTCCCTCGGGGTAAGTGCCGACTCAGTCGGTCGTTTCGATATTCCCCGTTCTACGCAGTCTAATCTGCTGTTGGTTAGTTTTGTGGGGTATCTCAATGATACCCTCCGGGTGGGTGCTGATAGCGATTTTGAATTTGTGTTGCGCAGCGAAGAGACATTAAAAGAAGTAGTCGTGAAAGGTACCGCTACTACCATCGACCGGATGTCGCCGATCCAAACCGAAATCATCACGAGCCGGGCATTGGCCAAGGCTGCCTGCTGCAACCTGTCCGAGAGCTTCGAAACGAATGCCTCGGTATCCGTTTCTTACGCCGATGCGGTCACGGGGTCGAAACAGATCCAGATGTTGGGCCTTAATGGTGCGTATATTCAAACGAACGTCGAGAATATTCCTTCTATCCGTGGACTAGCCACTACTTTCGGACTCAATTTTGTGCCCGGTACCTGGATTCAATCCATTGATGTAGGCAAGGGAGCTGGTTCGGTGGTGAATGGTTACGAGTCCATGACGGGCCAGATCAACGTGGAATTACAAAAGCCCGACAGCCGCGAAAAACTATACTTCAATACCTACGTCAATAACTTTGGTCGGGCGGAAGTAAACCTGAACCTATCGCATCAGATCAACGAAAAGTGGAGTACCGGACTACTTACCCACGCCAGTACTCTACAAAATAGAGTGGACAATAACGACGATGGGTTTCTTGATATGCCACTCTATACTCAGTTCAACGTAATCCAGCGCTGGAAATACCAGAGTGAACGTACCATGGTGCAATTTGGGGTGAAAGCTTTGCACGAAGATCGGATTGGCGGACAAACCAACTTCCGACCGGAAATGCGGAATAACGGAGGGCCACCTGTTTATGGGTTCGGCGCGCAAATCAATCGTCTGGAAGTATTCACCAAGATGGCCAAACTATTCCCCGATCAACCCTACAAAGGATTAGGGCTAATCCTGAACGCCTCAATTCATGACCAGAACTCCTACTTTGGGTTTACGCCTTACGATGGACGCCAGCAAACCTTGTACGGTAATCTGATCTATCAATCAATTATTGGGAATACCAACCATTCCTTCAAAACGGGGATAAGCTATATGTTGGACGACTACAACGAGCGCTACCGTGATACCACGATGCTTCGAACCGAGTCAGTACCTGGGGTATTTTATGAGTATACCTACAACAACCTCGATAAATTTACGTTAGTGGCTGGTTCACGGGTCGATTTTCATAATCTGTACGGTACCCAATTCACACCCAGAGTTCACCTAAAATACCAGCTTGATAATAATACCGCGCTTCGGCTTACGGCCGGGCGTGGCTTTCGGGTAAGTAATCCACTGGCGGAGTACTTTGGAAATTTGGTTAGCTCCCGGGCGGTTGTTTTTCGCGAGCAAATCAGGCCGGAGGTATCCTGGAATTATGGTGCGAGTATTACCCGAGACTTTGAGTGGCTCGGTATGCCGGGTACTTTTATTGTGGACTACTACCGCACCAATTTTCAAAATCAGCTCGTGGCCGATTTGGAGCATCCCGGATTTTTGTACTTTTATAATTTACAGGATAAAGCGTTTGCGAATAGCTTTCAGGCCGAGGTAAATCTTACCCCCGATCGTTTTGATTTCAAACTAGCCTACCGCCTGTTTGACGTAAAGCAGACCATGGGTGAGCCGTTCGGAGAAAGTGTACTGTTACCCCGCATGATGATCAACCGGGATCGGGTACTATTCAACGCGGGTTATGCCTTACCCTACGATAAATGGAAGTTTGACTTTACGGTGCAGTGGAATGGCAAACGGCGTATTCCGAACCTTGACCCCGGCTACGACCATACCACCTACGTTGATATGCCCACTGATATTGCGCCGGCGTTCTTTAATCTAAATGCGCAGATTACCCGTACGTTTCCGAAGTGGGATTTGTACGTGGGGGGAGAAAATCTGGGCAACTACCGGCAGAGCAACCCGATCATCGGAGCGAATGATCCGTTTGGCCGGGAATTTGATGCCGGTATTGTGTGGGCACCTGTTGTGGGCCGTATGGTGTATGCCGGGCTACGGTACAAGATAAAACGATAACGAACATGAAGTTAGCGATAAAAAACATGGTGTGCGACCGCTGCAAGCGAGTCGTGCGGGAAGAATTGGAAGCATTGGGCCTTAGGGTGGAGCAGATTGACCTGGGCACGGTAGAAGTAGAAGGCGAGCCTTCACAAAACCTAATGAAAAGAGTGGAGGAGCGCCTCGTGGCTAGCGGATTTGAACTATTGGAAGATCCTCGAATGGTATTAGTGGAGCAGATCAAAACGCTTGTCATTGACGAAGTACAGTATCTTAAAGGAAACAAGCCAGACCACCTGAACTTTTCAGACTATTTAGCCGAAAAATGTGGCTATGATTATTCATACCTGAGTCATTTATTTTCGACCGAAGCTGAGCAGACTATTGAACATTATATCATTGCGCAGAAGATTGAAAAAGTAAAAGAGTTGCTTTCTTACGGCGAACTGACCCAAAGTGAAATTGCCTGGCGACTGGGATACAGTAGCGCAGCCCATTTAGGAAACCAGTTTAAAAAAGTGACGGGTCTTACCCCCGGTGAGTATAAAAAGAGTGGGGAACAGCCCCGAAAAACGCTGGACAAGGTCAATTGAGTGCCTCGGGGACTTGGTGGACTGAAAAATGGAAAATCCTTAGTAGTACAAAGCGTTACTTGTAGGACAGTAATTGCTTATTATCAATCAATTTAATCAGAAAGCTACGTTCCTACTAGCTCTTACCTCATATATGAAACAAGTATTTTTTGTTCTGGCGTTTAGTACATTGCTTGCTTGCTCCGGCACCAGCGAGAGTACCACCACCACTACCGAAGCACCCGCCGTTGAGCAGGTTGCGGACGCAAAGCGGTACGCTTGCCCCATGAAGTGCGAAGGAGATAAAACCTACGCCGAAGCCGGGAAGTGCCCTGTGTGCGAAATGTACCTGAAAGAAATAGCCATGGCTGACACCGATAGTACTCAGGTTCAGGACGAACACGCCGGTCACAACCATTAATTGAGCTAATTTAGGCCTAGGTGTTTTTAATTAAACGCAAGGTTTCAACAAATTGATTAACTAGTAACAATCTAAAAATTTAACTGCTATGAAAGCGATCATTTTTTCAGTACTATTTGCTTTTTCCATGACTATGGGATACGCCCAATCGGGGGAGAAAGTTGTAAAAATAAAAACCTCAGCCGTCTGTGAGATGTGCCAGGAACGTTTGGAGCGTGATCTGAGCCTGACCAAGGGTGTCAAAGAGGCAAAGCTCAATCTTGATGATAAAGTAATGACCATCAAGTATAACACAAAGAAGACAGATGTCGCTTCACTCAAAGAGGCGATTATCAATATTGGTTACGACGCCGATGAGCAGATAGCTGATCAGAAGGCTCACGACAAGCTACCGAAGTGCTGTCGTAAAACAGCGCCCCCCCACACGGATGTGAAACACTAACCGGAATGGGATAAAAAACGGGATAACACGAAAGTTTTATCCCGTTTTTCTACTTTTACGGAATCAGTCCGGGGGGCAATGGCCGGATGTTTAGTTCTCATGAAAAAAAGCTTTCACTTTTACATCCGAAAATGGCACCGATACCTGGGGCTTTCCATCGGTATTCAGTTTCTGGCTTGGACGATCAGCGGACTCTATTTTAGCTGGTCAAACCTGGATGAAATTCACGGTGATTCGCAGAAAAAAGCCGCACCGCTAATCTCACTTCAAGAACACCTGGTTTCGCCAGATTTGGTATGGCGCCAGATAAAGGGAGACTCTCTGATTTCTTTCCAACTTATGGAGCTTCTCGGGGCACCCGTCTATCAGTTTTCTTATTTTCATAGTGACGCAGGGCACGCCATAAAACATCTCCAATTGGCCGATGCCCGTACGGGAAACTTACGTCAGCCTTTGAACGAAACAGAGGCGGTCGCTCTGGCAAAAAGTCGGTTTAACGAGGCTTCTGAGGCAGTTTCGGTTGAGTACCTGACCCAAGTAGGCAAACATCACGAGTACCGAGAACAACCGTTGCCTGCCTATGCCATAACGTTCGATCATCCTACAAGTACTACTGTATACGTATCTGCCGAAATGGGTATGGTGATGAAGTACCGGAATGATCCCTGGCGGATTTTTGACTTTCTGTGGATGGGCCACACTATGGACTTTCAGGGTCGGGACAATTTCAACAACTGGCTGCTAAGAATATTCTCGGTTTTGGGACTCATTACGGTTATGTCAGGATTAACCCTCTTCGTGGTTAGCAGTCGTACCAAACGTGGTGGAGGTCGTAAAAAAGCGAGGTTCTCTGAGAAAACAACTTCTTAATCAACCGTGTTTATCTTTGCCTGCATTCATCAGCATTCTTAGTACTATGACAGAATTCCAGAATACCAGCGCATACGCTCAACAACAAGACGACTCTGATCCGCTCCGGGAGTACCGGGGGCAGTTCCTGATTCCGCAAAAAGACGGGCAGTCGATTACCTATTTCTGCGGAAACTCATTGGGATTACAGCCGCGCTCTACGCGCGCGGCACTCAACCGTGAGTTGGATGTATGGCAGCACCACGGGGTAGAGGGCTGGTTTGAAGGAGAAGAGCCTTGGCTTTACTACCACCGCTATTGTAAGGAGCCTCTGGCAAAGATTGTTGGAGCCTTGCCTTCGGAGGTATGCTCCATGAATAACCTGACGGTAAATCTTCATTTGATGCTAACGAGCTTTTATAAGCCAGAAGGTAACCGGACTAAGGTATTGACGGTGGCCGGAGATTTTCCTTCTGACCAGTACGCCCTCGAAACTCACATCAAAAGCAGAGGCCTGGATCCGACAAATACTATTATTGAAATTACTCCGCAAGAGGGTGAATATACCCTGCAAACGGATGCTATTCTAGCGGCTATCCGGGAGCATAAAGATACCCTGGCGTTGGTGATGATGAGTGGTTTGCACTACTACACCGGGCAGGTGTTTGATATGAAAAAAATTGCTACTGAAGCTCATGAAAATGGCATTTTGGTAGGCTTTGACCTGGCCCATGCCATCGGAAATGCGCCTTTACAACTACACAGCTGGGGCGTAGATTTTGCGATTTGGTGTTCTTACAAATACGTAAATTCCGGTCCGGGAGGAGTATCGGGCATTTTTGTTCACGAAAAGCATCATACCGCTGGGCTGAATCGACTGGCGGGTTGGTGGGGTTATGACGAAGCCCGTCGTTTTGAAATGACCAAAGGCTTTGTGCCCATGCCGGGTGCTGATGGCTGGCAGTTGAGTACTCCAGCGATATTGGCCTTGGCGGTGCATCGGGCCTCACTAGCAATTTTTGAGAAAGCGGGTATCGAAAACCTGCGCGCTAAAAGCGTTAAGTTGACGGCTTATCTTGAATTTGTTCTGGGAGAAATTAATAATGCACACGGCAGTCCTATTATTCAGATGACGCCCGCTGATCCAAATGAACGCGGAGCTCAGCTTTCACTATTGGTTAATACCAATGGTAAGCAATTATTTGATTACCTGGTTCAACAGAATATTATTGGAGACTGGCGTGAGCCAAACTGTATTCGATTAGCGCCTACACCGCTATATAATACCTTCGAGGAAGTATGGAGGGTAGGGCAGATAATTCAGACTTTCTACGAGGATTGATAGTACCTTACTATTCCGTAAAAATGACGCGGTCACCTTTCATTAAAACCAGGTTTTTTTTCTGAAAAAGGCGAAGCCCTTCTTTTTCCCAGCAGAGATCAACTTTTTCTCCACTACGCAGCATTAAAAGTGAGGTCGAAAGTTCGGGCAGGAATACTTCTACCTCGCTTTCGTCTTCTAAAAAAATCACAAAAGCCGATAGTTCAGCACTGCTGTTTTTAACTGCCGGGCTCAAACGCGTGCCCTCTTCGAATAGTCTGACGCAATTATTCTTAACGGTTGACCATGTATAGCCGGCCGAAGCAATGCAAGCATGTTCATCATGATCTCCGCCAACCTGGGCTAACGTAGAGCCCCTCATTTCCTTCACCTGATCTGATTTTTGGACTTGACAGCCTAATAACAATGTTATGGTCAATAGGATGCATTGTTTATGAATTCTTCTTAACATCTCAATATGTGTATAGTGTAATCGATTTACCAAAGAGCCAGGTTATTTGACTATTTTTTTCTTGCTAAGTTCTAACGCAGAATTAGTTCGTACCATTAATTTAGCTAAACTAATAGCTGTTAGCTACTTAACCAGTTTTATAATCGTTTGTAATAGACTTAAAAACTTTGCCAATAAAGTTAACTACCGCTAGTGTATTTTTTTGATTCTTTTTTAATCATTTCTGGATGTGATGGTGGTCATTGGGTTGCGGGAGTAAAGCAGCCATATTTATAAATAGTACCAGAGCTGCCGTTAATTTTAATTGACTCTAGCGAAGTTTCTTCACAATGAAACAGCCAAAAACCGTACCAATAAAATTTTCGCCTAATGAAAGCCAAGCAATACAAAGAACTTGTAGATGTGCATCTGCAACATCGAATCTGGCGCAATGAGCTGGAAATGGCCATGATCGAAATTGATTTCTGGGAAGACCTGCTAGAAACCAAAAAGAAAAAGAAAACAAGCGAGGAACTTTTGCCGGGCGAGGCAGACGTTATGAGTTATTTGCACCGGTACCAGCGTCTGTCCCAGGAGTTATTGGCGGAGTTGCAAAAACAAGATAAGCAAGTGGCCGATGGAGTGCAGCACAACCGCGTACTAGCTCCCCCGACGATGGAAGATCATAAGTATCTACGCGAACAAATGGATACGTTCCGGGCTGATTTCCTGAGTTTTAAAAATAAAGTGCGTCAGTTTGTAATAGCTTAGCCCACTAGTAAAGCTATTGATTTAATTATCAAAATACTTTTTGATCAGGTAGTCAGGCTGCCATTGATCGGGCTTACGATCAATGGTGCGGTAGTCCCAGGTCAATGGCAGAATCTTAGTTGCCGTGAGCGGTAAATCATCCCCGTAAAGCTGCTGCTGTACTTTCATTTGGGCGAGTAGTGCCTGCATGCGCTGAGCGTGCTCCGGTTTTTTGGCCAGATTTGCGAGTTCGTAGGGGTCATTCTGTAAATCAAAAAGCAGGGTATGATCCACGGCTGGGTAGCGTATCAGCTTGTAGCGTTCGTCCCGCACCGAACGCTGAAAATCCATGTAGGCATTCAAAATATATGATCTTACTGACTTTGTTTTGCCCTGAATAATGGGTAAAATGCTCTTTCCGTCTATACCCGTTGGCTGGGGTACTCCCACGTAATTGCAGAGGGTAGGGAACATATCGAACAAATAAGTAAACGCATCTACCTTCTTGTTTTGTGGTATGCCCTTACCAGCCATGATGAGTGGCACACGCATGGAGTGCTCGTACACACTTTGCTTCCCCAGTAATCCATGGCTCCCGAGGGCTAGTCCATTGTCCGAGGTAAATATGATCAGCGTATTCTTATCCAGTCCTTTCTCTTTTAATTTCTGAATTAGCCTGCCCACTGACCGGTCGAGGTGGGTAATAAGTGCGTAGTACTCCGCGGTCTGTGAGCGGATTACTTCTGGGGTACGGGGAAACGGAGCGAGAAGCTCATCCCGGATACCCATAGAATTTCCGAAGCTAAATGGATGCAGCGGCATAAAGTTAGGAGGGAGGGGTACTCCCTCATCGTACATCTTCATGTAGGGAGGTAGCGGTGAGCGGGGGTCGTGCGGAACACTGTATGGCACGTAGGCAAAGAAGGGCTTCTTCCCGTTTTGCTGTTCCAAAAATTCCAGGGCGGTATCCGTAAACACATCCGTAGAAAAGCCTTTTTTGACGGGCTCCGTAAAAGTGCCATCGGGTTTGAGATCACGGACGGCCACTTCAAAGTGATTGGCCATTCCGCCAAGTAATACATTTTTAGCAACGTCGAATCCTACGCCCACTACTTCGGGTTCGTTGTGCCACTTACCCGTCATGAAGGTAATGTAGCCATTTTGTTTCAGGTGAATAGGTAGGGTATGAATACCTTTCAGTTTATCCTTCACCCGAAAATAGCTTTGTCCGCTCATGAGCATGGCCCGGCTGGGCGCGCATACCGCGCCGTGGTGACCGCCCAGAATATAGGCATTTGAAAAAGAAGTACCCACCCGCGCCAGACTATCCAACACCGGAGTTTTTACGTACGTATTACCGTAGCTACCCAATGCATCGGCCCGCAGATCATCGGCAAAGATGAACAGAATGTTGGGGGCATTTCTGGGAGCTTTGGTGGTTTGGGCCACGCTAAGTTTGGGCAAGATTACAGAGGCTAAAACAAACGAAAATAGTAGTGAAAATATATTTTTCATTAGGGACGAAAGGTAGTTTGGGGTATCGTACTTTACGCTAAAAGCACTTTGTCTTCTGATTCTAGTCAAGTGCTGATGATATTTATGCAGATATAAGAAAGCACTGACGTAGCTCAATTACTCTAACAAGTTAATAGAGCTTACCTGTGCAGGGGCCGTAGTCTATGCCAGATCATTAAAAAATATAACCCACTTTCAGGATTAAATTTTGAGAAGTGTCGAAGGATATACCAACCAAGAATTGATTAAATGCTACGAAAGATCCCGCCGAAAAGCCGGCGCTCATGTATCCACCATTTCGCTTGTTATGTTCGTAGTTACCCCCCAGCAATGCATTCACGTAAAGTCGTGGTTTTCTTTCGAATTTAGGTATAGTCTCCCTCCCAACAATAGGTTGGCAGCATTCGATTGGTCTTTTTCTCCCGAAAGGAAAGTTTTGTTGATCGTGGTGTGTACATACGAAACCTGCGCTTTTATGGCAAAATGGGAAGTGATAGCATAGGCAGGATTTACTCCCAGATGAAACCCCACTCCATTATCTAAGATTAGCGTTGTAATGCCAACCGTTGGTAATATTGAGAACTTACTCTTTTATGCTGTCGCAACCAAGCCCGTGAACAAACATACTAGTAGAGGTACCACATACTTTAAGTAATTCAACATAAGTTCTAACGCAGAATTAGTTTATACTATTTTTTTTGACTAGATTCATAGCTAATATTCTATATATCAAATACTTAAAAAAATCTAACAGCTGCAAACTAATAGCTGTTAGCTACTTTATTCAGACTACTTGGTAAAACTTCAGGAGCGATATTTTTGACGTTGTACGGCGGTAACTACCACTGCCTAAGTCATATAAAGTACTGATTATCGTTGAATTACATTCACTAGTTCTTTTTCAGCACCAGCACCCGATCACCTTCTGTTGTTGTAGTTGCCTCCAAGACCCCATTCTCATAAGAAATTTTAGCGGGGACGTAGGTATTTTTTACCGGGTCAAACCATTGTCCAAGATAGGTAATACCTGCCGAGGCATAGATTTTAACGGTGGCGGGCTTTGGTACGTAGGCCATGAGAGTAGAGCGATCGTCCGAACAGGCTAACGAAATAAACTCCGCGGCCTCTTTGTTCTCCGCCAGCAGCTCCTGAGCGGGTTTGAGTTGCCACCAATTGTGTTTTCTCATAAACTCTGCCATATAGCCAATCTGCACACTACCGGGAAGTTTGACGCTCTCGTACCACGGCCGAAGGATATGTGGTTTGCCGTGGTTTTCGATTTCTTCGCCGGGACGAATCCAGGGCCATATACCGTTGGCTCCGTAGGTGATACCCGCCGTGGGAGTGGAAAAAATACTCCAATAACTGGCGTTACGCACTTCGGGTGCGTTGGTGCTCGGTAGGATATCCTCGTATACCGGTTCCATGTTTATAAATGCTTTCGGTGGCAGCTGAATCCATTCGGTAGCCACGGGCCCCTCGGTAATCCACTTCATCGTACGGGGGCTGGCGTTGTGGCCCGTCTGAAAACCAAGGATATCCACCCACTCTTCGTGGGCGTACTCTTTTCCTACCCACGATTGTCCCTGTGGGTGTAGGGCCACCGTACCGGGGTGCGGCTGGCCAAACACGCCCCGTCCAATATTTTTCCAGCGTTGTTCGTACTCTTCAATGTACTTGCCGTCACCCCCCAAAATCCAGATTACCTGATGGCCACCGTAGCGGGCGACCAGGTACTTGGCTAACATAATTGCCTCCTGATCGGGCAGGTAGTAGCCCGGACTTAGTTCCCGGCCCGGTCCACTTTGTAATGCCCAGAGTAATACCGGTGCAGCCACGAGTCCGTGGGCGTTGATCTCGTCCACCTTTTTATCCAGTAGTTGAAAAAACTCGGAATTGAGGCTAATGCGCCCGCTACCGGTGAAGGCTACCTGTCCGGCGCTGTTGGTCGAGGCTCCCCGCCATTGGGTGGTGGTAAATTGAATAACATTATAATGATTTGCAACTCGGTCTTTGAGGTAGGTGTTCCACTCATCGTCCGTTGATTTCAAGGCTCCGTTCCAGGCGGTGCAGGCGGTATAGAAAAACGGAGTTCCGTCGGCGTGGGTAAGGTAGTAGGTACCTTTGGGGTGCATAATGCTACCCTTGCTATAGATGTCGAATGGGCTACTGGTTTCAATACATTGGAATGTTCCTTTCTGCTCGTGCAGGCCGATGTTCTGTTTGTCGGAGCAATCGGTGGTGTAGGTCCAGGTACCTACCTCGTCTGGAGCAAATCGCACCCGCCAGGTAGTAGCGCCGTCCCAAAAACCAGCGAGAGTCGTGGCTTTTCCAGAAGGAGCGGTAAAGCGAACCGAGAAGTTGCGGACATCATATAACGGATTCCCGTAGGATTTACTACTGGTAAAGGTGGTTTCGTACTTCATCCAACGCCCCGTTTGGGCAGATGCTATGGTTGAGGACAGCAGGATGGTAATCATTAGTAAGTAGGTGTAAACTCGCTTCATGGTAATAGACAGGATTTTTATCAAAAGACCTGTCTATTATTTGACTACTCTTTACTTTTCCAAAGAATTGATTTGCCAGACCGAGAATCGTTGAAGAATTAGACGTAGTGGTTGAGAAACTTTAATACGTCTTGTTAGTTATAGCTAAAGAAGAAAGCTATGACTACTTACAGATTACATTTGACTCCCGATGAACGCTTAACACTTGAATCATGGGTTAAAAAGGGCAAACATAGGACAAAGAAA
>JBDNFP010000176.1:0-3130 GCA_041689775.1 Spirosomataceae bacterium
ACGCCACCAAGAGGCCGCTTGACCACAACTTCAAAAACGACATGGGTCGCTACATCACTTTTGATGAGAAAATACCCAAATGGAATTACCTGATCAAGCCCGGAAATTGACCATCTTATTTTTTAATCATTCCTTAGTGAAGAGTACTAGACCAAAATTTATGCTTTCTGATATAACCACCCGAGTCGATGTAGAGCTACTAGTCAATACTTTCTACGAGAAAGTACGGGCCGACGCGACCATCGGGATCATCTTCAATGAGATTGCCCACGTTAATTGGGATACGCACATGCCAACAATGTACGACTTTTGGGAAGGGATACTTTTTGGAACCGGAGAGTACCGGGGGCGACCCATGCCACCCCACTTCAAGTTGAACGAAACCCACCCGTTCCGGCCCGAATACTTTGATGCCTGGCTTTTTCTTTTTTATCAGACCGTAGACGAGCTTTTTGAGGGCGACAAAGCGAGCGAAGTCAAAACCCGCGCGGTCAATATTGCATCCGTGATGGAGTACCGCATCAATGTAATCAACGACGGAACGAACGCTTCGCTGCTTCACCGATCCAATTAGAATACAACAAGTCTGGTCGAGAAAACTAAAAAATGGACATTAGCTCATGAAGATGACTGATCTCGTAGGTTGGGGACTCATCAAACTGCTTGCCGGCTGGGTTATAATAAATGGTATCGATTCCAAAACGCTTGGCTCCCATGATATCGGCTTCCCAGTTGTCGCCAATCATAATACTTTCGTGATTTTGCGCCGTGGCGCACGAAAGTGCATATTGAAATATACGGGGATCGGGCTTGCGCGCCTGGGCTTTTTCGTTCGTGATAAGATGGGTGAAATAATGATTAATGCCAGAGTTCTTCATTTTTTTTACCTGCACTACACCAAAGCCGTTGGTTAAGACGTGTAGCTGATAGCCTTTTCCCCGGACGTAGTTGAGCACATCAAGGGCGCCGTCGAGAAGGTAGGGTTTTGTGGGTAGAAGTTCAATGTAGGCATCTTCCATTTCTTTGAAATCAGCTTTTGTTTCAATCCCAAGCTCTTTGAGTACATTTTGAAACCGCTGATCCCGGATATGCCCGTGCTGAATCTCCCCTCTTTCCAACTTGGCCCAAAGCTCGTAATTGATACGGAGGTAGGTAGTAATAAAATCGTCGAGTGAGTGCACTCCTATATTGACCATATTGAAGCTATGGTATACTTCGGTCAAAGATTCTGAAGAACTCCGCTCAAAGTCCCACAGCGTGTGGTCCAGATCAAAAAAAAGATGTTGGTATTTCAAGGTCAGTGGATTGTTTAGAAGCAGTAATCTAACCAAGCGGTTGATTACTGCTTAAGAAAATAAGATTATTAGAAGTCGAGTTTAAGCCGCTCGACGGGGGTATTGTTGATCAGATGACTTTCAATGATCTCCTGAACATCCGAAAGCTGTACATTACCGTATATAATACCCTCGGGGTACACCACTAATGCCGGCCCCTTACCACAGACATCCAAACAGCCCGTCCGCTGTGCCCGGATATCCGGACTCAGTCCCCGCTCTTTTAATTCAGTTTTAAAGGACTCTACCAACGCCATACCGTGTGCTTCTCCGCAGCATTTTTTAGGCGAGTCTTTTTGGTTGGTACAGATAAAAATGTGTTTTTGATATTTCATTATAGTATTTTTATTTGTGTCTAAGGGAGTAAAACTATCATTTTGGATTTATAACTACGGTACGGTAATTGAACTAAATTTTTTGATAGGTAGTTTTTAAAATATTGATGTATATGTTAAGTTCTATTTTTTCATTGAATGAATCTATTCATCAAAAAGTATCTAAAAAATAGATTATTGGGCTTTCTTACTGTTAACAGGTGTTAACGAGGGGCCATCTTTAAAAAAAAGCAGCATAAACGTTTGCATAATAGGTATCAAATATATTTCTTTGGTACAAATTCTTCGATTTGAAGACCAAAAGCTTCGGCTTCTATACACTCATCAAAAACAAAAGGAGGTACAATATTGATACAACACTCTACGTTAACTAAATCGAATACAGGAAAATGGAGAAAATCCAAGTTAGCGACAGTGAGTTGATTTCGCTGTACATCCGTGGAGAAGAGAAAGCATTCGAAAAGCTTGTTCTACGTCATAAATCAAGAATTTATACCACCATTTATCTGATTGTAAAAGACCAATATGTTGCCGAAGACTTAATGCAGGATACCTTCATTAAGTCAGTGGATACAATTAAGGCTGGTAGGTATAATGAGGAGGGTAAGTTTTTGCCATGGATTATCCGAATCGCTCACAATCTCGCTATTGATTATTTTAGACGCGATAAACGCTATCCCAATGTAGTGTTTGAGGATGGAAGTAGTGTGTTTAATACACTCGACTTCTCGGAAGATTCGGTAGAATCTATCCAAATCCGCAAAGAGACCCACGAGCAGCTGCGGGAGATGATCCAACGGTTGCCAGAGGTACAGCGGCAAGTTCTGATTATGCGCCATTATGAGGACATGAGTTTTCAGGAAATTGCCGACGCCACAGGAGTGAGTATCAATACGGCACTGGGGAGGATGCGTTACGCGTTGATTAATTTGCGCAAGCAATTCAGCCAACGTACTCCGCAATATGACAAAAACGTTTACCTACGATGATGTAGTAAGGTATCTTTATGCCGAAACATCCCAGCAAGAGAATGACGACATTGTTGAGGCTCTAGCCTCCGATGCCGATATGTTAGCCTTCTATCTGGATTCGCTCGAATTACAGGCCCAAATGGACCTAATCGTTCGAATCCCCGCTAGCAGGGTTACCGAGAATATCCTGCGCTACTCGCGACAGTACCCAACAAATCAAGCGGCTGATCTTTCTGTTTAGAAAAGTCAGTCGCTTGACTTATTTTTGGGTAGTAGCCTGATCTGCCTTGAAACGGGTCGGGCTATTGTTCATTTTTTATAGCCCCATTGATTCAGTACAGTACACTATGTAGGACTTTCGCAAATCATGCGAATTTAATAGTTGGCCGGGTCAGTTGCGTGCGCAAATAATCACTTAGCAAACCATACTTCAATTGATAAACAGTTGTCTGACAGTCGTAAGCGATCTGCGTAAGCCTGAGCCAAACCA
>JBDNFP010000177.1:0-3071 GCA_041689775.1 Spirosomataceae bacterium
AGGGGGGCTCAGGCCGGAGGACTACCGAGACGATCAAACGCTCGCATACGCTGTCAACAGATGCTTGGCCAACGTCGGCCGATGTCTGAATATTAATTTTAGCCCATTTAATGCAAAGTAATTTGTCTCTAGTACTTAGGAAGCAATTTAAGTTAACGTAGCGAAGAAATAGTAAAAAAGGATAGGAGTTTAAAATTAGTACTTTCTTATAATTATATGTCCTAGCTGCCAAAGTGATTCGGTGGTGGGCGGTTAGTACGATTCGACTATCCATGGTTTTCTCGAACTTAATCCTACCCGAGGCACTCTTTGCCTGTACGATCATTTCCTGGCCAACCGTTTCATTCAATACCATTGTCAGCAAGAAAAATGAAATAGTCTATTTTCTTGTAATTCCGGCTCCCAGCCCGAATGTGTCCTTGTTGGAAGTCTGCATGGTATCTAGTAGTGCCCTTCTTGCCTATTTTTAGGAAGTACCTTATGTTAAAAATTACGTTTTCGGCTCTTTGGAGTGCTTCCATAATTTGTAAATACTATACACAACCAGAATTATAAACGGTACTAAATAATAGGTATACTCGCTTTTGCTGATTAGCCCGGTCAAAACAGGATACCAATTGCCGAGAGCGTGCAGTACCATGGCCTAGCCTAGTCCGTAATTGACCTGTACAAAAGACATAAATACGCCGCCGATCAGCTGAGGTACTACCAGAATCGGGGACGGCAAAATGTGCGCGTAGGTCAGGTGTTCGTAGTTGGTGAGATGCACAAATCCGAAGCCAACGATGGAGGCATAGACCAGCCACCTAAAATGCGGCCGCAGGTACTTCTCAATGAGGGTATCGGTTTACCTACCCAGAACTATTGACATTGCGAGCGCTAACAGAAAATAGCAGAGTAGATACGGCGCAAGGTAGTAGAGCGGGGGATTATCTGGAACGAACCTCAGCAGAACCGGAAATACCAGCATGAAGAGAAAGCTCACTGAATGCCAAACACCCAGCCGGGTCAGACCCAAATAACCTCGGAGCAGAAGCTCCTCTATCATCGGAGCATAGACAAGAATCATGAAGTATTCCCTCCGTAAATCAGTTGAACGGATTTTCTCCTCGGTGAAAAGGTCTAATAAATAAAAGCCCGTACCCGCTTTTATAAGCAGTGAAACCACCACTAATGCGACCATAATGATCATATAGATTCCTAGCTTATTAGCTAGGGCATAGAACAGCCCCTTACCGGGAGGGATACTGGTTTTTTGCGTAAGAAACGCGCTGGGGTTTCTTAGAAAGTAGAGGATTTCGCGTAGCTGAGTCTGCATAGGCGGAGTGTGGTGGTGAATAACTATACCAAATTACGGATGAGCCCAAACTTTCCAAATCAAGTAACCAAAAATCCTTTCTCCTTTCACTTGTAATTCTGAAACCAATTATTACATTTTTAGTGTACTAATATACTACAACAATATCCACTATGATCCAATTCGACCATGTTTCTTTCGGGTACAGCCGACGCAAGCTGGTACTCGAAGACCTGAGCACGCAGCTGCTACCCGGCCACATTTATGGGTTACTGGGCAAAAATGGCGCAGGAAAATCGAGTTTACTCCGTACCATAGCCGGACTACTTTTTCCGTTGGAGGGAAAAATAGAGGTAAATGGCTACGAACCTCGGCAGCGGCAGCCCGCCTTTTTGCAAAACGTCTTCTTCATTCCCGAGAAAATATTCCTACCCAGCGTAACCATAGACCGGTACCTAAGCTCGCTGGCGCCTTTTTACCCAAACTTCGACGAAGAACTCTTCCGCACCTACATCGGGGAGTTTGACATACCGACGGGCAACAAACTAACCGATATGTTGTACGGCCAGAAAAAGAAAGTACTAATTGCTTTCACCCTGGCGACGAACACCGATGTGCTACTGATGGACGAGCCCACCAACGGCCTCGATATTCCGTCCAAGGGGCAGTTTCGGCGCATCGTCTCATCCGCTCTGCGCCCCGACCGCCTGATGGTGATCTCTACCCATCAGGTACGGGATCTGGACAATCTGATTGATACCATCATGATTGTGGATGAGCACAAGATCGTGATGCAGCACAGCCTGGAAGAAATTGCGGAACAGCTGCATTTGGTACTCGCCCAACCTTGGACGGCAACGAGCTGTATTCGGAACCCTCGCTTCGCGGCTTCAAAACCGTACGCGAGAATCTGGCCCAAGAAGAAAGCCGGGTAGAGCTAGAACAACTGTTTACGGCCGCCACCAGCCACCCCGCCCTCATTGAGGTACTATTCTCCAAAATGACTGTCTATTAATCCAAAAACCAAACCATTACTCATGAATCAGACATTCAGTTTTCCTCGCTTCCGGCTGATGCTCCGATGGGAACTCGCCACCAAGGGCCAAAGTTACCTGCTCACGGCGGTGCCTTTGCTCGTTTTTATGCTACTGATGATGCTACCCATAGTAATTGCCACGGAGTACAGGGCCAATTTGTCCCGCTTACACTACGTGGCGTTGATCCTACCCGTACTTTTGGGCGGAAGCTTGTACACAATCAGGCGTTCAGGCAATACAACTCACGCCATACGGGTATGGCCGCCTTAATGGTACCGGCCTCACGCTTAGAAAAAGTGTTGAGTGCCCTAGTGATGAATTTGATTTTTGTGGTACCTCTCCTATTGCTTTTTCTGTTTTTACACGACTAGACTATTGATGTTGCCAATAGTAAACTACCCGCTGGGAGTGAGATCTATCAAAAAATACCAACCGATGATCTTCAAATCATCATTGTCTTCTTCATTCTCTTCCAAGGTTTCCTTTTTCTTGGGTCACTGTATTTTACCAAGGCTTCCTTTGCCAAAACCTTTGCGGTTTTTATGAGATCACTTTCTTAAATGAATATCAGGTAGTGTCTATAAAGGATTGATCATTCAGCGACGGAGTCGCCATATGTTCCTGTTTTGAAATAGTGTTTGTTGATGTACATACCAATGACATTGTCATGAATTTGCTCGTTTTTAGAAAAACATATCGTCCTGCGACTCAGCCGCTTGATATGGGTGCGGAAGTTC
>JBDNFP010000178.1:0-12365 GCA_041689775.1 Spirosomataceae bacterium
CTCGGCTGATTTTGCTACTATTGCGTCGGTAAGGGCTTGCTCTTGCATGGGCGTGTTTTAGTTTGGATTTCAGATACCCAATACTAACACACCCTTTTTTTACTTGACCTATTTGCCCGAAAATTACCGAACCTTTGATAGATAGGACCGCTTAGAAAATACCTATTTTTGGATTACCCAAATACATCAACCCCAACCAAAAAAATGACCAAATTACTACTCCTGCTGACTTTGCTGATCGTCAGCTCCGCTTTTAGCTACCCGTCGGGCCACTACCCAGCCGATACGACCAGAGCCGATTCCACGGCCAAAGGCAAGGAACCCCTGCCACTGAAACCCGCCCGGACCATCGAATTCAATGCCAAAGAAGGTACCTGGATGTCGCTGGACGTGAGTCCCGACGGCAAGACCGTCGCCTTTGACCTCATGGGTGATATCTACACCATGCCCATCACCGGCGGAAAAGCCACCAAAATCACCACCGGAATGGCCTTTGACACCCACCCGCGTTTCAGCCCGGATGGTAAGAAGATCTTATTCACCTCCGACAAAAGCGGCTCGGATAATATCTGGTGGATGGACCTCGAAAAGAAGGATACCGTGCAGGTAACCAAAGACAAAGATCGGAATTTCTTTTCGGCCAGCTGGACGCCCGACGGTGAGTACATCGTGGGGGCGCGCGGACGCCGCAACATCAAGCTGTACCTCTACCACCGCAACGGTGGCGCTGGTATCGAGATGATCGAAAAACCCGAGAAGCTCAAAACCATTGATCCGGCTGTAAGCCCCGATGGCCGTTATATTTACTACTCCGAACGTACCGGCGGCTGGAACTACAACGCCCAGCTTCCCCAATATCAGATCGGCGTTCTCGACCGCGACAACGGCAAAATGCGCACCATCACCTCGCGCTACGGCTCGGCCTTTACGCCCACGCTTTCGCGCGACGGCAAATGGCTGGTGTACGGTACCCGCTTCGAAACCAAGACGGGCCTGATGCTTCGCGACCTGCAAACCGGCGAGGAGCGTTGGCTAGCCTATCCCGTGCAACGCGACGAACAGGAGTCCATCGCCCCCATGGGCGTGCTACCCGCCATGAGTTTCACCCCCGATAATAAAGCGGTATTGGCTTCCTACGGTGGTAAAATCTACCGCATTCCGGTGGATGGTGGTGCCGCTAGCGAGATTCCGATAGACGTGGACGTAAAGCTGGAACTTGGTCCTCAGCTTTCGTTCAAGTACCCCATTGAAGATGTAAAAGAGCTAGTCGCCACGCAAATCCGCGACGGTGTGCCCTCACCCGATGGCAAAAAGCTGGCTTTTACGGTACTCAATAGATTATACGTCATGGACGTACCCAACGGCACACCCCGCCGCCTGACTACCTTCGACTTTACCGAGGCCCAGCCCGCCTGGTCGCCGGATGGTAGCTCGTTGATTTTCACTACCTGGGATAACGAAGCCAGCGGACATCTATACAAGGTAGCCGTAAGTGGAAAAACTACCACCCCGCAGCGCCTCACCAAAGTATCCGCTATCTATACCCACCCGGCTTGGTCGTACAAGCAAGACCGCATTGCCTTCATGCGGGGCAGTGCCGAAAACTACAAGCATTCGGTATCACCCCGGGCTTCCGACGACGCCGAGGACATAGCTTGGATTCCTGCCAACGGCGGTGATGTGACGGTAGTAGAGAAAGCTTACGACCGCAGCTACCCCCACTTTACCAAAGCAGAGGACCGCATTTATCTCAACGGCGACGAAGCGCTAATCTCGATTCGTTGGGATGGTTCCGACGAAAAAGAACACCTGAAACTAACGGGTATCACTACCTTCGGGTCGGTCATTGAAGCGGGTACTTCCTGCATGCTGGCCGAAGACGACAACGCCGCCGAAACCACCAAACCCAGTAAGCCTTCTATCATCCTGATGGCTCCCGAAGGCAACCGTGCACTGGCCAAAATCAATAACGATGTATACGTGGTCAATGTGCCCAAAGCGGGCAAAACGCCTTCCATTTCGGTTTCTGACCCGGATAATGCCGCTTTCCCCGCCCGTAAGCTTACCGAACTAGGGGGAGAGTTTCCCGCTTGGGTAGGCAACGGCAAGCAAGTATTCTATTCCCTGGGCCGCAACTACTTTGTGTATGACCTCGACAAAGCCGAAGCCTACGACGACAGCCTGAAACTGGCCCTGCGCGAAAAAGCCAAAGCCCCCAAAGACACCGCTGCCAAAGCCGAAAAGGAAAAGGAAGCCGACAAAGACCCGCACCACGTAGCCGCCGAATACGAAGTAACCGTCCATTTTGCCAAGGATCAGCCCACCGGCGTGGCCCTGCTCAAAGGGGCCCGGATCATAACGATGAAGGACGACGAAGTAATCGAGAACGGTGATGTACTCATCGAGAATAACCGCATCAAAGGCGTAGGGGCAAGTGGTAGCTTATCGGTACCAGCTAATGCCAAGGTGATTGACATGACGGGCAAGACCATCGTACCGGGCTTTGTGGACACCCACGCCCACATGTGGCCCGCCTGGGGCTTGCACAAAAATCAGGTGTGGATCTACGCCGCCAATCTGGCCTACGGCGTCACCACGACCCGCGACCCGCAAACGGCTACGACCGACGTACTAACGTACAGCGATCTGGTAGAATCCGGCAAGATTATCGGTCCACGGGTGTACTCTACCGGCCCCGGCGTGGGATTCTGGATGTACAACCTCAAAGATCTCGACCATACCCGCAAGGTACTGAGTCAATACAGCAAGTACTACAATACCCATTACATCAAGATGTACCTGGTGGGCAACCGGCAGCATCGGCAGTGGGTTATTATGGCCGCCAAAGAGCAGAAACTGATGCCCACCACCGAAGGCGGGCTGGATTTCAAACTTAACATGACGCAACTGCTTGACGGCTATCCCGGCCACGAGCACGCTATACCCATCTATCCGCTTTACAACGACGTGGTGAAGACCATTGCGGATTCCAAAATGGCCGTAACACCTACCCTACTCGTATCCTACGGCGGGCCTTGGGCCGAAGAATACTACTACGCCACCGAGAAGCCCTACCTGGACCCCAAGTTGCAGCGCTTTACACCCTACGAAGAATTGGCTGAGAAATCGCGTCGCCGGGGTGCCTGGTTTATGGACGAGGAACACGTATTTACCAAGCACGCCGAATCCATGAAAAAACTCGTGGAAGCGGGTGGATTATCCGGCATCGGTAGCCACGGACAGCTCCAAGGTCTGGGTTACCACTGGGAACTGTGGTCTATGCAGTCGGGTGGGATGCGTACGCATGACGCCCTGAAAGTAGCCACCATCCTCGGTGCGACCTCCCTCGGCCTCGACAAAGACCTCGGCTCCATCGAAAACGGTAAGCTAGCTGATCTGCTGATTATGGATAAAAACCCCCTCGAAAACATCCGTAACTCCAACAGCATTCGTTACGTAATGAAAAACGGCCGCCTCTACGAAGGCGACTCCCTCAACGAGATTTACCCACGTACCAAAGCACTCGACGCCTCCGAATGGAAGGCCAAGCAACCAAGTAGTTTACCGGGGATTAAGTAAGGGTTTGTTTTTCAATGAAGTAGGGAAAAGGCTGGCCGAGGGGCTGGCCCTTTTTTTGTTTGAATTACCTTTGGATAGGTTAACCCGTTCCCACCAGTTTGAAACCGAGCGGCTGCCACTAGTGGGTAAAAATCACGCCAGTCTCCGGCTCGAATACTCCGAAAAGTATCGCTACTTCTGAGGCAGTGCCCGGAACTCAAAGAAAATTTCTAGCGAACATTAAAGCCGCTTACAAAAAACAGAATTAGCGGAGGGGTAGCGTAAAAATAAACTCGGCAAAATGTCCCTCCTCGCTGATTAAATCAAGTGTACCCTCGTGATCATTGATAAGGATATCGTAGGCCAGCGAAAGCCCCAACCCAACGCCTTGGCCAGGGGGCTTGGTCGTAAAAAATGGTTGGAATACTTTTTCGTGTAAGGCAGAAGGAATACCTACCCCATTATCTCGAATTCTGATTTCTATACCATCAGCCAATTGCCGCGAAGATACCACGATGGTAGGCTCACAGGCCTCTAAACCCATTTTGGTCTTCGTCCCGACGGCATAATAGGCATTGTTAAATATATTCACAAAAACCCGGCTCATATCCTGCACAACACTAGAAACCTGACTAAGTGATGGCTCAAACTGAGTTTGTAGTGTTGCTTTGAACCCTTCATTTTGTGAAAGGTATTCCTGGTACGAAAGATGTAGATATTCGTTTGCTAACTCGTTCATGTCAGTCGCTTCCTTTTGTCCTGATCTTGTACGCGATTGCAAAAGCATGCCTTGTACGATTGAATCGGCCCGCTTCCCGTATTCACTTATCTTTTTGAGATTTACCTCAATAGTACTAATCGTATCGGCCTGGGCTTCTTTATCAACTTCTTCCTTTGCCTCTTCAATTCTCCATTCGTCGATAAGTTCTACCCCAAATTCCGAGAAATTATTGACGAAGTTGAGAGGATTCTGAATTTCATGCGCGACCCCAGCCATCAGTTCGCCCATTGAGGCCATTTTCTCTTTTCTAATGAGCTGCGCCTGCGTAGCTTTGAGGTTTTCCAAAGTTTCCGCCAATTCGGACGTTCTTTGGGCTACCTCTTTTTCCAGATCGGAGGCATACGAGGCCAGTTCATCCTGCGCTTTTTTAAGCGTATGGGTCATTAGGTTAAAGTTTTCGGTCAAAAACCCAATTTCATCATTCGAAGTAACCTGGACGGACGTGTCGGTATGGCCCTCGCGAACTGAATTCACCCCAGCAAGCAGTTGTTCAAGCGGTTTGATAATACTTGCCCGAAGGAGAATCGGGTAGCCTACCACGACTAATACCGTCGCCATCATAATCAAACCACTAACCTTCAAGAGATCGTCCTGAATGAGCAACCTCTGGCTAACGTTCTGGGGTGGGAAAGGTGGAAAAAAAGTGAGGGTCACGACTGACATCACCACCATAAGAAGTATGAAGGTAAACCCTACTAACCGAAGTTGGAATGTAATGGGTACGGTCGAATAGACGATGTAAAGGGTAGCTCCGCCTAAAATTCCAATCCACGTCAACAAAAAATAAATCCAGTAGCCTACGGCGCTGTAGATACCGATGGTAACGGCGTCGACTTCCGACCCAATGAATAGTAATTCCATGACGATCAACAGGATGCATGTTTTCATGGCTTCGCGGTTGCGCCTTCGGAAGAAAATAACCTTCCTTGCCAATACGATTATCGTCCAGCAGATTGCAAGCAATGCTGGATATACAATGATGTCTGGTACCTCAAATTGATCAAAACCCTTGCCTAGGAATAGTTGGGTATATATAGAAAAGCCATACGATGCCCAGAACAATGGTACCGTATCGAAGCACGATTTTTCGCTCTTTTTCGTAGGGGTTTTCAGGAAATAGATAAGCCAATTGGATCTGCGCCATCATGATGAATAAACTGGACAGAGCGTAAAGAAAGACCCGCTGCCAGGGGCGCCAAACGGCAATTTCGAGGTAGGTGGGGTGTAGCCCAAAAGTGATGACATTATCCAGTTGCCAGCCTAATATTCCAATGGATGCAGCTACCAGCCATCGCGTCCAGAGAGTTTTCTCTTTGAGTCTGGAAAAAGAAAGGATTATCAAAGACACGGTAAGGCACAATATCAGTGACATAACCGCGTGCGGATGCAGTAAAATAGGTGACATGGCAAAATTTACGTTGAGTACTTCGCCCTTCCATACGAAAGAAGGAATTAGTAAATTTATTCACTTTACCTTGGTATAGCAAGACCGCTTACTCATTAAGGCAAGATGCCCTTCCTACCGGTCCGGATTAGCGAAGTACCTTTTTAAGGGGTTGACTGATCGGAATTTGCACTAAGTATGGTTGGTAATCTCCTCCTACCCGCCGGTTTGAAACTGGTGGATAAGGGTAACACAAGTCTTCGACTTGAATATCCTCAAAGATGCCACTCCTCCGGAGCTTATATCATATTCGGACGGCCTGATGCTTTTTATACTGAGGTGTCGTCCCTCCGGGACTCAATCCAAATTCCCTTCCGCTTCAACCGACTTCAAATCACCTCCTACCTTGCACAGCCCCCCTACATCCGCCCAGAAAACACCTCACTCTGCCAGAAACGGAGCAGGGCCTCAGCTACCTCGGCGGGCTTTTCTTCCTGCACAAAATGGCCTGCTTCTATTTCTGTGATTGTAAAAGATGGAAAGCACGTTTCGGCGCCGCTTAGGTATTCTACCACAATCACCGGGTCGTGCTTACCGAAAATATAGTGGCCGGGCATCGCAAACTTCCGGCCCAACAACGTTTGCCAACGTACCATGTCTTGCTTCATGGTGCGGTAATAGTTGCTGGTACTGGTAGCCGTACCGGGTAGTTGAAAATAACGAACGTATTCAGCCAGTGAATCTTCGGGAAAGGTATTTTGCCGCACAGGGCTGCGCAAAAAACACCGTAGCCAGGGCTCCTCATTCCCCGGAATCATGGCCTCGGCCAAGCCCGGCATCTGCATGAAAGTCTGATACCACAGGCTACGCCCGGCACTACCTCGTAGTTTTTCCTGTGCTTTCATAATACCCTCCGTATTGGCAACGATACTGATATTCAATAAAGTAAGTGATAAAAAGCGCTCCGGATAGGTTAAAGCCATTTCTTGGGCCACAATTCCGCCCCAATCGTGGCCTGCCAAATGACAGGTTGTGATACCAAGCGCATCCATCCATTCTATTATATCCATGGCTAGTTCCTGCTTGGTATAGCCGGACGGCTCCGGACTTCGCTCGCTGTCGCCCATGCCGCGTAGGTCGGGCGCATAGAAATGAAAATCGGAGGTGGATAGGCGGCTAACTACCTGCTCCCAACAGTACGAACTTTCGGGCCAGCCGTGTAGCATTATTACGGCCGTGGTACCTTGTCCAGCTTCCCGGTAGGCAAAATGACCGCGCGGAATATCAATGTGGTGAGTAATCATAGGTATAGAGTCTAGGAATATCCAACCTACATAACTTTGGCCGCACTAACAAGAACGACGGACTTCGCTTCATCTCAGGCTTTACGGTTGGTTTGGTTAAAGGTGCATTTAACCATCGGTGTACAAGCAGGGTAACCAATTTTATTTTTCAAACGAGGGAGATATTGGGCCACACACCAGATTTCCTACAACATCAATTCAGAATTTTAAGGAAATATCTAAATCTGAAATTCTGTATGCGAAAAGTAGCGGAAGTAAATCTCATCTTTTGGGTTATGAAAATATGCGCCACTACTTTGGGTGAAACGGGTGGCGATCTTTTATCCATAACCCTGAATGTGGGCTACGGCGTAAGTTCTCTGATTCTCATCGGATTCTTCTTGGTAACCCTCGTGGTACAATTACGGGCCAAAAGTTATCACCCGATTATTTACTGGTTAGTCATACTCTCCACGAGCACCGCCGGTACGACTATGTCCGACTACATGGACCGGACACTTGGCCTTGGCTATGCAAAAGGTTCTCTTATTCTAATTTCTCTCCTGATCACCGTCCTCTTCATCTGGTGGAAAAGTGAAAAGTCTCTTTCAGTAACCAACATCAGTTCCTTTCGACCGGAGATGTTTTACTGGATAGCCATCCTTATCTCCAATACCTTGGGTACCGCGGTTGGTGACTTTCTGGCCGATGATTCGGGCCTTGGATTTGGTGGTGGGGCATTGCTCATAGGCTCCTTAATTGCACTAGTTGTACTTGCCAAATTCTTTACTAACCTCTCCACTGTGCTCCTCTTTTGGATTGCCTTTGTGCTGACGCGTCCCTTTGGGGCCACATTCGGTGATTTACTGACCAAGACCAACGAAAAGGGTGGGTTAGATTTAGGGACCAAAGGATCTTCACTGGTTTTATTTGGTATTCTGCTGATTTTTGTGGCCTACGTGGTGATTAAAGAGCGGAAAATTGATGTGGAAAGTGCTGCCCTACTTGATGGCGAAGGGAAGGATGGTTACTCTTCAAATTCTTAATCAATCCATTTAATATAGGTCGCACCCAACCTTTTCTGTTTGAATTGCAACTTATAGACAGAACCTCCCCGATGCCATTGACTGAAGAACAGAAGCTGATCAAGGCGTGCCTGAACGGTGACGGTACCGCCTTTGAGGAGATATACCACCAATTTGCGGCCAGAATGCTGGCGGTATGCTACCGCTATTCCCATCATAAGGACGATGCGAAAGACTTGCTTCAGGAAGGTTTCATCAAGGTGTTTGAGCAATTATCAAAATTTCGTCACGAAGGCTCTTTTGAAGGGTGGATCAGGCGGATTATGGTATTGACGGCCCTTGAAAAATACAGAAAAGGAACCCGCGAGCGGGAAAGCTACGGTGGAAGCCTTGATGATCTGACCGATGCATTTCAGCCAGTTTCGAGTGACGACATTTACAGTCAGATGGGCTTCGATGAGCTAATAGCCATGATCCGGGAACTTAGTCCTGCTTACAAAATGGTATTCAATCTTTATGTTTTCGAAGGAATGAAACATGAGGAAATTGCCAAAACACTCTCCATCTCGGTGGGTACCTCAAAATCAAACCTTTCGGATGCCCGGAAGATTCTGCAAAAACGCATCAGAAAAGTAATGTATGACCATAATTAACCTCAGATATAATGTCGGAATTTGATGATGAGGCTTTTGACGAAGGGCTACGCCGGGTGGTGGCAGGTCATGGTGTTGATCCACCTCCTTCGGCCTGGACGGGTGTCCGGCTTGCCATGCTTGAGCGTCAGCTAACTACTTATAAATCTACTACTATTTGGCTTAAAGGAACGGTAGGAGTGCTATCAGCGCTCTTAGGAGTGGTAGGGTACTTATTGTATCAATCCAGTATTCCCCCCATTCAGAACCCTGAGAATCAGGTAGCTCAGGCTAGTCCGGATACGGTTTACCTCACCCGGACCGAAACCGTGTATCGGGACCGCCCCGTGGTGGTGTATCTGGAAAGGCCAGAAGTTAAAAATAAGTATTCAAATACAGAATTAAACCCAACGCTTAGCGATCAACATTCTACATCAAATACATGGCAGGCTGAGTCTAAGGCAGAAAGCTCAAATACAGTGGTTCAAAATGGGACGGATGTTCAAAACAAAGCTGAATCATCTAAGAATTTGAAGTCTAATAACTCCAAACCAGTAATGAAGGCTGGAACGTCGGGTGATAATTCCCGTAACTTATTTGATACCGATGAATCGAACCGGAAACAATCTAGTGTACAGAATTTAGGGACGGAAAATACTCAGCTGGACGATCCTGGTAAAATCAACGCTTCATCAGAATTAGCACTTTTGAAGCCAATTTCGACCAGTTTTGGAAGAAACTTTAAGATGCCAAAACCAAGGTATCGTGGGCTTTTTGCCCCTGTGCCAGACATTACCAAGCTCAGAACTCCTCTATCCGAGAGGATTTCACTATCCGCGTATGTATCTCCGGACTGGAACAAAATCGACGTGCGACGTGAAGAACCTGATGCCTTTACCTACGGCGATGAAGAATTACTGATAGGCGTGGTGGCAGGATTACGGGCCAGCGTAAAGTTATCTAAAAAGTGGACTGTTGTAGGAGGCGTAGAGTTTGGTGGGAGTAGTTTTGATGATGGAAACCGTAGAGTGGTACTTAGTACTGAGACAATAAACGGAGAAACCGGGTACCAATATCGCTCGGCTCTTGGCACGGTGGCTATTCCGTCAAAGCTACTCTCCTCCGTTCCGAGGCCATCTGATGCAATCGGCCTGGAAATACACGAGCCCATTCTGAGATATTCACTTAGCCTACCACTCTCTTTTCGTTACGAGCTGTGGCAAAAGCATTACCTTTTCCTGGGTCAGGTGCCCATGAATTTACAGATTTACGGAATCTTCGGAGGGTACTGGCAAGTACCCCTTCGGCAGGAAGGGAAAGTACAGATTTACGAAAGTTCAGGCCGCGAATTCACGGCTGAGTTGCGTCACTTTCAAAATCTGAGATCCTCCTGGGGTATTCAGGCCGGGGTAGGTACTGAGCTGGGGATAGGCAGGCATTTTAATTTTTTTATAGAACCTACTGTTTCCAGAGGGCTCACTAGTGTTGTAGAAAACATGTCCTTGACCACAACGCTCAGTAATTTCGGAGTAAAAGTGGGCACGCGGTGGAGTTTTGAAAAGCGATAGACAAACTAGGGGTAGCTGGTGAAAAATAGTGAAGTTTTTTACCAGCTACCCAACCTTTACTTACATTCTTACAACTAACCAGTAAGAGCAAATGGTTGCCTCGTCCAAAATCTCGGGACTACCAGATATACATAGAAATCTATACGTTTTCATTTATCAATTACCCTATGAAAAAGTGCTTAGTTTTTAGTTGCATTGTTGCAGGACTCCTTGGTACGTTTACCACATTTGGACAGGGTAGAAAGAAAGGGCCTGGTGAAAAACAAGATAGATCGAGTATTCAAACGGTGCTTCCAAAGCCTCATTCTTGGTTTAAAAATCTGAATTATTTGGGTGTTTCCGTTGGGTCTGAGTTTCAGCACGGTACTATCGGTGGCCATTTCACTCCTATGGTAGGGATGACAGGTATGCTGCATATGAATAAAAAATGGGGAGTTGGGCTAGGTGGGTATTCCACCGTTGCTGAACAGTTTACCCCTACTTTTTTGAGTTCCACCAAGGCTTATTCGCTGAATAGTAGGTACGGGGGGCTCAATCTGGAGTACACGCTGAACTCTGATTCAAAATTCCATATTTCGTTTCCCTTACTGATAGGCGCCGGCATGGCCCGGGTAGACTCAGCCAACGGATTTGATGGCCAATTTCGCGAGCATCGGGATAAAAATGACCAGCACGGACACGAAGGAGACCGGATGGACGGCACTACTTTTTTTGTGGTTCAGCCGGGTGTTCGGGTTGAAGCCAATATTTTGCGATTCATGAAATTATTTGCCGGAGTTAGCTATCGTATAGTTCCCGCCGTTCAGAATGAGAATCTTACTACTGCTTCGTATCCTACCCCTACGGCAGGACAACTTGGAGGTATTAACCTTAGTGCCGGACTAAAAATCGGTATTTTTGACTACAATATTCATCGCTCCCGCAGGCATCACGGGGAATAAGGTTTAAACAACCTCCTCCTCTTCTGAGAAGTATTTTATTTTCAAGTGGTTACCAACTAAATTCAAGTTGGAATGGAATTGCTTTCTTCTGGATCGCTACTGATTCCAGCAGAGCGAAATAAAAATCACCATGGCTTCGCTCGAAAATTTAACGCAATACGCTCCTCCAAACCTATTTCGAACACCAACCCGACTCGCACCGTATAGCGGTACTGATCTTACCCATTTTCATCTTCTGGAATATTGAAGATACGCTAGTACTCTGGATTTTTGTTACGGGTACGGGTTTCTGGCCCAGCAATTCTTTCATCCAATTTCTAATCAAGGTTAGCAAAATTTTAACTTGCCACTCTTAATAAAACGAATGAAACCAAACGCCTAATTCCTATCCGATCCTACTTATCCTGAAACTCAAAACTATCGAAAAAGGAAATATGAATTACGATTTTATCGAATTAAACAAGGTGAAATAAAATTTCATAAATCTACAAGACCCCCAGTTCGGCGCAATGTTATACTGTTGTGCGGGCTCTTCCGAAGGGAGACTCCGTACTCCAAACAGGGCTTTCTTATAAAAACTTATTTCGACCAGAATTGGGTATTTTGCATCACCAAGGAGATAGGAGATCAGTTATTTTAGTACTGATTCAGGTTCAACCGACTACAAAGGTTACTAAATACGAGACTTTTTAAACTTTTACCATATTTTATATAATTATAAGAGCCTTGATTTTTATAAGAAAACCCTAGTACTCTAAATAACAGGCCGTTTATAATGGCCAGCATCGTCAAAAGCTAAAACGACGAAGCTCCCGTTCCGTTGGGCGTAGCATCAACAGAACGCCTTTTGTATATACGTGCAGCAATTCCCACTTTGAAAATTAGATTTCGAGAAAGCAGAGCATAATGTCAAATTTTTTATACGTTTTCGGGGATTGATGAAATCAAACAAGAATTGTGTTTGTAATTTTTTAGAAAAAATCACGATAAAAAGCAACGTGAGAATCCCAATTTTGCAAGTCAGAAACTTATTACACTGTTGGCTCTCCCTTTACTAGTGGTTGAGAAACTTTAATACGTCTTGTTAGTTATAGCTAAAGAAGAAAGCTATGACTACTTACAGATTACATTTGACTCCCGATGAACGCTTAACACTTGAATCATGGGTTAAAAAGGGCAAACATAGGACAAAG
>JBDNFP010000179.1:0-7160 GCA_041689775.1 Spirosomataceae bacterium
GGACAATCGGCTGGACGCTCGCTAACCGCAGATGTTCAAGGGATTACCAGAGAAAGGCAGAACACGCAAACGCTTTTATAATCATCGGAAACATCAAAAGACTAGCCCAAAAAATAACTTAAACAGCTTCTAACTCTGGCTGTCCGGAGACTCAATTGAAAAGAATCCAGGATATTATAGATAACGCCTTGGAAGGCTAACTACCTAAGCCGTACCGGCCTGGTAAATGAAACAAAAAAGGCCGGAACATAGCTGCTCCGGCCTTCAATGAATGAGTTATTAAACTCCACTTAATCTAACCGAATATCGACCTACATTTCAAATAGCTTCAACCATAGTCTCGGGTTGATTCTGAATTATTGCTAGCTAACAAGAATTCAACTCACTTAATTAGTTCTTTGGCTTTTACCGGGATAATCTTTCCATCGCGAGCATATACCAAGACTCTATCCTCTCTGCTTTTATCGTGTAGCAACCTTTCAAAGGTCAGATCTAGTCCAGCCAAAATTCTTTCTTTTATTTCTTCATTTTCCATTTACTAAAAAGTTTATCTGATTCTATGTGTCAGTAAGATACACCTCTTTTTTCTGTTTTACTCCTTCAGCTACTAATCGATAGAGTTACTCTGAATTATCAATAAGCATCCAATAATTGACGATTGGCATAAAGAGTGTGACCAAATCATGAAGTCCCTTACTATGCTTTCTCCCAATGACATCCTCGGGAATATTGTGCCCCCCTTCCATCACCCTTTCTTTAATCCGCTCAATTGCTAGATCGAGTGAAGAAAGTCAAAAACACAAAAGTGTTATTGTGGTACCCCAATTCTTTGGCCCTGTGCACTGTCGACACACAGCTTCTGGTCGACAAAGTTGTTTCAAAAGCAAAATATTGCCTGGTTTCCAATAACTCGTCTATCCTATGCAGCATAATCCTGCCAGTTGCAAAGGCAGCTTGTTCAGGCAGAAAAGGAGAAAGGCCTTTGGCAATTTCGCCCGCATTGACAAACTTTTTACAGTATAAGAAGCACAGGAAGAACGGTATACGAAGCCGTCGTTTTACCCGCGTCGTTGCAACCTGATATAAAGATTAGGCATAGAGATGGATTTCGAAAATTGATTTGAAAAGCTTCATCGTTCTATTACCCCAATCTCGAAAGCGCTTCCTTAATAGTTACAATTTTTGCCTCAGCATCGGCTTGTTTCTGGCGTTCCTTTTCTACGATATCGCCTTTGGCGTTCTGCACAAAACGTTCGTTGGAGAGCTTCTTAGATACCGAGGCCAGGAAGCCCTCGGTATATTCAAGCTCCTTAACCAGGTTTTCGCGCTCGGATTCTACGTCTACTTCTCCGGCCAGATTAATGAAAAACTCATCCGATCGCACCAGGAACGACATTCCTTCTGCTTGCTCCTTTACGTAGTCAATCGCAGCGACGTTTGCTAGTTTCCTGATGAGACTTTCCAATGCGTGGTACCGTGCCTCCGAATCGGCACGAATAGCCAACGGTAGCTCCATTTTGGGGCTAAGCCCTTTGGTATTACGTAGGTTACGGATGGCGGAAACTACTTCGAAAAGAACCTCAAAATCCGCTAGTAGAGCGGTGTCGAATTGACCCGGTTGGGGGAATGGGGTAGTACAGATGGTTTCTTTTTCTCCCCGCTCGCCAATGTTCTGCCAGATTTCCTCGGTAATAAATGGCATGAACGGATGCGTCAGGCGCATGAGTTTATCGAAGAAGTTGAGAGTAGCCTGGTACGTTTCAGCGTCAATGGGTTGCTGGTACTCCGGCTTAATCATTTCGAGGTACTGCGCGCAGAATTCATCCCAGATCAGCTTGTAGACGGCGTTGAGGGCGTCAGACATTCGGAACTTCGTGAAATGATCCTGTACCTCAACCAACGTCTGATTGAATTTGGACTCAAACCAATCAATGGCTAATTGATTGGTAGCCGGTAGGGTAGGCGAAACTTCCCAGCCCTGCGTCAGGCGGAAGGCATTCCATATCTTATTACAAAAATTCCGTCCCTGCTCTACTAATTTTTCGTCGTAGGGTAAGTCATTTCCGGCGGGAGAACTGAACAACATACCGGTCCGTACGCCATCGGCTCCGTACTTCTCGATCAGATCAATCGGGTCGGGTGAGTTACCCAGCGACTTGGACATCTTGCGGCCCTGCTTGTCGCGGACAATACCGGTCAGGTACACGTTCTTGAAGGGATAAGTACCCTTGTATTCGTAGCCCGCAACGATCATCCGGGCTACCCAGAAAAACAAAATTTCGGGAGCCGTTACCAGATCGTTGGTGGGGTAGTAGTAGTTAATATCTTCGTTATCGGGCTCTTTGATACCGTTGAAAACCGAAATCGGCCATAGCCACGAAGAAAACCAGGTATCGAGTACGTCTTCGTCCTGTCGGATATCCTCTTCGGTCAGGGCAAAAAGCTGGTACTCGAGCTGCGCTTTCCGGAGGGCTTCGCGCTTACTTTTGGCCACGATGATGGTACCGTCGTTGAGGTAGTAGGCTGGAATCCGGTGGCCCCACCAAAGCTGACGACTGATGTTCCAGTCGCGCACGTTTTCCATCCAGTGGCGGTAGGTATTCTTAAACTTCGGTGGAATCAGCTGAATGGTGTCGTTCATTACATTTTCCAGCGCCGGCTGGCTCATGCGTGCCATCTTTAAAAACCATTGCTCCGATAAGCGTGGCTCAATCACGGCGTTGGTTCGCTCCGAGTGACCCACGTTAGACTTATATTCTTCAACCTTCATCAGATTACCGGATTCTTCGAGCATCTTGACGATTTTCTTGCGGGCGATGAAGCGGTCTTTTCCCACCAGAATCTGCGCTTTTTCGTTCAGGGTTCCATCCTCAGCCAGCAGGTCAATGACGGGCAGATTATGCTTTTTGCCTAGTTCGTAGTCGTTGGTATCGTGGGCGGGGGTCACTTTCAGACAGCCCGTTCCGAACTCTATTTCTACGTACTCATCCGCAATAATCGGGATAGCCCGATTGATCAACGGAATCATCGCTTTTTTACCAATAAGATGCTGATAGCGCTCATCGGCGGGATTAACGCAAATGGCTACGTCGGCCATGATCGTTTCGGGGCGGGTCGTAGCGATGGTCACGCTGCCTTCCTCGCCTTCCAAATCGTAGCGCAGGTACACCAGTTTCTGGTTTACCTCCTTCATAATTACTTCCTCGTCGGATACCGTAGTTCGGGCCTGCGGGTCCCAGTTTACCATCCGGTGGCCGCGGTAAATATCGCCCTTGTTGTAAAGGTCAATGAATACATCAATGACCGAATCGTACAAATCAGGTTCCATCGTAAACCGGGTACGGTCCCAGTCGCAGGAAGCACCTAGTTTACGAAGTTGTTGTAAGATAATTCCGCCGTATTTATGCGTCCACTCCCAGCAGTATTCCAGAAACTCGTCCCGGCTCAAGTCCCGCTTGTTGATGCCACGCTCTTTAAGCATAGCTACTACCTTCGCTTCGGTGGCAATGGAGGCGTGGTCGGTTCCGGGTACCCAGCAGGCTTCTTTACCTTCCATGCGGGCCTTCCGCACCAGAATATCCTGAATGGTATTGTTGAGCATGTGGCCCATGTGCAGTACACCCGTTACGTTAGGGGGCGGAATCACGATGGTATAGGGCTCTTTCGTGGGGTCGGGCTTTGAGTTAAAGTAGCGGTTGTCGATCCAGTACTGGTACCACTTTTCTTCTATTTCCTGCGGTGAGTAGGTTTTCGAGATCATATAGCTTGCTAAATCCTGATAATATTGAAACGAAGCTCTTTCGCGGGGCGCAGAGCTTCGTTTGAAGGCGCAAAGATAAGGAAAAGGATAACGCTATGGGGAAGTTTATGGGGGGAAGTTGAGGCGGTTACCCACGAAACTTCAAGTGGCATTATCCGGGTATATGTACTACTTCCCCTGACCTTGCAATTTTGATTCAGGCGTTAGGAATCAGGTAGCCTGATAAAAATGAGCCCTTATTGAAGACCTTTATTTCAGTAACTGAGGGTAAAGACAGGCTTATAAAGCCAAATTCACCAACGATAGCAAGGGTGTTATCACCGGTCATTTATTGTAGTAATCTCCCCAAAAACGTATATTTCCGGAATCATCACTAAAAACCCTTTTACATGAAAAAAGCATTGTTGTGGATCGTTGGATTGGTTGTAGTCCTGGCCGTTGGTTACGCGGTCGGTCCTGACGCACCCGAGGCTGACCTTGATCCAACCCTTCCCGTTGTTTCGCAAAATTTGACAGAACTTGAAGCCGATATTCAGCGTACGGAAGCTGCCATCCCGGACATGAAGCCCGATAACGAAGCCCGCATTATCTGGGCTGATACGGTCACCAAACAAAAAACTCTTTACAGTATCGTTTATATCCACGGTTTTGGGGCCACTTGGGCCGAGGGCGACCCGGTGCACCGCAATTTAGCCAAACGCTACGGGGCGAACCTCTACGTGGCCCGCCTGCACGACGCCGGTATTAGTGACCCCAACGCTTTTGATGACCTCACCCCAGAGAATTTCGTGGCCGGAGCGAAGCGCGCCCTCGCAATCGGGAAAGCGCTCGGCGATAGTGTGATTGTGATAGGTACTTCGGCCGGAGGTTTGTTGACGGTGTACCTGGCGTCCACGAATCCTGAAATTAAAGGTGTTGTGCTATACTCCCCCTGCATGGCGGTGTACAACGGTGCCCTCAAACTCACGACCGGCCCCTGGGGAGAACAGTTACTCCATTCTTTACTGGGAGAGCGCCGCGACGATATGAATTATACGCCCGACCGCGCGCAGTACTGGCTCACGAGCTACGACTCGGATGGACTCCTGACTTTGCAACAAACCATGGATGCCGTTTCTCAACCAGAAGTCTACGCCAAAATAAAAATGCCCTTGTTCTTGGGCTACTATTACAAAAACGAAGAAGAGCAGGATAAGGTAGTATCAGTAAAAGCTATGCAGGAAATGTTCCCGCTGCTGGGTACTCCCGCTGCCTTAAAAGTTGAGAATGCGTTTCCCGAAAGCGGCGACCACGTTATTGCTTCTCACTTTACCTCCAAGGACCTCAACGGGGTGCAGCAGGCTACCGAAGAGTTTTTCGAAAACGTATTGGGGCTAAAACCAGTAACGGTCCCAGTAGCACAGCAATAGGTACTATAAGTATATTAAAAGGATTTAGTTAGTGGTACTTTCGGCGCCAATGGGTAGCTTCAATCGGAGGAATAGTAGTTTTCCCTGACAAAAACCCTTTACTTTGTGGCTTACATAATTTTTCGTTTATCCGGCTATTAAAGTTCCAATCAGGGAATAAACGGGAAGTAGACTGCCTTATTTGGAGTTGTGTTTAACTATCGAAAATATTAGAAATATGTCTCACGGTTTACTGAAAGGAAAAAGAGGAATTATATCCGGAGCTTTGGACGAAAACTCCATCGCCTGGAAAGTTGCGCTGCTGGCAAAGGCGGAAGGTGCTACGTTTACGCTGACCAACGCCCCCATCGCCATGCGCATGGGGGCTATCAACAAACTGGCCGAAGTCTGCGAAGCAGAGATCATTCCGGCGGATGCTACTTCGGTAGAAGATCTGGAAAAACTGTACACGCAATCCATGGATATCCTGGGCGGCAAGGTAGACTTCGTGCTGCACTCCATCGGAATGAGTCCCAATATCCGTAAAGGCCGCGAGTACGGCGACCTCAACTACGACTGGTACATGAAGAGCATTGATGTATCGGCGTTGTCGTTCCACAAATTCCTGCAAGTAGCCGAGAAGCTCGACGCCATCAATGAGTGGGGGTCAGTGGTGGCGCTTTCGTACATTGCGGCTCAGCGTACCTATCCTTTCTACACGGATATGGCTGATGCTAAGGCGATGTTGGAAAGCATTGCTCGTAGCTACGGTTACCGGTACGGAAAAGCGAAGAAAGTACGTATCAATACCATTTCACAATCACCTACGCCTACCACGGCGGGTTCGGGTATCGGAGGATTTAATTCATTCTACGACTTTGCCGAAAAGATGAGCCCCCTCGGAAACGCCACGGCCGAAGATTGCGCCAATTACGTAGTTTCACTCTTCTCTGACTACACCCGCATGGTTACCATGCAGAATCTCTTCCACGACGGCGGGTACTCTACCACCGGTATTTCGGAAGAACTGATGGATATGTTGAAAAAGGAAGCTTAAATAGGATAGCGAATAACTGTCAGCTTTTAGCCGATAGCTTTATAGTACTTGACGGAGGGAGATAGAGAGCGTCTTCTGATTACTTCTTCCAAATATGATCTACCCTTTGATATCTACATAAAGCCCTGCCGTTTGGTGGGGCTTTATGTAGATATCAAAGGGTATTAGCCTCCTGGTTTTCCTTCAAATATAATTTGGCGGTGGCTGGATGTTTGCCGGGAATTTGTTGGTTATACTACCATAGCCCTTGGGATCAGAATAACTTCGGAGAGGCCAAACCTTTGTAGAATACAACAGGCAAGCATAACACCAGAACTTCGTAGATGCCCAATATTTGTTTTGAATGAAATGGAACTCGCGAAGGTCACGTTGCTCCAAAACAAATTGTATACGAACTGCGTAGACAATTGAGATAGAAGCAACTGCGGATGGAACTTGAAAACGTACCCATCTATTTGATGCTATGAATTGGCAAGAATGAAGAGTACATCGAACCCAAACAGTTCGAATAGTAAAATTCGCGAAGCTGACTACCTCACTGCCTTGCCGGGTGTAGGACAAGTTTGCATTTGGCATGAATTTACTAACTTGTGTGATGGAAACAACAGAAAAAGCCAAATTTGAGGCATTATACGGTAAATACCTGACTTGGAAGTCAAGCCAGTCAGACCAGACGAGCGGTTATGAGTACGAGCGCAGCTTCGCTTCTTTTTGTGAAGAGTTCAACAAGTCGCTTTTTGAGTTGTCTGTGGAGACAGAGACTGATGGGCAAAAAAAAAGTCATCACGCGTTACGGCGAACTAGAAGTATCCCAGGGCCATTGTATGGCACCCGTCGGTAAGAAAGGCTTCCGCGTCAGCGAACACTTACAGGAGCTGGCGTGCTATGTTGGCCAACAAATGAGTTTCGACCAGGCAAGCGAGAACCTGAAAGTGGTGGTGGGTATCTCATTGAC
>JBDNFP010000180.1:0-2655 GCA_041689775.1 Spirosomataceae bacterium
AAAATATATCGTCAGGAACTGGCGATTACAAAGGTGGAGAGGAAATCAGACTTTGGTAACAAAGCACACTCTATGAAACCCGAAGCCCATCGCCTCTGGCGTGGGTGGGTAGTTCACAAGTTGTGTTTCAATAAAACGTTATTTATAAAATATCCCCAATCATAAATTAAGAAATAGAATATGTTCGAATTTCAGCCAGGTAAATACCGGAGTAGTATTATTCGTTTATGGCGATTTGCTGCTCTTGGTCTGGGATTATTTATTTTATACATTGTCGCCGTAACCTTTGACTTTTTCTGGCTCTTCGGGCTCATGCCTGATCTGAAAACCTTGGAAAATCCACAAAGTGAGGTAGCTTCTGAGCTAATTTCTGAGGATGGGAAATCACTCGGGAAATACTTCTTTGAAAATCGTGCACCCGTTGAATTTGATCAGGTGTCACCCAATCTTATCGAAGCATTGCTCGCTACCGAAGATGCTCGTTTTGTAAAGCATTCAGGCATCGATCTTCGTAGTTTATTCCGGGTGGCTAAGGGAGTTTTGACCGGTGATACCGGTTCGGGTGGGGGTAGTACACTTACTCAGCAAGTAGCCAAAAATCTATTCCAAACCCGTTCTGAAAAATACAGTGGGATCTTGGGTTCTGTTCCCCTAATAAGAACCGTCATTGCAAAAACTAAGGAATGGATTCTGGCCGTAATTTTAGAATCAAAATATACCAAGCGTGAGATCATGATGATGTATCTCAATACTGTTTCATTTGGCAATAATACCTATGGGTTGAAAGTCGCTGCCCGAACGTATTTTAATAAAGATACCTGGGATTTGGATGTTCACGAAGCGGCGCTGCTGGTAGGTATGCTCCAAAATCCTACTTTGTACAATCCCAACCGCTTTCCGACTAATGCCTTAAATCGACGAAATACCGTCTTGGATCAGATGGTAAAATATGAATTCATTGATCAGGCAAAGTACCAGGCTAGCCGGGCGAAGCCGTTGAGCATGAATTTCACGATCGAGAGCCATAACACCGGACCTGCACCCTACTTCCGGGAGTCAATGAGAAGCTTTCTTAAAAGCTGGGTAGAACAATACAATGAAGACAACGGTACTGAGTTTGATCTTTACACCAGCGGTTTACGGGTATACACCACCATCGATTCTCGTATGCAGCACTATGCCGAGGAGGCAGTATCAGAGCATATGAAAGCCCAACAGGAGTTATTCAATGAGCACTGGAAGGGACGAAATCCGTGGATTGACGAAAATGGGAAAGAAATCAAGGGCTTTCTGGATCGGGCAGTTCGGGTGTCTCCCCGGTTTCGGGAGATGTTAAAAGAAGTAGGTGAGGAAAAAGCATGGAAAATGATGAAGGTGCCCATTAAAATGAAGGTGTTTTCGTGGGATGGTGAAAAGACAGTTACGATGAGTCCTTTGGATTCAATAAAATACTATAAGCATTTTCTACGTACCGGGCTAGTTTCCATGGACCCAAGAAATGGGCATGTGAAAGCCTGGGTTGGTGGAATAAACTTCAAGTACTTCAAATATGACCACGTAAAGCAAGGTTCTCGGCAACCAGGCTCTACTTTTAAGCCATTTGTTTACGTCTCTGCTCTTGACAAAAACTTTTTGACTCCATGCGATAGGGTACAGATAGACCTGTTACATTTACCATTGAGGACGGTGTACAAGGAAGTTGGACACCAAGAAACGCTACCGGTAGGTACTCCTATCAAGATCTTACTCTTCGTCAGGCCATTGGTAAATCTGTGAACTCCGTGAGTGCCTACATCATGAAGCAGGTTCGTCCGAATACAGTTGTTGAATATGCGCACAAATTGGGTATCACCAGTAAGCTGGACCCTACGCCTTCGCTTTGTTTGGGAACGAGTGATGTATCAGTGTATGAAATGGTTGGCGCTTATTGTGCATTTGTAAATAGTGGACACCGTACCGATCCCATGACCATTGTCCGGATTGAAGATAAGTACGGAAATCTGTTGCAGGAGTTCTTTCCCAAGGCCAACCAGGAATTAAGTGAGAACATAGCATATAGTATGATCTATCTTATGCGTGGAGCTGTTGAGGATCCGGGTGGAACTGCTGGTCGGCTTCGTCAGTTTGGGGTGACCGAGGGAAATGAAATCGCTGCTAAAACGGGCACAACCTCTAACTACTCCGATGGTTGGTTTATGGGTATGACCCCAAGCCTTGTTACTGGCGTTTGGGTAGGAGGTGAAGATCGGAGTATCCACTTTCGGAATATTACCTATGGACAAGGTGGACGGATTGCAATGCCGGCTTGGGGTTTGTATATGCAAAAAGTATACGCTGATCCAACCCTGACACAATATCGTAAGGGAAAATTCATTATGCCACCGAACTTTCAGTTAGATTGCGGCGGTACTAACACAAAAAATGAAGAAATTTATACTCCTCCATCACTATCTGATGACGAGGGGGTGTTATTTTAAATTTTCTATGTGATAAAAAATAGGGAAAGGGTTGTAGTAACTGATGTTACGCAAGTCTATTGTATATGATAAAAAAAGCGAATTAAATTTGGCAGATGAAAACAGACCTTGATCTATACACGGATTATTTGATCAGTTTCCTGGGGCAAACCAGTGCCACTGGCTTGTCCGCTCTGCT
>JBDNFP010000181.1:0-13155 GCA_041689775.1 Spirosomataceae bacterium
AAACCGTCTCATCAGATAAGGCCTCCTTAACCTCTTGATAAGAAGTTGCCATGTAGACTTTATCGGCAACTTTCCACACGTTCCCCTTTGATTGAAGCCACTGCGTATATTCATCAAAGTCCTTTTCAGACTTTATGTAAGAGACTTTATTCGGGAAGATTGATTACGTCCGCCCACACCTACGCGCAAACCTAAAAATTTATTCGAATAAAGTCTAAGGATTAATAATACCTTTCATCATTCACTACGCTCCATAATCCAATCTGTCATTTCTGATATCGTATCAAACTCCCAAAATAGGGTAGGTAAAAGCTCAATATCCAGTTTTTTTTAAGTCACTCACTATGCTAACCGCATTTACAGAGTCAAGACGGAAATTCGCAATGGGTTGGTCTTTTAATTGAGCATCATAGGGCTGCTCGTTATACTTGCACACTAATTCCACGATGGTCTGTTCGAGTTCTTCTTTAAGCATTCTTTTGAGGATTAAGGATGATACTAAGTATAGGTTTGCCAATACACCTAACTTACAAATATAGGTTGAATATCAGATCGGGATAATCCGTCTTTTAGCTTTTGTTTTTGTTTTTTACCGCTGCTCGTTCGTGGAATATTCCAGTAACCAACCAGCGTAATACAATCGGGAAACAAGCCCAGCGACCGGGACAATACCTTTCGAACGGCATTGACTACCGCTTGGTGGTCTTCCTCTTCCCACACGCTTCGTTTTAGCTCTACCACGAGCTCGAAGTTTTCTATACCATCGTTTTTTTGAGTTAGCAGAGCTACTACCCCCGAGGCATGAATGGCCTCGTGAACCGTAGAAATTATTTCTTCTATTTCCGACAAAGCGTAATTCTGTCCATTTCTGATCATTATATCCCCTTCGCGCCCTAGTAGATATAGCTGATTGTTTGACAGAAAACCAATATCGCCGGTCTTGACGATAGCCACGTCTTCAAACTGCCCATTGCGAAACCGTTTGGCTACCCCCTGCCCGGTAAGAATAATAGTCCCTATTTCATTTTCACCTAAGAGTTCTCCTTCGGTATTCACGATTTCAACCCTACTTCCTTCAAAAATAGCACCACAGCTCACAACCTGATACCCATCGTCTCTTTTTGTGTATTTGAGAGAGAGAGCACTTTGGCAACTAACAGCAAGGGTAGCTTCGGCCATTCCGTACCCCGGCAACAGGGATTTTTCGTTCAACCCGTAGGGTTTAAATTGCTCCAAAAAACGCTCTAAGGTACTCAATCGGACCATTTCCCCGCCTAGTAGGAGTGAGTTCAAGCAGGACAAATCAAGGCCTTTTATTTCTTTTCCCCGAAACCGATCCACGCATAGATCGTAGGCAAAGTTTGGAGCAGAGGAATGCGTAATCCGGTATCGACTCATGGCGTCAAGCCATGCGAGTGGGTTAGCAATAAAGTCATTACTTTCCATCAAATACCCACTACTCCCCCAATAAAGGCCCGCTAAAAGTCCATCAATCAAACCTAGATCATGGTAGTGAGGCAGCCAGTTAATGGAAATAGAGTCTGCCGTACGACCCACTCTCCCTCCCAGGCTTTCGATGGCATAAAACAGATTATCGTGGGTAATTCCCAATGCTTTCGCGTGGTTGGTAGTACCAGAGGTAAACTGAACAAAGGCTATGTCGGTATCCGGTAAGGTAGTATCCAAAAAAGCACCCGAAAGGTCACTAGGTTGTGGTGCTTCCACGAATCGGCTTCGATACTCCTCAGGTACTTGATCCAACAGCTTTTGAAACCATTTCTTATGATAGACCTCTTGCTGAACGATTACTTTGGCTATACCGTACTTTTGGATTTTACCGAGCAGTTTATCCATCTTGTAGGAAGAATTAGGAATCTCCTGCGTAGACGGTATGGTGCCTTTGTGCAGGCAAGCCAAAAAGTAGGGTAAAAACTCAAAACTGTTTTGAAACAAAAGAAGTACCCATCCCTCGCTCACGTCTAGTACCTGGCTAATACCTACTAACTTTCTTTGGAGATCTTCGTAGGTATAATAATCTACTACTTCAGCCCGACTATTGAGTTTGCTGTATGCCCGTTTGGTAGAAGTACGGTCTACATGAAATGCAATACGAGTTAGTAGGGACGGACGGATCGGGCCGCTTTCGGATTTCATCAAGTTAGAATGGCTTTTTTTGCGGGAGAATAATATTAAAACCTTTTTCTTTAGAAACAAAACAGGAGCACCTGAATCGCGGATGCTCCTGTTTTAATTTTATAGTTTCCGGATAATTACTTACCCCGAGGGCGTCCACCGCCGGCGGCTGGTGCGGCAGCTGGCTGCTCGCCGCCTCCGCCACCGCCGCCGTCTCCGCCACTTTTGACGTCGTCATTGTTTACACTCTTACGACGACGACGAGGCTGCTCGTCAAAGCTCATTTTACCAAGCTTGTAGGAGAAGTTTACCCGTACTCCGCGATTATATAGGTTGTTGATGTTGGTTTGTGTAAAAGTTGGGGTTTCCAGGATAGTCCGCACCTGGAAAGCATTCGCTAGGAAGTTCTCGGCACCCAAGCCGATACTACCACGCTTGTTTTTGAAATCCTTTTTAACTCCAAGGCTATAATAAGTAAAGCCAGTCTGAGTTCCTTGCAACTGCACATCACGTCCACGGATAAATCCAAACCCTTGCAAGCCCCATCCATCCGTGAGGGTTAGGCTAGTAAATACACGACCCGATACAACGACCCCTGAGTTAGTAGATCCGAGTGAGGCATTACCAGTATTGTTGGACAAATAGGCATAATAGGCATCCACACCACCACCTAACTGCCACTTCGAGAATAAGGTTACGTTTCCGAAAATATTCATTCCGTAGTTCTGCTTCTGACCAATGTTACCGAAGGTGGTAGTAATTACCCCCTGCTCGTTGGTGGTACGGATGGTTTCGATAGAGTTGTTGGTGTTACGGGCAAACAACGACAAGTTGATGTAAACCGACTTCTTGAACCAACTCGTACTTGCTTCGTACTGATCTGTTAGCTCGGGCGACAAGTTTGGATTACCCACCGTGATATTTTGAGGGTTAGCAGCGTTTACGTTCGGGTTTAAGAATTGAATACCAGGACGTTGTAGACGACGGTTATAGCCAAGCTTTATGGTTTTGCCACCTTTGAGGGTCTTCGATACGTTGATACTAGGCACCAAGTTTCCGTAGTTCGGAATCGCCAGGTCAGTTTCTCCCTGATTGGCATTGATCGTCGTGTACTCGTATCGGCTACCTACCTTAAAAGTGTACTTGTTTTTGGTGGAGTAGGTATAAGATACATACGAAGCAGCTACGTTCTGACCGTAGTTTAATTGATTAGCAGCACGAGGTTGGTTCACCGTACTGTAATAAGTAAAGTCGCTGTTTACTTCCCGGAAAATACCTTTGGCACCAAACTCAATCAATTGATTCTTTTTGATCGGCGATTGGTAGTCAAGCTGAACTGTGCTTTCCTGATTGTAGCTACCGTTGCGGTTTCCTTCCTGCCCCAGCATTTCCTGAGAAGTGGAAGAAGCGAATAAGTCAGCGTCAAAGTTATTGGTCCGGTTGTTACGGCTAAACTGCGTAAGGATACTGAATTCTTGCTGTGGCTTCTTCAGTTGGCGCGTATAATCAATGTTGATGTCAACTGTTCCCGAAAGATCAGCCACGTTTACATCCCGGAAAGATGTGGCAGCAGCCTTACCCCCAAATGAACTAACGGTACCAATGCTCTGCGTGTTGTTCTGATTACGGGCACCGTAGCGAACGCTTGCCGTCACAAATGATTTCTCAGTAATATCATAATCCCAGCTTAAATTATACGAACCAAACAGGCTTTCGTTGAGAGACTCCGTAGTCTGGCGGGTGGAGAATGGAATTCCGTTTTTCACACCTTGCTGTATATTCTCGCCTTTTCCAATCACGTTGTAGCTCATGCGGCCAAACCCACCGAGATTAAAGCCCATTTTACCGGTACGATAGCTACCGCGCATACCCAAGTTAGAACCACGGTTACCTACACCGGTATCAAAACTCAGGGTAGCACCCTGTAATGTGTTTTTCTTGGTAATAATATTGATGATACCGGCGGTTCCTTCGGCGTCGTATTTGGCCGAGGGTGAGGTAATAACTTCCACCGATTTAATCATATCAGCCGGAATCTGCTTCAAGGCGTCTGCCACGCTGCTTGCCAGAATGGTAGACGGCTTGTTGTTGATCAGTACCTTTACGTTGGTACTACCACGAAGCGATACATTTCCGTCCAAATCCACGCTCAGCATCGGCACTTTCCGCATTACTTCGGTGGCATCTCCCCCTTTACTGGCAATATCTTTCTCCGCGTTGTACACAAGACGGTCTACGCGCTCCTCGATCATTTCTGCCTGCCCTACTACGTTTACAGCATTCAGCTGTACCACATCAGGAGTAAGCACTACATTGTCAAGGTTTAGATTGGTACGGCCGTCGATTTTAATTTTTTGAATCTGCTTCCCTTTATAGCCAATAAAAGAAATAAGTATCTTGTAATTGCCATCGGCAATATTTTTCATTTGGAATTTACCCTTATCGTCGGTGGTGGTACCATCTATGGGGCGATTACTCTTGATTTCAACAAGCGAAATGGACGCAAATTCGATGGGTTGGTTTGAAACAGAGTCAATCAGTACTCCGCTAATTTTACCGTCGCCTCTTTGTGAGTTATCGATGGTACCGGGTATACCTTTGGGTTGAGCCTCCGGACGGCCTCCACCCGACGGAGCCTGAGCAAATGCAGCAGTACCGAAACAAAGTGTAAGTAAGGTAATGGTAAAAAAAAACTTCATAGCTTTACATTAAAAGTAGATGAGACAGTGGAATGACTGGATGAATTAAAAACAGTTTGCACCGAAAAGTACAATGATTGTTTTATGAACTCCTAGTTGGTGGTACTACTACAAAATAACACTCTTTGTTTCGACTCTATAAAGTGAAATAGATGAGCATGGGCTCCTACTAGATAAACTCTGATTTTTAGTCGATAAACCAAAGATGTTGCTCTTCAAATGGGTTACTTTTACTTTGGTCGACTGAGAAATAGAATCTATCTATGTTTGCCGGGATTTAGTCGATTTCGGTTCCGTCTTTGAAAAGTACTATGTAGTCTTGTTTGTATTGTTAAGTATACACAGGTCGTTTGATAGGATACTATCAAACTGATTTGTAAACTTGACCTATTGAATAAACCTATTGCATGGAAAATACTTCATCACCCCGTTATATGCCTTGGCTAGTTCATGTACTAGTGTGGGCACTACTCGGCTCGATCTTGCTCTTGTGGCAGCCCCTTACGTGGCAGATTACAATACCTACCCAATTTTGGGTAAAGCAAGCTACTTTATTTGCGCTACTACTGGCCGTTTTCTACTCTAACACCCACATCTGGATTCCCCGATTGCTATTTCAAAACCGCACGAGTTTATTTGTTCTTCTTAATATAGTAGCCGTACTATTCGTTGCTTTCTTGGTGCAAAAAATAGAGATACTGATTAACCTGCGCGAAGGAATGGAAACTGCGTTTAAGGCGGTTAAAAATTCGGGCGTCATGCGCCGGGAAGATTTCCTAGATTACTTTTCGCTCCTGACCGCCATTATGGTACTAGGGATTAGTACAAGTGTGGCAGCCATTCAAAAGTGGCAGCACGATGCCGAACTACGCCAGAATCTCGAACGCGCCAAAATTGATTCTGAGTTATCCTTTCTGAGAGCTCAAATCAACCCGCACTTTTTCTTTAATACTCTCAATAATATTTATGCCCTGACGGTGATTAATGTAGAGGCATCCCGTGAGGCATTGCATAAGCTTTCGCGCATGATGCGCTACGTTTTGTACGAGTCGCAGCGGGGCACCGTACAGCTTAGCCAGGAAATCGCCTTTGCCCAAGACTATATCAAACTCATGCAACTACGACTGACCGACAAAGTTTCGGTGCAGCTCACGCCGCCCAGCCCGGTGCATGATGTCCCCATTGCCCCAATGCTATTCCTACCCTTTATCGAAAACGCCTTTAAACACGGCGTAAGTGCGACCCAATCCAGCCGGATCGAAATTTTGATCCGGCAGGAGGGTCCTAAAATTCACGTAGAGGTAAAGAATACGTTATTTTCGGACAAAAAATCAACCAACTTGGAAGATAGTAACGGCATCGGACTAGTTAATACCCGCCGCCGTCTGGATCTGCTCTATCCCGGACGCTACGAACTGGATGTTCAGGAAAATAAAACAGAAAACGAGTACCGCGTACACCTTGAACTAGAAGCCGTATGACGCCACTCCGCTGCATTGCCGTTGACGACGAACCTCTGGCCCTCGGCCTCGTGTGCGCCTTTATCGAAAAAACTCCTTTTCTGACCTTGGTTGGGCGCTATTCCAGCGCAGTGGAAGCCTTACAAGGATTGCAAAATAATGACGTTGACCTCTTGTTTCTGGATATTCAGATGCCTGATCTGACCGGCATTGAGCTAGCGCGAGTGCTGGATAAATCGGGTACGCAAGGGCCGCGCATTGTATTTACGACCGCCTTCAACCATTTTGCACTGGAAGGGTTCCGGGTCGATGCTCTCGATTATTTGCTCAAACCCTTCAACTACGAAGAATTTTTGCGGGCCGCCACCAAGGGGCAGACCTACTTTGATCTTGTCAAAAAGGCCGAGCAGAGTAACCCAGCCCAGCCCATAACACCTCAGATTCTACCGGCTGATCCGCGGGAAGACTACCTTTTTCTAAAAGTTGAGTACCAATTGGTCCGCGTAGCGTATGACGATATTCTGTACATCGAGGGGCTAAAAGACTACGTGAAAGTGCACCTCAAAAACGAACCCAAACCCCTACTATCGTTAACGAGCCTGAAAAACCTGGAAGAAAAACTCCCCGCCCAACGTTTCATGCGGGTGCATCGCTCGTACATCGTCAATCTGGAAAAAATCGGCGCTATTTCGCGTAATAGCATTCAGATTGGGGAGAATACCATACCCGTGAGCGATCAGTATAAGGAGGTATTCTCGGATTACGTGAGCCGTTGGACCTAGGTAAAAGCTGCACGTTAAAGAATGTTTTGGCGATAGCGGGTGTTATGCACACTGACGATATACTTTCCTTATGACTGCCGAAATAGAACAATTTACCGACTCCCTCCAAGAAAGTCTTACCACCAATACCTTCATCAAGCTCAGTCTTGGCGATTACAAAGGTGAGGAGCCCGACCTGAAAAACCTGTATATCAAAAAGGTACTCATCAAGAGACAGGAAAAGTTATCGTTTTTATACCGCTACAAACGACGGGATGTTACCAAAAACTATTCCCCTGACGAAGCACTAGTCGAAACCACAACTCTACTAGCAATCCGAGGATTCCGATTTGCGCAATTATTTACCCTCAACCACGATTATACCCTGCGCTTTATCAAGGGTAGTTTTGTGTTGAAAACAGAAGAACCTTCGGTATCGGGGCTACTCTCTACCGAACACGATAAAGAGAAAAACCGCAAAATAGCCGCCGGAGGAAAGCAGTACCTGTACGAATTAGGTATTACCGACCAAGAAGGCAAGGTGTATAAAAACGCGCAGGATAAGTACAAGCAGATCAACCACTACATCGAAATTCTGAGTTCGCTACTCAAAGAGCTACCTGAGCGCCCCCTGACCAACATCGTAGATATGGGCGCCGGCAAAGGGTACCTGACATTTGCGCTGTATGACTACCTGACGAACGTACTCCAAAAGCCTACCCGGATAGTAGGCGTAGAGTTTCGGAAAGACCTCGTAGACCTGTGTACTACCACTGCGGCCAATTCTGGGTTTGACCAGCTGCATTTTGAGGAAGGTACCATCGAGAATTACGCACCCACGGAGGCCATCAACGTACTAATCGCCCTGCACGCCTGCGATACCGCCACGGACGAGGCTATCTATCAAGGTATTTCGGGTGATGCCGATCTGATCGTAGTAGCACCCTGCTGCCATAAGCAGATCCGCCGGGAAATTGAGAAAAACAAAGCGACGAACGAACTCGACTTTCTGACCAAACATGGTATTTTTCTGGAACGGCAAGCCGAGATGGTCACCGACGGAATCCGCTCCTTGATTCTGGAATACTTTGGCTACACTACGAAAGTAGTGGAGTTTATTTCCGATGCGCACACGCCCAAAAACGTATTAATAATCGGCGAAAAGCGTCGTGGTACGGCTCCGGATCAGAAAGCGCTTCTGAAAAAAATACAGGCTGCCAAGAGCTTTTTTGGTATTGGGTACCATCATCTTGAACGGCTAATGGAGCTAGACAAACAGCAAGCGGAAGCTTGATATGACCAGAAACTATAAACTCTCATCGGTTGGTCTCCTGCACCATTTTCAAAAACTCAATTAGTCCGATAGCTTCTGTATTTTCTGGCATGGGGAAGCGCTCTCTACCGGCGTAAATAACATATTTATGGGTAGCATTCAGATCTTCGCAGGCTGCATGAAAACCACTACTCAGTTTCGGGGCCGATGAGCGTTTGATTTCAATTGCCCACCTCTGGGCATCAGGTCCTTCTAGGACTAAATCTACCTCCGTTTGGGTGGTAGTGCGGTAGTAGCTGCACCGCCATTGACTTGATAGATGTACCAAGATATTCTCGACCACAAAACCCTCCCAACTCGCCCCCAATACCGGATTACCAAGGAGGCTTTCAAATGTTGAAATATTTAGCAGATTATGTAGAATACCTGTGTCCCGCAGGTAAATCTTTGGTGATTTTACCAAGCGCTTCTTGGTATTACCTGACCAAGGGGGTATTTGCCGCACCATGTAAAAGTCAACCAGAGTATCGAGGTAGGAACGCACCGTAGTGTGGCTTACTTCAAGGCTTCGACCTATTTCGGAGAGTACTACCTGTTGTCCGTGGTAATGCGCCAGCATCGTCCAGAATTTCTTCATTCGATTTGCTGATACATTGGGGCCCATCAAGGGTATATCCCGCTCTACATAAGTAGAAATAAAATCATTACGCCAATCCCAACTTTCAATATCTGTCGAGGCAAGGTAGCTATCAGGAAAGCCCCCTCGAAACCACAGTTTTTCAAAGTTGAAACCCAGAGGATCATTTTCGTATAGTTCAAGTACCGAAAACGGTGTCAGTTCCAGATACCGGATACGCCCGGCCATGGTTTCCGAAGACTGTTGCAACAAATCACGGGAGGCCGAGCCCAATAGCAAAAATTGCCCGGCCTTTTCTCCGGCTCTTTTCCTGATATCAACCAGCCCCCGCAGCACGCGAAATAGACCGGGTAGGCGCTGTACCTCGTCAATAATCAGAAGTTGATTTTCGAACCGGCGCAGGTATCCTTCTGTGTCACTCAGCTTACTAAGATCAGAGTCGAGTTCTAGATCCAGGTAAGAGGATGACTTATCAATAGCCTGTTGCGCCAACTGAAATGCCAACGTTGTCTTTCCTACCTGACGCGGCCCCAACAAGGCCACCACGGGCATAGTGCGTAGAGCACGGAGTAATTTTTCTTCAATAAGACGAGGTATCATTTTGCAATTTGAAAGTTTAACTTTCAAATTGCAAGAAAAAAATACCAAAATATTGCAAATTGAAGGTTTAGGTAGATACTAGGAGAGGATAACTTTAAAAGAAAACTCTAAATCACCCGCTGTATTTACGGGGCATTTCGTGTTTTTAGAAACCACCTCACCACCACCATGTAACTTATCGAGCTCGCCACGCTAGCAAACAAACTCTTTTACTACGCCCCAGAAAATGACCTGACCGGAGTAATGGTAGATGCATTACGTGGTGAAGCGGGAAGAAGGTTATGGCAAAAAAGCAAAAAATGGTACCAGCAAAACGTAGCCGATCTGGACATACCCGAAAACGCCACCCTACAACGGGCCATCCGGCGCTCCTACCTCTCCTCCCTCGGACAGACTTGCGACCAAGCCATAGCTTTTATCCGTACCCACCAAACGGAAGGAGGTTATCTGACCGGACACCGCACTAAACTCCAAGCCCTTTACCACAAACTCAAACGCACTCCTCCAGCGTTGTGTACTTTTCCGCTTAGCGATGAAGAGTACCAAATCAAGCTCATAGAGAGTATCCGCGCCCACCTAGCCGCCGAGATAAAGGGAGTAAAAACCCAAAATGCGCTCCCCGACAACCCCGCCGACCAGATTTTTGACCAATTGGTGCTGTGGGACTACACCCACGAATTAAGCGAGCGACAATTACTATTACAGGATGAAGTACACCACTTTGTGCTGGATGAACTCCGCAACATCCGAGGGTTAGAGGTACCCGAAGCCCTGCATGCCCTGATGCGCCTAGGCTGGATGCGCGAAGATAAGCATCAAACGTTTTTTGAGTTGATATGCCGCAATTTCTCCGAGGAGATTAAGCATATCGAGGGCGTGAGCGAAATATTTAACGCCAAGCCCCTTGCCATGCTGCACGAACAAATGACTGAGGTGTTGGAGGGGATGAAACGTATGGAAGGCCAACTCACTACGCTTCCCACTGAGGTAGGGGAAGAAGTGCTTGCCCGGATTTCTACCATCAATTTCGATATTTTCGAAAGGCATAGCTAATTGAATATACAGGTACAGAAGCTCAACGAGGACTCGACGGAGGTAACGCAAAAAAACAAAAGCATGAACAGAAATTAGCCGTACTGGATGACCAGGAACTCCGGAAATTACTCACGGACACCTTGCAGGAGTTGAACATAAGGCTACTGGACATGAGCCAGCAACGGAATGAACTACAAAAAGAACTCACCGAATTTGAGGATAAGGTTCGTACCCTGGCGTTAAGTTTATACAGCACTACCAGTCCCGATAGCCCCCGATTGCAGGAAGCGAGAAGGCTATTTGAACTGGGTGATCTGGAAAGCGCCAACCGGGTACTTAACCCCGACGATTTGGAAAGGGATAAAGACCTGTTGGAAAATGCCGAAACTTTTCTGGACCAGAAAAAACAGATCCTGGCGCAGGAGTACCTGACCAAAGCCCAACTGCTTGCTCTGAATAAAAATAACCCGGATTGGTTCTCCGACGCCCGCTACTACTATACCGAGGCCTTAGCGATCCACGAAAGCTACGATACTTGTTTTTCGGCGGCCAAATTTTTAGCGGAGCAGAACCAATTCAGCCAGGCAATTCAGTATATTGAGTTGATGCTGAAATACGCTATAGATGATTCTCAGAAAGCGACTACGCTGAACTACCTTGCGATTTCGCATCAGAACACGCAGCAACTGGCACGGGCGGAGGAAGAGTACACCGAGGCGCTTAACATTCGCAGAATCCTAGCCGAGAAGAATCCTTCGGCTTTTCAGATAAACCTTGCTACAACACTTCTTAATTTGGGGCTTTTTTATCAAAAAAATGTACCGAATAAAGAAAAGTCACTAGATTATTCGAACCATGCTATATGATAATGCGGAGAAGTATTGTGCCGAAGTTCCCCTAGCTCAACAAATCTGTAATATGGCAATCAATATCTGGCAACAGTGGGGTGAGGATTTGATGCAGCATCTGGAAGGAAGGAAGGAAGGGTGAGGATTAACTACCCCTCCAACTCCAACTTCAAAAACTGCCCGGTATAACTACCCTTCACCTTTGCTACCTTTTCGGGGGTACCTTCGGCGATGATTTGCCCGCCGAGTCCGCCGCCTTCGGGGCCGAGGTCTACCACGTGGTCGGCTACTTTGATTACGTCCATATTATGCTCGATGATCAGGACGGTATTTCCTTTTTCGACTAACTTTTGCAGTACGGCTAATAGATGCTTAATATCCTGAAAATGCAGCCCAGTGGTGGGCTCATCCAAAATGTACATGGTTTTGCCGGTGTCGCGCTTCGAAAGTTCTTCCGAAAGTTTCACCCGCTGGGCCTCGCCTCCCGATAGAGTCGTAGCGTGTTGCCCCAAGGTGATATAGCTCAGCCCGACATCATGGAGGGTTTGAACTTTCCGTAAAACGCGGGGCTGGTTTTGGAAGAATTCAAGCGCCTGCTCTACGGTCATATCCAGAATATCAGCTACCGATTTACCCTTGAAACGCACCTCCAAAGTCTCTCGGTTGAAGCGTTTTCCCTTGCAGGTTTCGCAGTCGATGTACACGTCGGGCAGAAAATCCATCTCGATTTTCTTTCTCCCGGCGCCTTCACAGTCTTCGCAACGGCCGCCCTTGACATTAAAACTAAACCGTCCCGGCTTGTAGCCTCGTATTTTGGATTCGGGTAGTTCGGCGTAGAGGGCCCGGATGTCCGTAAAGAGGTTTGTATAAGTAGCCGGGTTGGAGCGTGGCGTGCGGCCAATCGGCGACTGATCAACCTCGATAACTTTATCAAGATGTTCGAGCCCTTCGATAGTTTTGTGGGCCAAAGGCTCACGACGCGAACGGTAAAAATGCTGGTTTAGCAGCGGAAATAATGTCTCATGAATCAAGGACGACTTACCACTACCGCTCACACCCGTGATACAAATCATGGTACCCAACGGGAATTTCAGCGTCACGTTTTTGAGGTTATGCCCTGTGCAGCCCTTCAAGACCAACGAATTTCCGTTGCCCTTGCGCCGTTCGGCGGGTACCTCGATACTTTGCCTACCGTTTAGATACTCAGCAGTAGTGGAGCCATTTTTCAGAAATTCCTCGGGGGTTCCCTGTCCAACGACGTGGCCACCGTGACGTCCGGCTCCGGGACCAATGTCTAGGATATAGTCGGAGGCCAGCATCATATCTTTATCGTGCTCAACCACCAGAACAGTATTGCCCAAGTCCCGGAGGTTTTTCAGGGAGTTGATAAGTCGCACGTTGTCGCGCTGATGGAGGCCGATACTCGGCTCGTCCATAATATAGAGTACGCCCGTTAGCTGCGTACCAATCTGCGTAGCGAGTCGTATCCGCTGCGCTTCTCCTCCAGAGAGAGTACGTAACGCCCGGTTGAGGGTCAGGTAGTCCAGTCCCACATCGAGCAAAAAACCTACCCGCTTACGGATTTCTTTGAGTACTTCGTGGGCAATAACCTGCTGTCGGTTTTCGAGGCGATCTTCTAGGTCTTTCAACCAGTTGGCCAGCTCCCGTATATCCATTTCTGCCAGTTCGGCGATATTCTTTCCGTCAAT
>JBDNFP010000182.1:0-12478 GCA_041689775.1 Spirosomataceae bacterium
GCATATTAAGCGGCTGGCTCGCAAGACGATCTGTTTTTCCAAAAAAGACGATATGCATTATGGGATGATGAAAGCTTACATTTGGCACAAAAACGCCGCCTAATCACGGCATACATTCTGTTACACTACCCAATTTCTACTGGATCAATAGGGCTACCATCTGCCTTCAAGATTTCGTGAAACCATACATCGGGTTGGTGCCCATTGATGTATGGGTTCTGCCAGCTATCCCAGGGTAGATAAGTTTGGGTTTTTTCGGCTACAAACCCCCAATTAATCATTCCAATGCTATACTTTTTTGCGATGGGCAGGTGGGTTTGAAACAGGCTTTTAGGACCTCTAGCCATAAATTTAGTACAAATTAAGGGCCTGTTTAGCTTCATTAATTGTTGTACTACTCGTTCAAAAGCTGCTGCATCGGAGTAGTGGTGAAAAGTTATTATGTCCGAATTTTCTAACTGTGTTTTTTGAACTTCAGTCCAATTGTTTGGGTTAGACATATCCTTGTTACGAGGGAAATTCCAAACTCCTGAGGTCAGAGGCTGAGTAGGCTGTGCGGAGCGCGCCCATTGAAATACGTAGGGTAATAGTCGGGTAACGATTTCTGGCTTTTTGGTGGGCTCTTGATTGAGATTATTTTTTCCGTAGCTGTTATCGTTGGTGTTTTCAGGCTCGTTCCACAGGTCCCACATTAATATTCTGGAGTCATTGGCAAACGCTCCAATCACCTCTTTGACATAGGTTTCAAGGCGTGGGTACTGCGAAACATCGGTCAAAGCTTCGGCTCCGGGACTTTGAACCCATCCCGAATTATGAATACCGGGTTGCGGGGCGCGTTGGGGACCTGTTTTAGGATAAGGATCCCAACAAGAATCAAAAAGTACCAGCATTGGACGAATCTTGTGTTTCGCGCAAATATCAAGAAATTGATCCAGGCGTTTAGTAAAGCCTTCCTTATCTTCCCAAAGTAAATCATGTAAATAAACCCTGGCGGTGGTTGTCCCAAGCGCCTCAGCCCAGCCTAGTTCCTTATCGATTCCTTCGGGTGAAAAGCTATCCTTTTGAAACATTTCGAGTTGATTGATCGCGCTAGCCGGGTTATAATTCGAGCCGAAAAGCCAGGGTTGTTTGGCATACCAGGTAGTTGCCTTGGCATTACTCCAGCGATCTTTTTCGGGTGTTTGTGCTATCGTTGAGTAGGTACATACCACTAATAGAAGTACTATTGATTTCTTCATGGAGCGTTTTTGTTTTACTTAAAAATGGAGTTTTAACCAGGAATGGTACATAGTACTGAATTATAAAAGGGTTAATACTAAAATTCTAATCACTTGAAAGAGGTTGATTCGCTTAACAAAAAGCATTCTTGCATCGGTATTTATTGGCAATTGGTATCTTTACGGCGACTAATATCGACCACAAATCTAATCAGCACTCAGACTTCAACGCATCAACTAACTAATATGAAGTAAGTACTAATGCATAATTAGTTTGTATTATTAATTTAGTCAAATTACTGGCTAATATTCTATATATCAAATATTTACAAAAAGGTAACAGCTACAAGCTAATAGCTGTCAGCTACTTACCTAGCCATTATTTTAAGTATATGTTTTACTCAGATTGTAAATGCGCAGCTTTATCTTTACACGACTAACCAAAAGGTAGATAAGGAACTAACAAAAAAAGTAGAAGTAGCTATCCAAGGATTTAAAGGAGAGGTCGGTGTCTATGTGTATAATCTTAAAACCCGTAGGAGCGTTGAAATTAATGCGGATAGTATCTTTCCAACGGCGAGTATGGTCAAAATACCTATTATGTGCGGTGTTTTCGATCAGATTGCGAAGGATATCTTTGCCTATGATACATTACTGACCTATGACCAATCGCTACGTTATGATGATGGCATTGTTGGTTCACTTAGGGACACCCAAATTCCCCTGAGTTACCTCTTACTTTTGATGACGAGCCTTTCGGACAACACCGGTAGTTTGTGGTTGCAGTCACTTGCTGGTGGGGGAATAATTATTAATGATTGGCTCCAAAAACAAGGCTTTGTCAATACCCGGTTCAATTCACGAACGCAAGGGAGAGAAAATTTCCAGAAAGTATTTGGCTGGGGACAAACCACTCCCCGAGAAATGGCCACGCTTATGCATTTGATTAGGGCAGGGAAGGTCATAAATCCTGCCAGTAGCGAACGGATGTATCGGTACATGGGTCGTCAGTTTTGGGATGGGCAAGGGCTATCTCAACTACCACCCTCGGTTAAAGTTGCCGCCAAAAACGGGGCGGTCAATCGGGCAAAGTCCGAAGTGCTATTTGTTCACGCACCGCACGGAGAATATGTATATTGTGTCACGACAAAGAGTCAGGAGGATGAACGATGGAAGCCTGATAATGAAGGATATGTGTTATTGACTAATCTATCAAAAATTATTTGGGATCATTTTGAGCCAAAATTTGGTTGGAAGCCTACACCAGGGATTGAAAAACTGCAATACTGAGGGAAGTCGCAGGAGTGGATATCGTTATAAGACTAAGTTGGCTGATAGAATTAATCAATGAAAAGAAGAAAAAAATATTGGATTAATTTCCAGTTTCGCAACACACTATTCCGAAAATCACACAGCTTTTTTGAAGATTTCTCATTCTATCTGGGACTGTTTGTGTTCCTGTTGGTGGCCTATGATGTGGGCTTCCCCCACTTTATCAAGTATATCTACTTTGCCGTGATGTACCTGATATATCTCACTGCATTTACTGTTACGCTCGGCCTCCGGAATCTGTTAAATCCCAAAGATGGGATCACTCCCAAGATTCTACAATGGTTGCCCGTAGTATTCCTGGCGATATTCTGTTACTATAAGTATACGGCTATCCAGCTCAAACCAGACTATAAATCGTATGCCTATTATGGTAGTCTGATACTATGCTTCGTTCTTATTCTGCTAGACTCCTCTCGTAAAGTCTTACTCCTTTATACCAAGAGATTTAACCCGGCCTTGGCCTTCGTGATCAGTTTTTTGCTACTGTCCTTGATGGGCTGCGGCTTGTTATTGTTACCCCGGGCTACTGTCAACGGAATCTCCTTTACCGACGCTCTCTTTACCTCCGTTAGTGCAGTTTGTGTTACCGGATTGAGTACCCTTGATACAGCCACGGAGTTTACACGGTTGGGGAAGTTTTTTATTCTGATTTTAATTCAACTTGGCGGTTTAGGCATACTCTCATTTACCAGCTTCTTTGGCTACTTGTATAAAGGAGGCTTTTCGATCGAAAATCAACTATTCTTAAAGGATTTTGTAACGGCCGAACGGGTGAGTGATACATTCAAGTCGCTGGCCCAGATCATCGTGATTACACTCTTGGTAGAAGTAATTGGTGTTGCCTGCATCTACCTGACGGTGGGAGATGCGGCATTTGGTACCTCGGGACAAAAGCTACGTTTCTCTATTTTTCATGCCATCTCTGCTTTTTGTAATGCCGGATTCTCAACCATTCCTGGCGGTTTATTTAATACTTATCTCGCTACTGAATATGATTTTCAATTTGTAATCTGCATCCTCGTGTTGATCGGAGGCATTGGCTTTCCCATTATTACAGATTTTTACTACTATACTATACATTATCTACGTCAAATTTTTGGGTGGCTGTTTGACCGAAAACCCATAAGGCATCTACCACGTACGGTTAGTATTAATACTACCCTAGTTCTTGTTACTTCATTTATTTTGCTCACCGTTGGTATGGTTACCTTTTCCATTACCGAAAATCATGGTATTCTGGCAAATCATGATTCAGTACTCGGGAAAGTAATGACTACTTTTTTTGCCTCGGTTACGCCCCGGACGGCTGGCTTCAATACCTTTGATATGTCGTTGATGCAACCTGCCACAGTGCTTATTTACCTGCTTTTGATGTGGATCGGGGCCTCCCCGGCATCTACGGGTGGAGGTATCAAGACATCTACCTTTGCGGTAGCAATGCTTAATATTCTGAGTCTGGCGCGAGGAAAGGATCGGGTTGAATACAGAAGACGTCAAATTCCAACCGAGTCGGTACGTCGTGCATTTTCTACAATTATGCTCTCTTTATTAGCAATTGGACCTGCGATTCTGTTCATTACTGTATTAGAGCCGGAAAAGCAACTTATAAAGGTGGCATTCGAATGCTTCTCAGCATTTAGTACCGTTGGTCTTACTCTTGGTATAACGCCTTTGCTTTCCGATGCAGGAAAGTTTGTTTTGATTTTTCTAATGTTTGTTGGTCGGGTTGGTACATTTACCTTGTTTGTTGCCTTTGTGCGGCAGGTCAGGACCATCAACTACCGCTATCCGAACGAAACAATATTTATAAACTAGAAGTACATGAAATTTTTTGTAGTTGGATTAGGGAATTTTGGCGCCACGCTATCGGTTCGGCTTACGGCCATGGGGCATGAAGTGATTGGCGCCGATATCGATATGAACAAGATTGATACGCTTAAAAACCGTATCACACACACGGTCTGTATGGACTGCACCGATATTCATAACCTCAATACTATCCCCCTTCGGGATATGGATATTGTGGTGGTAGCTATTGGAGAGGATTTTGCGGCGTCGGTGTTGATTACCGCTCTATTGAAGCAGATGAAGGTAAAAAAGCTGATTGGACGAGCCTTTAACGATGTCCACCGAACAGTAATCGAGGCTCTTGGCGTGGACGAAATATTATTACCCGAACAGGACTCAGCCGAAAAAGTAGCCAAACGGCTCACCATACCCCAACTTGAAAACTCTTACGAGATTTGTGAAGAATCTGCGATGATGGAGCTCCGCATCCCCCAGAAGTTTTATTATAAAAAGCTATCCGAAACTGGTTTGACCAGATCCTCGGCCTTAAAGGTAGTTGCCTACGTACACGTTAAAAATGAAAAGAGTATACTGGGCTATACCCGCAAGGTTAAAAAACTGGAATTAGAAGTAGATACAGAACATGAATTGCAGCCCGGAGATCACTTAATACTGATCGGTAACGTAACGGAGTTGAAGAAGATTCTAGTCAAGTAAACCCTGATCTCTTTTGGTGTAGTACTCATTTATATCTTTAAAGCCTTCCTTTACACTGTGTTGGTGGGCACTAATTCCTGCCTCCTCAAAGATAGTCTGGTACGCCTTAGTTGCATTTTGACCGGCGGTGTCATTATCAAACCAAAAGCATATTTCAAACCTTCGGAAAAACTTGGCCCATTCTTTTTTGAACATCGTAACGCTGCCCAAACTTACAGCCGGATGGCCTTGCTGCACGAGCGTGATACAATCAAATGCTCCTTCCGTCAGGTATACAACCTTTCCCGTACGTACTTTGAGCAGCATATCGCTGTTGAACAACGGGATTGGAACTCCGCTTAAAAACTGATAGCGAGGCGTCTTATCAACAGGACTGCCGATTATCCGGCCTTGTAAAAACACAATCCTTCCCTTGTTGTAATAAGGGATAATGATCGAGTGTTTATAAAACACCAGGTTATCCTTGTCGTTGTACATTCCGCTTGCCCGCAGATCGGCGAGACTAAATCTCGACCGAAGGTAGTAATTAGTAATGTGGTAGTCTTTGATGATAAAGATGCCAAAATTGCGAAGGGTGTAGTCCTGAAACCCTCGTTGTTTCAAATAGGCATACCCTTGGTTCGAGACTTCAGAATCTTCCTGCGTTTTGCAAAACTCTTCAAAGGCTTCGTAAATCTCTGTGTGCAGCTTCTGGTATTCGTAAGTTTTGGTATCTGGAAGGTGATCCGCCGGAATTTCCGGGCGAACCATTTGCCTCTTGGGCGGGGCAGCCCCTTTCCGTATATATCCCGGTACGTATAAGAAAGCGAGTTCATGCATCGCTTTCTTATATTCTATTTGGCCTAGTCCGGCGTAAAAATGAATAACGTCACCATGTTTACCACATCCAAAACAATAGTAGGTATTCGTTTGGGGGTAAAGATATAGCGATGGCATTTTTTCGGTGTGGAATGGACAAAGGATTCTCCGTTGATCATGGATCATCAGACCCACGTCCTGAACGACTTGTAGAATATCAATTTTACGGGTTTCTTCCAGTATATTCATTCGCTACGATCTGAGTAGGTTAATATAAAAATATTGGTACTTCCCCAAAGAAAAAGACTTTGCCGCAAAGCCGCAAAGTCTTTCAAATTATACAGATAAAAAGTAAACTCTTTAGTTAAACTAACTCTAATTTCAAGGCGTTTAGACGACTCTTTATAGAAGCATCAATTTGAGTGTCACCTACGCGGAGAACATATCCGCCAATTAATTTTTCATTGATCTTCTCTTCCAATTCTACGGTTTTCCCGGTAGCATCGGCAACAATTTTGTTGAATTGCTTCCGAAGGGGAGCAGTAAGAGGTACGCTGGTGATAACAGTTGCCTTTTGGATTCCTTTGTAGCTGTTGTATTGAACAACGTACTCTTCTGCAATGGCATCCAAAATAGCTTCCCGGTTTTTCTTCGTAATAATGTTGAAAATAGAAAAAGATACTGGGTTTACCTTATCAAGGAAAATTGCCTTCAGAATAGCCAGTTTCTTCCCGTGACGAACAACAGGGCTTTTGAGAGCAAGCATTATTCCTCGATTTTCTTCTGCAACCTGCTTAAACAACAGCATATCCTGATATACTTCTTCCACGACTTTCTGTTCCTCAGCAAATTCGATGAGCGATTTGGCGTATCGAGAGGCTACGGTTCCTACTGACATATTAGTTGGGCTTGAATTGTGAAAGAATTAGTTCAAACGTGCTGAAGAAGCTAATTCAGTAATAAGTTTTTCCTGTGATGCTTTATCGTTCAACTCACGTCCAAGTACTTGCTCAGCAATTTGGAGAGACAGCGTTGCCACTTCTTTCTTCATGGAGGCAATAGCAGCCTGCTGCTCGTTGCGGATAGTTTCGCGGGCGTTGTCAATCATTTTCTGACCTTCGGTAATTGCTTTGTCTTTGGCTTCAAGGATCATGCGTTCTGAGGCATCTTTTGCCTCACGAATGATCTTGTCGCGTGCGGCATTCGCTTCCGCAATAAGGTTCGCATTGTCAGCTTTCAACTTGGCCATTTCAGCTTTGGTGCTTTCGGCCATGTCCAAAGCTCCCTGAATTTCTTTTTCGCGGTCGTTCAAACCGTCAATGATGGGTTTCCAAGCAAACTTGCGTAGGATGAAAACCAGCAGTAAAAATACCACCAACATCCAGAATATAAGTCCGATTGCGGGAGTTAGTAATGCCATGATTATGGATTCTGATTAGTTGTAAGATCTTGTAATTTCTTGCGTTCCGACTAGGAACTCAATCTTTTGAAAAAATCCGTGAGAGCCTAATGCTCTCACGGGTCAATTTTTCGAACCTCTGCCCATTACCTAATGTGATAAACAGAATCGGCTCCGGTTGCAATAAATTACAACTTGAAAGAAATAAGCAGACAGATTACCGCTGCAAAAAGAGCTACTGCCTCAATAAGAGCCGCGATGATAAGCATGGCAGTTTGGATACGACCAGCAGCCTCAGGCTGACGAGCGATACCTTCCATAGCGCTACCACCGATACGACCGATACCTAAACCAGCACCGATAGCGGCTAGACCAGCACCGATACCGGCTCCCATTACTGCTAGACCGGTACCACTTTGTTCAGCTGTTTGAAGCAAAATTTGAAGTAACATACTTGTAATTGTTTAGAGAAAATATAGAATTAATAAAAACAAAAGATTGCAATAAATTAATGTCCGTGATCGGCCTCGTGATTGTCCTCAATAGAACTACCAATATACATCGATGAAAGTAGCGTAAAGATGAATGCCTGAATAAAGGCTACCATGATTTCAATGAAGTTCATGAATAGAGCAAAAGCGGATACCACCGGGGCAACAAACAGGCTCTTAAAGATGAAGATCAAACCGAACAAGCTCAGCAGAATGATGTGACCCGCCGTCATGTTGGCAAAAAGCCGGATCATTAGAGAAAAAGGCTTCATGAACACACCCACAATCTCCACTGGGATCATGATAGGAAGCAAAGCGATGGGAACGCCCGTTGGCTTTACAAGGTGCATCCAATAGTGCTTATTGGAGTTAATGTGTACGATGATGAAGGTGATGATGGCTAACGTCATCGTAACAGCGATATTACCGGTTACGTTGGCAGCACCCGGCAATAACCCCAATAGGTTATTAATAAGTATGAAGAAAAACAAAGTCAAAAGGTAGGGGAGGTACTTCTCGTACTTAGGTCCAATGTTCGGTTTTACCACTTCATCCCGTATAAAAAGTACTAGTAATTCCATGGCTGATTGAAAACCCCGTGGGGCTTTTCCTTTGCGCTTTCGGTAGGCACTGGCAACGCTAAGAAATATTACCAATAACAATACTGCGCTGACAATCATTGACGCAACATTCTTAGTAATTGAAAAGTCATATATTGTCCGGGACTCATCAAGCGGCACAATATGCTCCGAATCACCATGTTCGAGGTGGTAGCCATTGTATTCGTGCTGCTCATTGTGGAAGTTCGATGAAGAGAATACTTCAAGTCCGTGATCGGCAGAATAAAGAATGACGGGTAGTGGGAGAATAACACCATGGGCAAACTCCCATTCGTGTGAATCAGCAATGTGATGCATAATCATCTCACCAATATCGAATTCTTCCTCATGCTCTTCGAGATTACTTTCAATCTCATGCTCGATTTCGTTAATTTCTTGGACAATCTTGCTGTGCTCTTGGGTTGGCTGGGCTTCTACACGTAAAGTGGTAGGTATCAATACCGCAGCGAATAGTGCGAGAGATAAAAAACGACGGATAGATGTAAACATAAAAGAAGTAAGTACTAGGCGTTATGAATCGCGGCGCAAGTTACGATACAAACCGTAGATTTCAAAAATTGTATAAAACAAATAGAGTGCAAAAAAGTTGGCAATAAAGACTTCGATTTGATCAACTTCTAGGTATAGATAAACGCCAACGAAAATTACGCAAAGAATTAGTCGGGCAACCACGGTAGAGAGGTAGAATTCAACGAATTTATCACGCTTATCCTTGAATCCAAACTCCATCAATCGATGAAAGAGGAATGAAACCCCAAGAAAAAAGGCAAGCATGTAGCCAAATTTGGGGTGAAACCAACAATCAAGCTGATACTTGAGAGCTAAAAAAAATGCAATTCCCAGAATGAAAGTTGCGACTATACTTCGAAGCATGAAATGTAAAATTCGACTGTCTTAATTCACCAAGCCGCAAAGGTAATCACTTTTTGTGTAGAAAACCCTTTTCTGAGAAGTTGTTCCCACCAGAATTAGTCGTTTGTGCTGCCCTTTATGAACATGTACAGTGAAGCAGCTATTGAGCCTAATGAAAGGATGAGTGTCCACACGGGTATTTTACTTTGTTGCCAGCTATCAATACGGTATCCTAGGTAAGTAAAACCCACGATAGTGCCAAGCATTTGGAAAGCCAACGCTGAGTACTTGGCGTAGGAGTTAGATTGTTTTTCTATCTTTTTCCACCTATCTGGTTCTGGCTTTTCCATCGTGTTGAGTAAGGCGTTGTTATTGATTTTGGGCGATAATAAACCAATATCGAGTAAATGGCACTATATTCGATACGGATTTACCCGTTAAGACGTTTTAGAATTACGTAAAATAACTCATTTTAAAGAACGAAATTACTCGTTTGTGCAAACTAACCCTGTTCATAGTTTACTACGTAGCTGCTTATGGCTACTCTTTACTAGTATTTTTTTCGGTTGCTCCCAATTCAGCACTCGTCCCGGTAGTATTGCCTTTCATAATCTCACCGCTAAATATAATGCTTACTACATAGCCCGTACTGAAACCGAGTTAGCCGAATCTACGATGCGGAAAGCCTGGAAGGATAATTATAATCAATTGCTGCCTATTTTGACGCCGCTGGACTCAACCGTAGGGTTGAGTGTAAAGCCCCAACTTGAAAACGCCATTAAAAAAGCCTCAATTGTTGCCGAAAAACATCAAAATAGTAAGTGGTTGGATGATAGCTATACCTTGATTGGCAAAGCTCGCCTGTACCTTGGAGAATATGATGATGGTGTAGAGGCTTTACGGTACGTGTTTACTAATGGTCGAGACGAAGACGATAAGAATATTGCCCTAATTTGGCTCATGCGAGCTTACGCCCAAAAGAAGGACTATTCCAATGCCCTTAATGTGGCCGAATACCTACGCCAACAACCATTGACCAAGGAAGCAACCCGGCATTTTTATCTCGCTAAGGCAAACATTCATCAACAACAGGAGGAGTACCTCACCGCCGTAGCTATCTTAGAACAGACTTTCCCGTTTGTCAGTAAAGGAGAAGAAAAGGCTCGATTACACTTTATTGCTGGGCAACTTTATGATCGTATAAGCCAGTACGCTCTGGCCGAAGAACATTATAGGGACGTAAACAAAAATAACCCTTCTTACGATTTATCGTTTTTTGCCAGTATGAATTCGCTTCAGAATCAGGTTCTGGTAAACCCTAGTGTAGATTTGACAAAGGTAGGCTTTGAAAAAATGCTCAAAGACCGGAAGAATAACGACCTGAAAGATCGTATCTATTACACAATGGGTTTGTTGGCCGAAAGAAGAGGAAGGTTTCCGGATGCCATTGGGTATTTACGGAAATCGGTTTCAGTAGCAACTTCCAACACTCAGCAAGTACCTTACACTTATCTGGAATTAGCCCGTATTCATTATGACCGACTCGAAAATTATGAAATGGCGCAGGCTTACTATGATAGCGCTCTGGTTTTACTCCCCAAACAATCATTGGAATATAAGACCGTAGCAGACCGAAAGAAGGCACTCGACGAGTTTGTTGCCCAAATTACCGTGGTACGCACCGAAGATAGTTTGCAAGTACTTGCGCAGATGAACCCTGTTGCACTTGATAGAAAAATGGATGTTATTATTGAAGCGGAGGAAGATGAAAAGCAACAACTCCTACGTAAAGTCCAGCAAGATTTAGCGATCATGAATCGCCCGGTAGCATCTCTTGGAACACCATCGTTATCGGGCAATGGACGTCGCTGGGAACTGTATGATCCACTTTTGATTAATCAGGGTAGGGTAGAATTCCGGCGTATATGGGGTACTCGCTCTTTGGAAGACAATTGGCGGAGGTCTAGTAAAGAAAATACTTCTTTCGCAAACCTAACCTCCGTTGCATCGTCTACCCAGCCTGCGAACTCTGCCTCCCCAACCGGCCTAATGCCCGCCACACGACTAACGAAGGGTTCGGAGGATTGGGAGTTAAGAAAAAATCAGTTGAAAGTAAATATCCCATTGACAGACTCTGCTTTTTCAAATTCTCAGAAAAGAAAGAAAAAAGCGCTTTATCAGCTGGGCAAAATTTATCGGTTTGACCTTGATGAGCCTAAGAAAGCTGTAGAGTCTTTTAAGCGGGTTTTAAACGAATTTCCCTCCACTGTCTATCGGGAGGAGCTGTACTATTTACTATACCTCACACTGGAAGGTTCGGATGCAGAGCGGTCAGTGTGGAAGCAAAAATTACTAGCTGAATATCCTGGCTCTACCTACGCTCGCCTCGTTAGTCAGGAACAAAACGCCAATTCAGGGTTAGCTAGTACCACGGGTAAAGTTTCGGCTAAGAAGGCTTACGAAGCTGTTTTTGACAAGTACTCAGCAGGGAAGTATAGTGACGCTCTGAATGACATTGAAAGTGGTCTTGCCATGTATCAAAATGATTCTATGGTGGACAGGTTTGCCCTTCTTCGTCTTTTTATAATCGGAAAATTGAAGGGGCGAGAGGCCTACGTTCAGGCTATTAATGAATTTATTCGCCTTTATTCTACTAGCTCATTGATACCCCGTGTGCAGGAAATGCTCGAAGTGGCAAGTCAATCTACTGTTCGACGTAAACTTTAAAAAACGAGTATCTTTGCTGAATACACTTCGTGATTGGTTCTATGAATAGTAAGTAGCTATCTAGGTCAATTTATAAGAAGATTTGCTTAATATCATCATTTAACGGACCAACTAACATTGGTTTACGATACTTGCAAACAAAGATTAAATGACATTTTAAGTAATGTTTAGAGTGATTTATGCTGATGTAATTAGATTTTTTAGACATAGTAGCGAAGTTTTTTGTGAATGTTTTTCAAAATGAATGGGAATATTTACAAAAAAGATAGTGATTCACATAAATAAACTATTTTTTTACAAAATGTTAGACTATTTACTAATATATGAAAACAATATTTCGTACATATCAATTTGAATTACAGCAAACACAGGAGCAGAAAACTTTTTTGGATAAACACTTGGGTTGTATCAGATACGTTTTCAATCACTTTTTAAATGAAAGAAAAGAACAGTATCAGATAAGTAAAAAATCAGATAATTACTATTCACAGGCAGCAACGCTTACAGAATTAAAGAAAAAAGAAGGAACTAATTGGC